>NZ_CP113343.1:634092-951138 GCF_026683955.1 Arthrobacter sp. MMS18-M83 | reverse complement strand
CGAACTGCTTCACATCAGTGATTGCCCCAACACGGATGAAGCAGCACGGCACCTGGGTGCCGCTCTGACCGCCTTGGGTCACGGCGGCGCAGCAATCCACAGGCGGCTGATGGAATCCTCGGAGGACACCATCGGGACCGCCTTCGCAGGATCACCAACGATCACCATCGACGGAACCGACATCTTCCCCGATGGTGCAGCAGCCAACGACCTCACTTGCAGGCTATACCGGACCCCGCGCGGATTGGTGGGCGTGCCGACGGTTGATCAAATCAAGGAAGCCCTCAGGAGTCACGGGCTCTGAGGGACAAGCGGCGCTTCGTGCCGAGGGGCCGGACACGGTTCAGCGTTGGCGCCTTCGATTCCGCGAACTACCGCCATTGTCCTGGCAGTGAATGGCTGCGGTGATGAGAGCGGCTGCGGGGAAAGCCCGGACCTCATCAAACGCGGGGATGGGGTCAACGCCATCATGCAGGGGCTTCACTCATCGGACGCTCAGAAGCTTGCTGACCTCGGTCCAATAAAGGGTCTAGGTCAAGTGGTCTGTGCCCGCATCGGCGGTCCAGCCGTATCGGTCCCGGTATTCGGAGGGGGCGAGGCCGGTTTGTTCTTTGAATGCGCGCCGGAATGCCGTGGGGTCGCTATAGCCAACCTGGCGTCGGATGTTCTCTATCGGCGAGTCGCCGGTCTCGAGGAGCCTGCGGGCAGTGTCGACGCGGCAGTACTGGATGTACGCCTGTGGTGCCTGTCCGACGGCGTCGTGGAAGCGTCGGGCGAGCGTGCGGCTGCTGAGTCCGACGTTCCCGGCCAGGTCTTCGACCCGAATTGATCCTGACAATTTGGCGTCGATGAGGTTTTGGGCCTTGCGGACCAAATCATCGTCGTGGTCCCGGTACCCCGCTCCGTTCGTCACGTAGGGCAGCTGGCTGGTGCGGGCGCCGTCGATCAACAGAACCCTGGCGGCCGCGTTAGCCCGCTCCCGGCCGGCGAACCGCTCAACCAAGTAGAGGGCAAGGTCAAGGAAGGTTGTCGCTCCGCCGCTGGTAATCACGTCGCCGTGGTCGATGATCAGGCGTTGGACGGCGAGCCGCGCTGCCGGGAACCGGCGACGGAACTCGTCAGCGTAGAGCCAGTGTGTCGTGGCCGTGCGGCCGCTGAGCAGGCCGGCTTCTGCGATCAGGAAGGCCCCGCTGCAGCTGGAGGCGACGACGGACCCGGCGGCGTGCCATCGGGCCAGCCATGGAGCCCATGCGGCGTTGAGCGCGAACGAAGGGCCGAGATCGTCATCCAGGCCCGGGACAATCACTAGATCCGGGGCGTTAACTTCCTCAGCGGCGAGGTCCACGTTGACCGTCACCCTGTCTTGGTAATGGACTGGTCTCCCGTCGAGGCTCGCCAGTTTCACGTCGAAGACAGTGTCCCTTCCCGGACGGCCTTCCAACGCGCCGAAAGCCCTGTCGGCTTTGCCGATGACATCGAACAGCCCCGTCATGGTGATTGACGCGGTCTCAGCGGGGGCAATCACAACTACACGAACCATTCCTTCATTCAACCACCGCCTACAGGGGCACATGACGGCAGGACAAAGTCGTGTCCGATTAGGCCCCAAGGTTGTCTGATTGGACACTGGCCGACGAGGGTGGCAGGGACATAACGTCGAGAATGTGAATACTGAAATCAACGCCCCTGAGGAATTGGCCCGCTACAGATTTGGATATGTTGTCAGGCATGCGCAGCATCCCGTCCTGGAACTGACTTGGCTGCAGACAAGTTCTGCCATGTCCGACGAGGACTGGATGACCGGCCTCATGATGCTGGCAGCAGAGGCAGCGGCCGCCGACGTAACCGCGATCCTGATCGATGCCACTTCTTTCCGTCATGGCTTTGAAGACCGGGAGGCCGCGATGTCCTGGCGGGACGCAAGGGTCATCCCGCGTTATAACAACGCTGGTGTGCAGAAGTTCGCCTTCGTGATGCCCGAGGGATACCCGGGACCGACAGCTGAATCCGGCGCTGCCCCTGTCTTCGATGGGCCGGCCGCCCAATTTCCCACCCAATGGTTCCGGACCCGAGAGAGTGCCATGAAATGGCTGGTGGGCTGACTCCGATGGACCTTCTCGCTGCCAACCTCATCGCCTCGCTACTCACTCTTATCGCGTTCACCCTGGTCGCGCTTTGGTATCTTGCTCCTGCCCTCAAGCGGAAACCACTCGCCGGGGCGCTCACCATCCTGCTTTGGTTCCATGCCTTCCGCTACGTCGCGCTGCAAATCTTCAGCGCAGGCGCCGTGGGAGGCCTGAACGCAAGCAGCGGAACGCTGCAGACGATCGCGTTCGGAGATTTGGTCACTGCCGTGCTGGCTCTGATCTCGATTGCGGCACTACGCCGTGAGTTGGGAGGAGCGGCTAGGGTCCTAGTTTGGGCAACGGCGATCATAGGGACCGCGGATCTGGTGTCCGCCACGATGGTAGGGATCAGCGGCCATCTGATTGACACGGCCAGCAACTGGTCATGGATCATCCTCGCCGTTTACGTTCCAGTCCTGTGGATTACCGCCGTGATGCTTTTTTGGCAGCTGCTTACACGCCGAAACGAGTTGCTTTCTAGCGCTGACGCGGCTTCATCAAAGACCTCATAGGCCCGGAAATGCAGCGCGATACCTAGCTAGAACGCAGGAAACGCCTAAGCGGGAAGAAAGCAGAAGGCCCGTTAGGCAGGCGATCGCAGTGCCGTGGTAGCCCGCCGGCCGGGCCCCGCGCGAATTGCTGGTTGCGACCATTTACGTAAGACCCGCGCGATCAAATGCACGGAGACGGGGGGTTACTACAACCACCCGTGCAACGTGTACCAGAAGTGCCCCAAACTTGGGGCACTTCTGGTACGGTGGGTATATGACTCAGAAATTGGATTTTGAAGCGGTAGCGGCCCGTGCGATTACCCAGGCCCGGCTTTTGAGGATCAGGGCAAACCTCTTAGCGGATGTTGCCCAGTCCCAGGCTGTGGCTTTGTTACTTGACTCGGGAATGAGTCAGCGGGCTGTCGCAGAGCTCGCCGGCCTAAGTAAGTCCGATGTTGCACGCAGGGCCAAGACCCGTCCGGCGCTGGGGGTAATGGCAGCAAACTGGGATGATCCACGCATCCATGAGTTCGCGGCCGAGTGGATTTGGGGCAGCCGGGAGATGGCGCGAGCAGTGATCGATGAGCTGCTGCAGGACGAGGCACCCTAAGTCAGTGAGCGTGACCAGTAACGGTCGTTTACGTGCAGGCACCACCGGGGTCCGGGAGCGTTTTTCGAGGCCCCGGAAATCCGGGGAAGCAGATTGACTGCGTTTGCACGAAACACTGCACGAAACCGGAAAGCGAACGATGCGGATCTGTATTGAGTTTCGTGCAGCTTGGTAACCTGAGTCCAGCGGGAACAACCAGCCGCGCTAATAGGAGATGCGACGCGCTAGTAGGAGACACGAAATGACCACCCTCAAGCCCAGGACCGCGGGGCACCACAGCGAACCGCGGGTCCTCATCCAGGACGTGATCTCCTACGAAGCGCCCGAACGCCTCGAAGACCTGCGCGGCCCGGCAGAAGGCATCCTGACCCTGCCGCAGCATGTGTACTGGGGTCCTAAGGCCGAGTGTGATCTAAGCGAACCGGAGGGCGTGATCAAGGCTTTTCAGGCGATCCTGCGGGAGGGTGCACGAGCGGACCAGGTTGAGCTGATGAACGCCGGCCTTTTGGTGCGGGTGTGGAACGAGCTGATGTTGCCTGTGCGTTGTAGGGAGTTGTGGGAGAGCAAGTTCCCGCAACTGGCGCAGCACTCCTAATTTCAGATGCCTAGTGTCAGCATGAGCAAGGTGACCTCAGAGGGCAAGTTGTGGGGACGATTCACGCAGGGCTTTGAGGGCGCTTCGGACGCAAATGTCATCCTCTCCGCTGAGCGTCCGGTAAGGGATCGGCTACCGGGCGGACTTGGCCATTTTATGACTCGGTCGGTGCCGATCCCGTGTCTCTCGACTCGCCGGGGTCGTCTCCAATTCCTCGAGGCTGGCCATCAGGCGAAGGACCGTAAGATCTCTGCATGAATGCTTTCGACTCCGAGGCAGATCTTGAGCACGATCTAGACTTCCGCCTATTGATTAATACGGCGGTCTCGTTGTTCTATCGGCGGCATGTGTTCGATGAGACAACCACATGGCTGGCCGAACAAGGCTACCAGGTCACTATTTTGGACGCATCATCGTGGTCAAGCGAGGCGGAAATGCACGGGGCGATCTCCGAGACGCTTGATTTCCCGAGCTACTACGGCCATAACTTAGACGCCCTGAATGACTGCCTTCGGGATGTCATCTCGCATGACTTCGTGCTGGCGTTCCTCGGATACGACGCCTTCGCATTGGCTTGTCCCCGGGCGGCGCAGACCCTTCTGGATATCATCGCCCAGCGCTCCCGCGAAGCGGCTCTATTCGGGCACAGGATGGTCTGCCTTGCGCAGAGCAATGATCCCAGGATTAGTTTTGATCCAGTCGGCGCCACACCTGTCCTCTGGAATGACGAGGAGTGGCTTGATTCGAAGCGGCTCGCGCCACGAGTGGACACTGGCGACTAGTCGAGCACGCGCGGCGCCGTCACCGAAACGATCAGTCCCCCGTCCCGGTGGAGGATCCTCAAGCGCACATCGTGAGGGTTGAGGTCGGATTGCCGGAATGGGTATCTGGTGGCTACGCCAAGCCCTGATATGGGACACAATTCCCCCTTGGTTTTGTCCGGGTTCTGGTGCGAGCTGCCACCGCAATCAGTGCCAGCGCGCACCCAAGTGAAATTAGAACCTTAGGCTTCACACTTTCCACCCCGATTGCCCATCAGTCTATGAATTAGAACGCGACCAGTGCAGCATCCCGTCTATTGCCCGGGTACACACCAAAGACTTGGACGCGGTTCCACCGCCCGTTCAACCTCCGGAAAGAATGACATTGCACACTCTCCCACCCGTCGACGGACATGTCGATCCTCCCCAGCGGATGACACCCGACAGCCCGCAGGGGATCTAGTAACGGGCGTTCCGTCGTGTGTTTCCGAAACGTCTGAGTATTCGATCGAAGCGGTTAGTCCGAGGTGACACTGTGCGCGTGTGTGCGCATCCTGTTATCCGTCAGCGGGAGTTCGTCGTGGGGCCCTTGACAGCTTCGTTCATCGCCATGCCTGGCAGTGGGGGCGGGGCGGTGAGTGTGGAGGCCACGGCGGGGACGCCGGCCGGGAAGTGGGGTATGGCGCCCTCAGGTGTGTGGAAAAGCCACATCGACAGCGTCCGGTAGGCGTCCCAGTCGCGGTCCGTCGTCTTAAGGGTCACGATTTGGGAGCCGTCGCCGGCCTGGGTGAGCGAAACCACCTCGAGGTCGAGGACATCTGCCCCCGGAAGTTGGAACCGGACGGTATGTGCCCCTCCGGACAGCATCGGGAGCGGGAGCACCACGGATGCTCCGCCCACCGAGATGTCCCTCAGTTCCGTAGCGACCCCGTTGACTTTTACAGTAACGGGGACGCTGATCCGGTGTGCGTTGCGGCGTGACGTCGAGTATTTGGCAGCGTGGATCCGGCGGATGCCGAGGGCGAGCACGACCGCGGCCAGGATCAGCCAGGAGCACGCGGCGGCGGTGGACGCCGGGCCGGTCCGCCACGGGACCCAGCCGAGGGACCCCGCACCGGCGTAGAGCAGGACCGCGCCGACGATGGCCAGCAGGACAATGAGGATGCGGGGTGCGCTTCCTTTCAGGCGAGCGTGGGCTGCGCCTTTGGGGGTGACCTCGAACTTGAGCGTCTTCCGCGAAATCAGCCACCAGAGGCAGGCGATGCCTACCGGGATGCGGAAGATCCGCAGGGCGAATGCTGTGGGCCAGTGGATCTGGTGGCGCATCAGCCTTTTTGCGCCCCACAGACGGGCCGAAAACGTGGCCAGGAAGACTGCGGCGAACATCAGGGGCGGCGCCGTGGAGGTCTGCGCCCCGGAGGCGAGCATGAGCACCGGGATGAAGAAGGCCACCAGGGTGGCGATTCCCTCGAGCCACCACAGGGTGCCGTTGAGGTATTCATGGTAGGTCCGCCACGACATCCAGCTCTTCGCAGTCCAGAGCCGCTCGTGGGCAAGGATCTGCATGGCACCCATGCCCCAGCGGCGGCGCTGCAGCAGGTACTGTTCGGGGGTGTCCGGCGCCAGCCCCAGGGCGAGTGTCTGGTGGTGATACGCGGTCTTCCAGCCGGCGCGGATCAGTTTCAGGGTGGTGTGCATGTCCTCGGTGATGGTGTCGGTGGCAACGCCCCCCACCTCACGCAATGCACTGACTCTGAGGAACGAGGTTGAGCCGCACCAGAAGGGTCCCTCCCCGGAGGCGCTGCGCGCGCGCATCTGGACGTTGAAGAACAGGCCCTGCTCGCCGGTGACGCCGTCGTCGTCGAACGCCCCGCCGTTGTAGAAGGACTGCGGTCCCTGAACGAGGGCGATTTCTTCGTCGTTGAACCAGCCGAGGGTGGCCGTCAGGAACGCGGGCAGCGGCACGTGGTCGCAGTCCAGGACGGCGATGATGTCGATGGCCGGGGCGCCGCCGGCCTCTTCGCGGGCCATCAGGTCCAGCGCATGGTTCATGTTGCCGGCTTTGGCATGGTCGTGAACGTCGCGCCGGACGTACCGGGCTCCGTAGCTCCGGCAGAGCTGCCGGACCCAGTCCCGGTCGCCGTCATCCAGGACCCACGTTTCGTGGACCGGCGCCAAGGCGCAGGCAGCTGCGATGGTCGGGGCAATGACCTCCAGTGGTTCGTTGTACGTCGGAATGAGCACCGCGACCCGCATGCCGGCGGTCGGCTCCGTGACGGGAGCGGGCGCAGGACTGTCGATGCTCCACAGCGTGATGACGTTTAGGATCATGCCCGCCAGAGGAAGTGCCTCGAAACTCAAAAGGATCTCTGCGATGGCCATGTTCCAGTCTCCGGCCGGGAGCGTAAATACCGCCCGCCACGTCAGGTACATGATCAGGGCGACGACGGCGGTCACCCCGCCGATGCGCGCCATCCGCCGTGACCGGACCGGTTCAACTGAAGGGGCTCCCATCTGCATGACCCAGCCTGCGAGGCCGGCCCTGGACAGATCCTTGGCGGCGAGGGACCGCCGGCTTCTGATACGCGCCGGAACGCGGGTATGTTCGGCAGTATTGGCGGAGCGCATGCAGTTCCCCTGCTGTCGGTTCTTTTGTTTTTCGGGACGCCCGACGCTTTTGCATGGGCTCCCCCCATCATCCCCGGCTGGCCGCAGCATCGCCCCAGCTTTAACGCCGAGAAGCCACAGGATTTGGGAAAGACATCCCCCTGCGGCCACTCTCAAGTCAGCTGGCTGGTTTAGGGGCTACTATGCGCTGCCGCCTTTGCCCGCACGAGGCTTGCTCCGCGGCTTTTGATGAACCGCAGCACCGGGGGCTAAAATTTCGGTGCGAGAAAAAATCCTCAGTGAATACGTTGTCCCGCCCCAACTACTTACGCGGACCGGGTGATGCAGTTCCCATGGTCCGATCCAGCCTGTGCGCAGCACCACCCTCCATCGGCACGGAGGACATGGCCCATCACGTTCTTGAGTCGTGAGGGTTAGCATAAGGGTGCGCTTTCCGCCCAGGTCTCGGGCGGCCCCGGGTCTCAGCTTCGCGTGGGTTACGGGCGCACCTATGGGGAGGGCTCCACGTGTCTCAGAACGGTCTCCTGGAACATCGGCCCGCAGTAGGCGGGAGCAAGGCCACGATGGGTTGGCTGGTCCTGCTTGCTGCTGTGGCGCTGATCCCGCTTGGGCTTTACTTAGCCGCCAACCCTGGCACTCCTCCGGCGTTGGTGACCGGTGATTTTTCGATCCTCTTCGCTGGCCTGCTTGCAGGCGCCAGCTGCGGCCGGGCTGCGCTTCGCGGCGGCGTGAACGCCAAAGGCTGGGGCTTCATGGCCGCGGCAGCCTTCACGTGGGCGGCCGGCCAGGTGTTGTGGACCTACTTCGGCCTGAGCAACAACCATGTGTACCCCTTCCCGTCATTGGCCGATGCCCTTTATTTGGCCTATGCGGTGCCTACGGTCATCGCACTTTTCAGCTTCAAACGGCAGCGCGCCAGCCGGACGGCGGTGCTCCGGACAGTTATGGACGCCGCCGTGATAGCAGGCTCTGTACTGGTGGTCAGCTGGTTCACGGTACTCGGCTCGGCTATCAGCTCCGACAACGGCGATTTCCTGACACACCTGACAGGAATGGCCTACCCCGTGGTGGACGTGGTCATCACATCGCTGGTCCTGTCGCTGGCAATGCGCCGTCAGCCCGGGGAGCGCCTGCCCTGGATCTGCCTCGGCGGGGGGTTGCTGGTTCTCACCGTGACTGACAGCATCTATGTCCGGCTGACGTTCGAGGGCGTCACGGGCGTCTCCGGTTCGCCGCTGGCACTGGGCTGGATCGCGGCATTCCTGCTGATCGCCCTCGCGCCGCTGGCCCCCAATGTGGAGGGCACGGCCCCGGAGCGCAAGACGTACACCCTGGCACTGGAACTCCTGCCGTACGTGCCCGTCACGGCCGCCATGTTTCTCGCCGCCGCTCCCCATGTCAGCGAACTCGCCCCGTTCATCCTGGTGGTCGGCGCCGCGGTGCTGGTCATCGTGCTGGTCCGCCAGGTGCTGATCATCTTCGAAAACATCACGCTCACATCCGGCCTGGAGCGGGAGGTAGGGGTCCGCACGGCGGAGCTTGAGGGCCTGGGCGCGATCGTCAACGCTTCCAGCGATGCCATCCTGAGCACGACACCGGAAGGCATCATCACCAGCTGGAACCCGGGAGCGGAGCGGCAGTATGGCTACACGGCTGAGGAGGCAATCGGCCGTGACGGGCGTTTCGTCCTGCCCCCGGGGAGCAGCATCGACGATGAGGCGGTGTTCAAGCAGCTTCGCGAAAGCGGCGAAGCGGTGAACTTCGAGACCGAACACATGCGGAAGGACGGGACCGTCATTGCGGTGTCCCTGACCATTTCCCCCATCCTCAAAGATGGAGCCCTCCGTGGCGTCGCGGTCATCTCCAGGGACATCACCTTGCGCCGGGCCGCCGAGGACGAGCTGAGGGCGGCCCGTGAAGCCGCACTGGAAGCCAGCCGGCTCAAGTCAGAGTTCTTGGCCACCATGAGCCACGAGATCCGCACGCCCATGAACGGCGTGGTGGGACTGACCGCCCTGCTGCTGGAGACCTCCCTGGACGAAACCCAGACGCAGTATGCGCAAGGTGTCAAGGGCGCCGGTGAGGCGCTGCTGACCCTCATCAACGACATCCTGGACTTTTCCAAGCTTGAGGCCGGCAAGGTGGACCTCGATGTGCGGCCCTTCGACCCCCGCATCCTCGTCGAGGAAGTGGCAGCCCTGGTGACGGAGCCCGCGCAGGCCAAGAACCTTGAGCTCATTGCCTACTGCGAACCCGGCGTGCCGGCCAGGCTGGAGGGCGACAACGGCCGGATCCGCCAGATCATGCTGAACCTGGCCTTCAACGCCGTGAAGTTCACGGCGTCCGGAGAGGTGTCCATCCGGGTCAAGGTGGATGCACCCGACGTCGAACCCGGCGCCACCGCCATGGTCCACTTTGAGGTCCGGGACACCGGAATCGGCATCGACCCCCTGCACCACGCCCGGCTGTTCGAATCGTTCTCGCAGGCGGACGCCTCAACCACCCGCCGGTACGGCGGCACCGGGCTGGGCCTGGCCATCTGCAGTCGGCTCACCGAGGCCATGGCGGGCGAGATCGGGCTTGACAGCGCACCGGGTGAGGGCAGCACGTTCTGGTTCCGGGTTCCCCTGCCGGTGGCCCCGCCCTCCACTGACCCGGTCCCGGCGGCAGGCTTCCTCACGGGACTGCGCGTCCTGGTGGTTGACGACAACGCCACCAACCGGCTGGTGCTGGAATCCCAGCTGCGCGGCTGGAAGTTACGGCCGGAGGCGGTGCCGGACGCGAGGGCAGCCCTGCTCCGGGCACACGAGGCGGCAAAGGCCGGGGAACCTTTCGACCTCGCCGTGCTGGACCTCTGCATGCCAGACACCGATGGCTTGGAACTGGCCCGCGCCATCAAGGCCGACCCCGGCCTGGCCGACATCGAGCTGATCATTCTGACGTCCACCATGCAGGTCGATGCGTCGGCCATCGCAGGTGCCGGCGTCCGGGAATGGCTCATGAAGCCGGTCCGCAGCTCCGAGTTCTATAACCGTCTGGTCCGTTTGATGTCCACCCGTGAACAGCCGGCCGCCCCGCTTCCCCCCAGGCCTCCCACGCGGCCTCAGTTGAACAGTCCGCCGCCCAGGTGTCCTCGCGGCAACTGTCCCGTGGCCGCATCCTGGTGGTGGAGGACAACGAAGTCAACCAGCTGGTGGCCCGGGCAACAGTGACCAAGTTCGGATACGCGGTGGACGTGGTGTCCGACGGCGCCGCAGCCGTGGCCGCCACCTCAAGGACAAGCTACGACGCCGTCCTGATGGACTGCCACATGCCGGTGATGGACGGATTCGACGCCACCCGGATCATCCGCAACCGGGATGGAATGCGCAACATCGTTCCCATCATTGCCATGACCGCCGGTGCCCTGGACGGGGACCGGGAACGCTGCCTGGCCGCAGGCATGGACGACTACCTTTCCAAGCCTGTGGATGCCGCGGAACTGGAGGCCACCCTTGCCCACTGGGTCCCGGAATTCCCGATCCAGGCTGCGCAGGCGTTGCCGCCGCAACCTTTGGCGCTCACGGGCGGGCGTCCCCCGGCGTTGGATCCGGCCCGGCTGGCCATCCTGCGCGACCTCGGCCCCGACGATGGCCTGGGCCTGCTGCCAGCTGCCACGGAGGCGTTCCGGAAGGATGTACCTTCCCGGCTCGCCGCACTGCGCGCTGCCGTGAACGACGGCGGACCGGCCCTGGCACAGGCCGCGCACGCCCTGAAGGGTTCCGCGGCCAATATCGGGGCCACGGTCGTCGAAGCCCTGTGCGGCCAACTTGAGGAAATGGGAGCGACGGGAAAGCCCGGCGGCGGCCCCCAACTGGTCAGCCAGGTGGAGGCGGAACTCGTTCAGGTAAATGC
Organism: Arthrobacter sp. MMS18-M83; assembly: GCF_026683955.1. NCBI lineage: Bacteria > Bacillati > Actinomycetota > Actinomycetes > Micrococcales > Micrococcaceae > Arthrobacter > Arthrobacter sp. MMS18-M83. The sequence goes on along the minus strand of NZ_CP113343.1, from coordinate 940,033 downwards.
TGAACTGGACACCGCGCTGGAAGCGGCACCATGAAGGTCCTGGTAGCAGATGACGATCCGGGCTCGCTCCTGGTGGCCAGGGCCGCCGTCGAGCGTTCCGGTCACGACTGCCTGACAGCGACGGACGGCGACGAGGCGTGGGCGCTGTACCTGGAACGGCAGCCGGACGTGGTGGTCACGGACTGGATGATGCCCGGCCTGAATGGGCTGGCGCTGTGCCGGGCCATCCGGGCGCTGGAGGGGGATCGGTACACGTACATCGTGCTGCTGACCTCGCAGGGGTCCCGGGACGACGTGCTGGCCGGGCTTGAGGCCGGAGCGGACGACTACGTCACCAAGCCACTTGACCCGTTCGTCATGCATGCGCGGCTGCTGGTGGCACTGCGGGTGACCACGCTGCACGCCGATCTGGCGCACTACCGGAAAGTGCTGTCGCGGCAGGCGCGGACCGATCCGCTCACCGGCCTGCACAACCGGCTCAAGCTCTCTGAAGACCTCGAGCAGCTGCACGCCCGCAGCCAGCGCTATACCGAGGAATACTGCGTGGCCATGTGCGATGTGGACAACTTCAAAAGCTACAACGACATCTACGGCCATCAGGCGGGCGACGTGGCGCTGCGGTCCGTAGCGGATGCACTGGCCGCCGCGGCACGCAGCAGCGACGGCCTGTACCGGTACGGCGGCGAGGAGTTCCTGCTGGTTTTGCCCAACCAGTCGCAGCCAGGCGCCAAGGCGTTTATGGAACGCGCACTGGACACGGTCCGGGAGCTGAAAATAGCCCATTCCGGGGATCCGACGGGGCACCTCACGCTCAGTGCCGGGATCTCGGCGTTCACCGACGGGCACAGGGCCGACGCCGACACCCTGTTGGGTGAGGCCGATAAGGCCCTCTACGCCGCCAAGGCGGCCGGGCGGAACAGGGTGGAACTGGCACTGTAAAACACAAGATCGCCGTCGACATACTTCGCGTGCGCGGCATACCGTGTCGGCGAGCCCGGCCTCTGTCGGCGGCACTGCGGATTCTGAGCGTCGGGCTTCTCGGGTTAGCGGGATCTGCTCCGGGACGGGCGGAAGTGATCCGGACGCCTGGTGGGCGGACCACTTCCTTGATCTGACGCGAGCGGCATTGACCAGCGTGTGGAGCTGGATCGCTCATGCCCCCACCCTACTCAGGGCCAAGTGCATGCTCGCTGTGCTCGCGCTGGTTTCCACTGCGCTTCAAGCAGTTGGCGGGCGTCCGCTGGCGCGGACAGCTGTTGGGTTCAGGGCGTGCCGTCGCAGAGCTCCGGACCCCCTGCCGACCGGCGGCACTACCGAACCAGGGCCGGCCCGCAGGCCGGGACGAAACAACCCGTTCAGCTAAGCTGAACCCACAGATTTCCCTTGCAGAGGAAGCAACCAGGGGCCGGCACATGCCGGCCCCTGGTTGCTTAACCAAGCAGCACCCCTGACTATGACCTGCCATCTGCCACACATCCAGACCCAACCTTGCCGCCGTCACCAGCAACGCCGCAGCCGCGATCCAGACGCCTGCAATCTGCCAGGCACTGGCTCGCGGCCGCCGTCCATCCTCCATGCTTCCCCTTCCCCTTCGCCCAGTGGGGAAACCATCCTAGAAGCCAGGAACGACACCCACCCGGCCCTCCCGCGCAGCCCCGGTGCGTTGCGCACCCGATACCCACAACCACACGGACCGACCAGCCGCGGACTGTGGACAACCAGCGCCCGGCCATCCACAGAAAAGAACCGGCGCGCCGCCGGAACCCGGGCGAGCCGCTGGGGTCCACCCAGCGACCCCTAAAGTCCGTGGTTAGTGAGGGCTTCCTTGATTTGGTCAATGGTCGGCAGGCCCGCCAGACCGCTTGGGGTTCGGTAGATCCGGCACGCGAGATCGCTGACTACTGCGCCGCCTGGGAAAATGTCGGCTCCGTCGACGGCGATCGTCGGGGATCCGGCGAAGCCGGTGCCGACGGTGTCCTCCGAAGAGTCGATCAACCGCATGTGGATTGTGGTTCCTCGATGGCCCAAAGCGGCCAGAGCCACGCCGAGGCGCCGGGCTGCTTCGTCCGAGTTCGGGCACTCGTTGATGTACAGCAGTTCAATCCTCATGTGAGTATTCTCCGCTCACAACAGTGAGTAATTGCACAAGGTCTGCTTTGCAGGGCAAAGACCGGGCTTCCACCCTCGAACTGAAGAACCCCGGAATTCAGGCGGTATCAAAGGGTGAAGAGACGTCATCCGGATGCAACTCCGGACGGACTCGACGGAAGCGCAAAGCATGGCGGAAGGCCCCGCCAGACCATGCAGCGTCAGCGGCAACTTCAACGACGATCGGCTCAACGAGTGTCAGATCGACCGGCGACGCGTCGCGGTTGAACCGATCAATCGTGGTTCCTTTGACTGTTCGCGGCCAAGGATGAGGACCTCTGGCCGGGCGGAGCCGGCGCGCCAAGACCCGGCTGTCTCCTTGGCTCAGGGGCGAGTGGCCAACTATCCGCAGTTCGTCATGGATGGGCAGTCCCTGCTGCGCACCGCCACCGAACGGGCCTTCACTCCCCAGGCCTCAACATCGAAAACATTGCAGCGCTTAGACCTACGTCCAGCATGATGCCCGTGAATGCCAGGCTAATAAGGGCGATCCGGCGGGAACCCAGCGGCTCGCCTTCCTGACGCGGGTGGCGGGACGCGAATACGGCGTAGGGGACACTCATCAGTACGCCGACGATGAAGATGAGCGTTAGAGCTACTTGCGCGCTGGTCATGAGGACTCATTCCAATACCCAGCCCCTGCCGCTGTGCTGGAGCAATATCGACTCTATGGGCGCGCCAGACGCATGTCTACGTGTCTGGTGTCCACTTCAAAATTTCGATGCCATCTGGCACAAGTGCCTTCCGCAACGCCTGATATGCGCCGATAATCTCCGCACGGGCACTCGGATCAAGGTAGCTATCCGCGTCAATCCCGCACATGGTCGGGTTGAAGTCCTCAATCACATGGACCGCTTTGGCGTAGTGGTACATGTTCGTTTCGGCAAACAGGTATGTCGATCCGCGCAGTTGTAGCCGTAATCCCAGCTGCGCGAGCGGATGGTCTTGCTCGGCTGCTCCCCGCTGGACACATGGAGGAAGTCCCTGACAACGTCGGTGATGTTCCCTGGCTCGAGTGTCCGCATTGGATCCCTCATCGCACGTGCGGCATCCTGAACTCTGGACGCAAACATATCGACAATGATATTTTTAAGGAAAATATTTTCTTTGGTTGAATGGGTGTCGAAATGCCTGAGCGGTCCGTGGATCTGACGAGCGGCGGAGCCGCGGACCTCGTAACCGACTGGGACTCTCTGCGTCATGTCGTTACGGCAAACGGAGATGTGTCTCGGGTGGCGATGTGGTTGCTCCGAGACCTGCAGGATAAGGGACGCTTGGGCGTTCACGTCCGAACGGAGATAAGCAGGCGTCTCGCGGGTCTGGGCCTCGGCCACCTGCCGTTGGAGCTTCCATCTGACCAGAACGACATCATCATGGTCTACAAACAAGGCACGCCGGCGGCCATGGTCATCGAGGCCATCTACCAGAGCGGAAACAGTCCCCGAGCCGAGGCGGCCCTGCGAAAGCTGAACACGGCACGCGAAGCAGAGACCCTCGAAGCGCTGGTTGAGAAGGTCTCGGAGATAAACGCGATTCTTGATTCGCGTTTCTGAGAGCGGCAATACCGGCTGCTTTAGGCGAAGGTAAGGACTAGCTCGTAGCGGGTTTCCGGTGCCGGGTGAGGGTTCCGTCACCCGGCACTCATCATCCAGAAGGTGCGTGGTGACGGGTTAGACGCTACGCACAGTGGGCATCTCGCTTTCGACCGGCGTGATGTGGCTGCCGGATGCTTGGTCCACCTCGCGCATCCACACGGCCTTCCTTTACACGACCGGGCGTCTATCATCAGACTCGTGGCTGCGCTAGTGTTCGTGCTACCCGCGCTCTAATTGGGGGAGCGCTCATTGAAGGGGGCAGCAATGACTGGCAATGGTGCGGAGCGCGATGAGTGCGTTATGGACGCGATCTTCCGAGCGTTCGACGAGACTGGACTCGAGAGCATCTCACGCGAAGATCTTGTCGTCAGGATTGACAGCCTGGATCCTGAGCAGGCTAACGATTCCGTTGATATTTTGGCCGCCCGCGGCCAAATTACGCGCAAGCTTTTTTTCGGCGGCGGGTGGCTTGTCACGGGCATGTCCGACCACGAGATTCTGAAGAGGTACGAAGCGAAGGGAATCGACGTCGGCGCGGAACAGCGCAGACTACTGAAAACAATCGACGAACAGGGCTCGGTTTCGGCCCTCGACACGGTTCCGGATGTTCTTGTGCGGACAATAATCCGTGTTTTCCTGGGTCGCAATTTTATTCAGGGCTCGCTCATGTATGGAGGATCGTTCGCCGGACACCTCACGGCGACGGGTCGACGATGGCTTGAAGAGCAGGACGAATTGACCTATTAGCCCATTCGAAAGACGAGGACACCGGTTTCTGACGGTCGCCCGCTCGGGCGAACCGAGACAGCCATGGAATCCGTTAGTCGATCCTTCACCGGACACCTGTGGCGCTAAGCGTCGAGGCTACCTGGGGCCCACTCACTGTCCTAAGATGCTTCAATCTGTCGGTCGTCAATATTCAGTATCGGCCATTCGTTATGGCTGGATTGGCCATCTCTCAAACGGGTCTGGACGAATTTTCCTAGCCAATGCCCGATGTGCCTGTTACGAAGTCGAGCTGGGCCTAGTACGGTCGGTCCATGAAGGGCCCTGAAAGACCAAAGCGCTTGGCGTCAAGGATGACGCGTGGAGGCTTCCGCGGCCTGTTTGTCGTCTGGACTTTCATAGCCGTGACACAGGTGATCTTTCTGGTTCTCAGAGGTGCTGAGGGGAGAGGCTGGGTCGTGGGCAACTATCTGTCGCTCGCCACTGTGCAGCCGTGGCGGGTCTTGCGTATCTGTTTTACGTTCGCCGCCACGACAAGCACTTATGGGATGAGGAGGAAGCCCACAGGGCCGAGTGGGACCGTCGGGGCGGCAACTATAGCCGACGTCTCAATGCTGTTTCTCGGCGTGCTTCCTACGCGGCCTCCGTCGGGTAGGCGCCAGCGGCCTTCAGGCCAATGACCGAACCACTTACTTCAATGACGCCTCTGTCCGTCTTCAAGAAAACAACAGTTCTGCCGCGGCCGAGATGCCAGGGAGCCGCAACTGGAGTCCTCAGACCTCCACATCGGGTGTAATCCGCGCGTCGGTCCCGAAACCGCAACGCCCCTATCCAGGAGGTCCTTGACCGGGCAGCTGTCGACAGGGAGGCTTGGCGCATGGCAACCCGATACCTTCGAGGCGTCGCCGCAGCGGCGGCCGCCGTGGCGGTGCACTGGGTTTATCCGGGATGGCTGCACACCTTGATCCGGCCAGCGTCGCGCGCAGGGTTGCTGCTCCTGATAGGGCTTCTGTCCGGTGGGTGCACGCCCACCCAGCCGCCAACCCCAACCGGTACCGTCCCCCCGAACAGCCCGGCCGACTACATCGCGCTGCTGTTCACCTATCGGACCGACCCGACATCGAACTCGATCACCGTCACTGCCGGTTACGGTGCATGCGACACGTTCAAATCCGCAGAAGCCAAGGAACAGGCAGACTCCGTCACCATCACCATCACCGTGCACCGAGAACCGGATTCCTCGAGCACCTGTCAGATAGCCAAAAACCATGACATCACCCTCACGCTGAGGGCCCCGCTCGGGACCAGAAATGTAATCGCCGCCGGGGGTGAGACGATCGCGACGGCCAAACCAACACCCTGACCGCAACAGACGGCAGCCAACCCAATCTCCGGAGATCCACCAATTGTCATGCTGGGCGCGGCTCCAACGAGTCCCTCACCGTGTCCCGGCGAGGGATCCTCCACCGAACACAAATGGTCCGTCTAGGGTCACTTGCCAGCGTCCATGACACCGGTCCGTCTCTTGCCTCGCATGGCTTCGAGTTGGAGTATTGTTACCGGGGTCAGGCTAGCTCTTATTTGGGGTGGTGTCGGTAGGGGACTCGGTCGATCTCGACGGCCTGAGCGTGGCATACGAATGCTCTGGCAATGGGCCACCGCTGGTCCTGCTGCATGGCTATGTCGGAGACGGCCCCACTACCTGGCAGCGCCAGCTTGAAGATCTTTCGGATGAATTCATGGTGGTCGCCTGGGACGCTCCCGGGGCCGGGCGGTCCACCGACCCTCCGGAGGACTTCGGCATCGCCGGGTACGCGGACTGTTTAGCCAAATTCATCGATCGTCTCAATCTGCGGAATCCGGACATCGTCGGGTTGTCCTTCGGCGGAGCACTAGCAATTGAGTTTAGCCGGCGCCACCCAAGTGTCCCGGCGAGTCTGGTTCTTGCGTCCGCTTATGCCGGGTGGGCGGGTTCGCTGCCCCGTGAAGCGGCCCAGCAGCGCCTGCAGCAGGCCCTGGCGTTGTCCGAGCTTGCCTCCGACAAATTGGTGGACGCCCTCTTGCCCACCATGTTCGCGGCGTCGGCACCCCCCGAACTGGTTGACGCATTCGGCGCTGCAATCCGACGGGTCCACCCCGCAGGTTTTGGCCAGCCGTTTTCCGCGACGCGGACATTGTTCAGGATCTGCCGGGTGCCGGTGCTCATCACCGGCACCGTCAGCCATTCCTGGGTCCCGGCCCGGGACTTGAGCAGCTGGCGGGCATGGAATTCCTGCCGGGTGAACTGGACACTGTCGTACGCGACGTACACGTCGGAGCCTAGGACCTTGGCCATGAGTTTGAGCCAAGGCATGAAGTTGGGCTGGTGGACCGAGACAATCACCATCAGAACACCGCCCGGTGGGGGAGGAATCCTTCGGCGGCCTCGGCGGAAATTTCCCGGCCCCGCAGCCGGGTCTGCAGTTCCAGGCCCTCGGGGCTTCCATGGAAGAGCGGCCCCCTGAGCTGGGAAGCATGGGCGCGCAGGGCATCGAGCTTGACGGTCAGGAAATCGCTGACATCGATGTACAGGCTCGGGTGGAACCGTTCGGCTCTGGGGCCCAGAACAGGCTGGTGTTGTCGTAGCCGAGCACGAAGGGGATGAAATGGCGTTCGGACCGCAGCCCGGGACGGGCCGCGGTCATGCAGGCACGGAACAGGGCCTCATGATCCTGGTTGTAACTCATGGAAGGAATGAACAGCATCGTGGGCTGGACATTCTCCACCGCCAGACGGGCATCACGTTCGATCAGCCTGACCAGGTCCTTGCGGGGAACGGTGTCAAGGGCCAGGTGCATCGATTCCCCGGTGTACATCACTTCCCAGTCATCGACCTTCAACAGTTCCATTACCGCGGCGAATTCCCGCAGCCGTGTCTGCGCGCTGACACGGTGCATCATCTCGCCGTGACCCGCCGGGCCATAATGATCAACGCCGCCCGGGGACCCCAGCAGCACATAGGCTTCACCGCCCAGGGACTTGATTCTCGCGATCGTTCCGGCACAGCCGTAGCTCTCGTCATCGGCATGCGGTGCGATGACCAGCACACGCTGCCCGGATAAAAACCTGTCCCCCCAAACCTGCTCCATCCTTAGCCTCCCGGACCGATCCATGGCTGTGCCGCCCCCGATAACCGATGCCCCAGCATAGAAGCCAGCCGATGGGTTCCGCACGAGTGCCACCACCTGAATCCGGACACCCGCACACCCCCGGACACGAGGTCAGATACCTGCCCCGACCGGAATCCGGCCCGCGCCAATCCGAGCAGGTGGATCGGGACCGGCTCAGGCACCCGGTGAAATGAACACCCTGCGATCTGGCTCGGGACCGTCCGAAAAACGGTGTGTGGGTCCGGCCGGTTTTCATTAGTGAGTGGTTCTTTCAAACCGGACGGCGAAGGTAATCGCGAAGCCGTTCAGCGCAGGCTTCCACCCCGTGACCCAGCGTGCCCGACCGCCGTGGGCAGGATCAAAGGCCCTGGTGACCAGATACAGGCATTTCAGGGCAGCGGCCTCGTTCGGAAAAGTGCCCGCGGGCCCTCACTGCCCCGTACGGTACCGGGCGTTGATCGACTCGAACGCGATCGACGATCGCGTGTGCAGATCACCAGCCGTATCTCCACGTCGTGCTCGCGCGGCGACTTCGCCGGTGGTCAGCCCCCAGAGGAAGAGCGAGAGCGCGATCCGGTCGATCCCGTCCAGACGTCGTTTCCGCGTGGGCACGATCACCGGCTCGAACGAGCCGTCCCGATCCCGGGGCACCTCAATCTCGGCCAACACGGTCTTGGACCGGGTGCCGTTGCGCCTGTTCGCTGCGATCGGTCTCTGGCCATGCTCGTGCCCGAGGTGCTGGGTCAGTTCCGGTTCCAGCGCGGTCTCCAGCACGTTCCTCGTGAGCTGGTTCAGCAGCCCGCCGGGGCCTTCCAGGCTCACGCCCTGATCCCTGTCCTGTGCGAGCAACCGCTCGGCAAGCTCCTGCTGATCGATGATCTCTCCCGTCACAGGATCGATCATCACCCTTTACATCTTGGTCGTGGACTCCGATCCGGGTGTCTCTTTTCGGATCAGGCCGGACCCTACACACATTATTCAGGCGGCCCCGCCCGGCCTCGGCCGAGGGACTCGGCGTAAGCGAGTAGCTGGATCCGGGTAGTCGGGTGGTTGGGCAACCCACCGTTGAGTGCTGTGCAAATGAGATGGGTGGCGCCCACTCGTGTTTGGGCTGCCGCGCGTGCATAGGCTGGTTGTCTCGTAAGGTCCTGAGCATGTGTTCGCATGAGCCTCGACCTGTGCAGCGAACCTGGGTGAAGGGGTTTTGGGGATGGAATCGAAAAGGTTGGGCGAGCCGGCCGTGATGCCCTTGCTTTCATTGGCCGCGGTTACCCGGAGCGCCCCGCAGGAGGCGAAGGCCGCATTCGTCTACCCTTCGACCGGCAAGCCTGCAATCATTGCACCGCCGGCTCGTCATTCAGCGACGTCGCCCGGGCCAGCCACTTCTACAAGGAGATCTCTTGACTGCCCCGGGAACTGACCGGATCAGCGGCCCGGGGCACAGTTTCGGGAGGCGTTCCTTCCTCATTGGTGCAGGTGCGGGGACCGCTGTGACCGCCACGGGGTTGAACGCGGCAAACCACCGCACGGACGGTGCCCCGGTTCAGGCTGGGTCACGCGTCGTGGACTTCCGCGGCGCCAACCAGGCAGGTATTTACCGGCCCGCCGTCCAACAGGCCCAGGCCTGCTTCGCCTCTTTCAAGGTCCTGGTACGGGGCCGGAGCGAGCTGAAGGGCCTGCTTCAGATCCTCACCGTCAAAGGCTCCCAACTGGCCATCGGACGGGCCGCCGGCGCACTGCCAGCCAACTCCGGTGTCTTGGGAGAGGATGTCCCGGCAGATTCATTCACCATGACCGTCGGTCTGGCCGGCAGTGTCTTCGACAACCCATCTTTCGGTCTGGCCCATCAGAAGCCCGTGGGCCTGACCTCGATGAAAGTCTTCCGCAACGACATCCTGGACCCCGCGTGGACTGGCGGAGATCTGATCCTGCAGCTCTGCGCCGACTCAACCGACATGATCCATTACGCGCTACGGGACATCGCCAGAGCCACTCGGGGGCTGATGCAGTTGCAATGGAAAATCAACGGCTTCCATTCCGCGCCCCGCCCCGCTGGCAGCCCGCGGAACCTCTTCGGATACAAGGACGGGATCGTCAACCCTGCTCCGGAGGAATCCCTGGTCTGGCTCACCAAGGACTCAGGCCAACCCGACTGGGCCGTGGGCGGGACCTTTCTGGTCGTACGTCTGATCCGCATGCGCGTCGAACTCTGGGACCGTGTCGGACTGCGCAAACAGGACAACATGATCGGCAGGCACCGCGCCACCGGCGCGCCCCTGGGCGCCGCCAACGAGACCGACACCCCCGACTACGCCAACGACCCGAAAGGCCGAATAATACCCCTGGACGCGCACATCCGCCTCGCCAACCCTCGCACCAAAGACACCGACCGGTCACGGTTCCTGCGCCGCGGTTACAACTACGACCTTGGCCTGGACCCCGACGGGAACCTCCATTCGGGTCTGATTTTTGCCGCCTATCAACAGAACATCCAGCACCAGTTTGAAGCCACCCAGATAAGACTGATCAACGAACCCCTGACGGACTATGTCCAGCCCTTCGGCGGCGGGTACTTCATCGCGCTGCCCGGCGTCACTAGCCCGGACGGCCATCTCGGCGCAACTCTTTTCACCTAGGACCATGGCAGACACCTGTGACTGACCGGGGCTGCCCCGTTTCCCGGTTCCTTTCCCCGCCCTCTTCTAAGTCCTTCAAGAACCGCCACCTCGCCACAGGACCATCTAGCCAATCTCCTCAGGCGCTGAGCGGGCGACAGCCATATGCCGGGATTTTTAATCCGTCGTTTATGTCCCCTCGCTCACGGCGTGGTTCTGTGACATGGCGGGAACCGCGTGTAACCACTCTTAATCACCGGTGTGCGTGGAGGATCAACCGGGTAACGCTCACTCGTGTCGGGACGGTTTCGGCCCAGTACTATCGCCGGACCGGGGCATCGAGCAAAAGCGGTAACGGTCCCCGGCGGAATCCGACGGGTTTTGGCCAGCGTCCGGGCCTCGTAAGAAGGGGGAACATTGTTTGCATGGGTTGCCCCGAGCCGTGACGATAGTTTTACGTCCCGCACCGCTGTACTAAACCGGCAAAAGTACCAATCCACCTACCCCGCAGTCATGGAACAAGACTGCCGCGGGTACCGCGAATGTGACGATTGAGGGATGTTATGCGCAACTTTCCCTTCCCGCGTGCCGGTACGCCCCGATTGCTGCGCCTCGGGGCTACCGGCCAAGTAGTACTGCTCTTTATGCTGATTCTGGGCGGAGCCCAGCTGGCCATCCGGGGCCCGCTGACCACTATTCTTGCCGCTTCGACGCAGAAGGCCTACGTCGCCAATGGCGCCAGCGACACGGTCTCGGTCATCGACGTCGCTACCAACACCGTGGTGGCGACGATCGCTACGGATCCCTACCCGGTAGGGATCGCTGCGTCGCCCGACGGCGCGCATGTCTACACTGCGAACAACGTGGGCGATTCGATCTCGGTCATCGACACCGGCACGGCTCTGGTCTCCCAGACCATTTCACTGCCGGTTGGCACCGGTCCTTTCGGCGTCGCCGTCTCACCGGACAACCAGCGCCTTTACGTCGCCGGCTACGGACCCGTGGCCGGGGGAACGGGCGCGGCAGCGCCCCCGTTTTACCGCAGCGACGCCGATATGCGCAGCGAGGCGTATGCGACGACGGCGCAGAACACTGTCTTCGTCATCGACACGGCGTCAGGCACGGTGACGAATACGGTCCTGGTGGGCACCAACCCGCACAGCCTTGTTGTCAGCCCGGACGGGGCAAACCTCTACGTGACAAACACCGTCGACCGCACCGTCTCGGTGGTCAGCACAGCCACCCTTGGAGCCGTTGCGACCATCCCCGTGCAGGCAGATCCCTACGGCATCGCGATCACACCGAACGGGTCCACCGTCTACGTGGCCAACGACGCGGACAGCACCGCCTCGGTGATCGACACCAGTACCAACTCGGTCGTGGCGACCGTCCCGATCGGAACTGCACCGTACGGCGTCGTGGTTAATCGCGCGGGGACTCTGGCGTACATCACGAACGCGGTGGACCACACCATCTCGGTCATCGATACCGGGACAAACTCGGTCGTGGGAACAGTGCCGGTTGCCGGCATCGAGCCATACGGGATCTCGATCACCAGCGACGGTCGCTACGTTTACTCCACCCTGTGCGAGGACGGCAAGATCTCCGTCACCGACACTGCCACCAACACCGTCGTAGCCACAGTCATGGTCGGCGCCGGTCCCCAGGATGTCGTGATTCCTCCCGCGCGGTGACCGCAAAGCGCCTTCGTTCTGGTTTGTAAGTCCGCATAACGAATACACGGGTATCCGGGTAGCCCCAGTAGTCAGGGTAAATGTCGAGACCGGATTTTCTTCGAAGGACTCTGGAGTCGATAGTGGAGTCGTCGTGGAAATCGAAGGTGCTGTCGGAACTGGACGTCTCGGACGATTTCACTTTCCCTCGGCCGATCCAGGACGATCGTGGCCACGTGACGGTCGGATTGCAAAACCTTGAAGACTAACTCCCCTCCGCAAACGACCATCCGGTGAGGGATTCTCCACCGGGGACTCCGTCATGGCGCAGTTTCTTGGCTGTTGTGTCCAGGGGCGGCCCGGAGATCCGCGGCGAGCCGTCGGACCGGTGGGAGGCGTTCGTTTGCGGCGAGTACCCTGGTGGTGATGAGGCCCCGGATCTGGTCGTGTATCTGTTCTGCCGGCGTTCCGCCGGTCGTGGAAAGGGTGATGATCATGGCGCGGTCTTGATGGTGTGTTGCCGGGCCCGGGCGGTCCAGGGAACGGCCGTGAGTGCAACGCTGAAGCAGAGCACCGCGCCAAGGCACATGGCCACGAAGCTGCCGGCGGACAGGAAGGAGCCCAGTGCGGCAAACGGGGACCCCGCTGTGACCACTCCGGCGGTGTGAGTAGGGAATGAAACTCGGATCGAGGACGTGCCAGCTGCGCCGTGGCCGCTCCGGCTCCTTCGTCTACATAGTCGTTGTCGGGTGCCACCTGACGCCCATCACAGCCCCATGGACCGCAGGTCGATGGCCTCGAGCCCTTCGGCAACGCGCGCTTGGCCGCCACGGTTCCTGCAAAGGAAATCACCGTTGGGGAGGCAGCGTCGGGCGTCAGCATGCCCTGGAAGGTCCTTGGTTTCGTGGACGGAAACAAAGGTGGTGACCGTCTCCCGACTTCTTCAGATAAAGGCAAAACCCGCGAAGTGGACTCGCGACCGTCGCTTTGAGTATTCGCCAGGCGGACGGGCTGTGGCTGGATTCCATTGACAAGCTGCGGTCCAGCCGCCACTTCCCTCCATGCGCCCTTAGCGTCCGATTTTTCCGTTTTCTGAAGCCCTTGAAGGTCTCTCGGGTCCTGTGCTAAACCAAACGGGTACCCGGCTGGGCACGCGTTCGAGAAGGAGGATCCATGTTCTACGCGAGAAGGACTGTTACCAAGGCCTCACCCGATAGGCTCGATACCGCGATCAAGATCGTCCAGGAGCAAGTCATCCCCGCTGCCCAAGGAATCCCGGGATTCATGGGCGGCTACTGGCTCGCTGACCGCGGTACCGGAGACGGTGTTTCGTTCACTTTCTTCGACAACAAGGAGGCGCTCGAGACAAGCCGACCGGCAGCGGACCAGATCCGGACCGATGCCACCCAGGCGATCGGCGCCGAGGTGGTATCGGTGGACCATTTTGACGTACTGGCGAACACCGGCGAAAAGGTGCACGAGACCGCAACTCATGCTCGCCTTGCGGAAACCAGCGGCAGCGCAGATGCCGTTGAGACAGCCGCCAAACAGATCAAAGAAAACGTCATCCCGGCGGCTCGCCAGCTCCCCGGTTTCCAGGGCGGATTCTGGTTGATCAATCGCGACTCCAACCAAGCCACTGGGGTGACACTCTTCGACTCCGCCTCGAGTCTCGAAGCCTCGCTCGCTCCCGCAGAGAAGATCCGCAGCGCAACTAACGACGCTGGCGCCATGGTGGTTGAGTTCCGCCACTACGAGATCATCGCGAGGGCGCTCACGCCGGTGAAGTCAACGTAATCATCGGAGACCAGAGCGAAGTTACGTCGGGCTGGCTGCCCGGAGCCACGTGGTTCCGGGTAGCCAGCCCGTTTTGAGGAGACCACAGATAGCGGAAAAACCGTACGGCAGGACGTCCGGGCAGTGTCTCGAAAGGGTCGGACCGGGACCCGCCCTGTGGGACCTTCCCCGCCGATCAGCTGTCAGTTTCCGAAGTCGACAACCCGGATCATCGAAGCCGGCTTTGAAGGCGTCCGTTGAGGGATCCCATACAGGGCTTTCGGCGGTGAGTATCACCAGGCCTGGTCGAACCACCAGGTCTCCAGGCGTCCTAGTCAAGACGTTGTGGTCTTTCGGGGGGCAGCGCCCCCTCGCGGCGACGATTCTTTTTCCGACCACTCGGTCTGGGCCTAGTCCCTCTCCAGCACCGCCAGACCTCGATTGAATGATGCAGCGACCGGCTTGCCCTTGGACTTGCGGATCATCGTGCAGATCAGCCGCCCCAGCACAGTGCTGCCGGTGCGGTCCCAGGTGACGTGAACGACGCTGCCACCGTCGCGGGCGGGGCGGACCGTGGCTGCGACGTAGCTGCCCGGCGCGGAGAAGTTGCTCTCCTGGACCGTCCAGCGCACGGTGTGCGGGTCAGACCAGTCGTAGTGCTCGCGCGCCCAGACCTTCCCGCCTGGAACCTTGGTGCCCTCGCGCACTTCCGCGGTGGTCTCGCCGACCGAGTAGACCTCATACATCGAAGGCTCGATGCCCGGCCACACCTGGGGGCGCCGTTCAGAGAACTCGATCAGCGCCGTGCGCACCTTGTCTGGACTTGCAGTTGTCTCAAGATCGAATTCGATCGTGCTCATGTGTCCAGCATCCCACCTGAGCCTCCGATCCCGCTATCATCACAGCACGTTTGGGTATCCTTACGGACAACGGTCAATTCCTCTGGTCGCCCGGAGACATTCGTAATCCGATTAGTGCATGGAACGCAAGATGCACGGACGGGAAGTCTCGGAGACCGAGATCGATCGGTGGGTCGAGGAAGCCGAGGCCGGTTACGAGCTTGAGGAGCTGAAGGCGCGGATGAGGCGCCCTGCCCGGGGGCGGAGGCATCTCAGGTCGTTCCCGTACGGCTGACGGTCGACGAGCTTGCAGCGGTGATGGCACGCGCCGAGCGCGAGGACCTCAACCGGTCCGAGGCGATCCGCGCCGCCTTGGCCGCTTGGTCACACGCGGCGTGAACATCCGCCGCTCCGGACGTAAGCATGGGATCAGCTCCGCTGACGGGATCGAGGCGGCGAGCTGGTCGCTGGTATCAGTCCCCAAACAAGGCCTTCCCTGCGTCCCGCAAAGCTGAAGAGTAGCGGGCCGCCGGAAACACCGGGGACGCCGAGGAGTTCGACAACCTCGCCAATGTCGTCCGCGGCTGGCAGATGACCGCCGAATCCACACCCAAGACCCAGGAACCGAACCTGGCCGCGCAGACGCGGGTCGGTGATGAAGCCCTCTTCGGCCGCGACGAAGGCCTGGAAGAACGGCTCGCTGACGGCAGACGTGCCGGCAGGTAAGGGCGGCCCGGGTGACTCTTAGTGACCGGCCGTGATCGCCGCCAGCAGCGCTGTCCCGTCGGGGGTGCCTAGCCCGGTGCAGGGATCCCAACCGGCCGCGGCCTGGTAGGTGCCGTTGTTTCCTGTGGTGACGTCATGGAACCCGGAAGTCCGGCTGTAAAGCGGGGGCTGGATCAGACCGATACGACGGTTCGTTGACTGGGTCAGCAGGGTGACGAGTGCTGCCCAGAGAGGTGCGACGGCGCTTGTGGCGCCGATGACCATGTCTTTGCCGTCTGCCGTTCATATGTCTCCGAAGCTGGTTTGGAGGCGCGTAGGCTCGGCACTATGACAATCAACGCTTCATCCGACCGTGTCCGACGACTGGGTGGCTGGCTGCCCGAGCGACAAGACGACCTTGAGGAATGGATTGCCGGTCACCGGGAACGGGCGGAGGCCCGGGGAGAAGATGCTCTTCTGCATCCTGTGATCGTGGAATTCAAGGAACTGATCGCGAGCGATCCGGTTGTCCGCCTCTACATGACGGAGATGATCGAGCAGGTTCCGACGTCGAAGCCCTACCGCAAACGGCACCTCACGAGCGTTGACCAGATGCTTCTACTGATCAACGAGGTCCTGACGACTGCACCCGAGTTCAGCGAAGGCGGCATGGTCACCACGCCGTTGACGGCGATCCTCGATTGGACCATGGGAACCAAGGCCGGGTTCGCGGCCCACCGCGACCCGCGGATCGTCGCCATGTTCCGCAAGATCCTGGACGCCTGGTGCGTGTTCCTGACCAGCGAGGACTCGCTGTATGTGCTTAATGACTCGCCGTCCGGGTGGATGTCGCAGAAGGCGCGGCAGGTTGTCGGGATGGACGATTACCAACACGACGCCCTCGCCGAGCACTGGGGCTTCACGTCGTGGAACGACTTCTTCGCCCGCCGGCTCACATCGACCTCCAGGCCAGTCGCTGCACCCGAAGACGACAAGGTCATTGTCAGCGCCTGCGAGTCGACCCCGTACAAGATAAGCTCCCACGTTCAACGCCAGAGCCGGTTCTGGGTCAAGAACCAGCCCTACTCGCTCGATGACCTGCTCGCCCGCGACGAGTCGGTGGATCATTTTGTCGGCGGAACGGTGTACCAGGCGTTCCTGAGCGCGCTGAACTATCACCGCTGGCACGCTCCCGTCGCCGGAACGATCGTGCGGGCGTACCTCAAGGACGGCACCTACTTCTCCGAGGCGGAGTCAGAGGGGGCCAACGCCGTCGAGGCAACCCTCTCGCAGTCATATCTGGCCCATCTCGCGGCCCGCGCGATCATCCTGATCCAGGCCGACGACCCCGTCATCGGTCTCATGGCGGTGATCCCGGTGGGCATGGTCGAGGTCTCGTCCTGCGTCATCGCTCCGGAGATCGTCCCGGGCCACCATGTGAACAAGGGCGACGATCTGGGGTGCTTCCAGTTCGGCGGCTCGACGGAGTGCCTCGTCTTCCGGCCCGGTGTCATCGACCAGTTCGCGCTCACCGCTATCCCCCAACCGCAGGATCCGAACGCACCGCTCGTGCGAGTCCGGTCGAAGCTGGCGACCGTTAGATCTGAGGAGAACGCATGATTTCAACGGAGCGCTCCCTTGTACTCGCCGGAGGCGGAGTGGCGGGAATCGCCTGGCAGGCCGGTTTCCTCCTCGGCCACCAGGATGCCGGCCTGGTGCGGCGTCTCCTGACCCACTCGACGACTTTGCTCGGGACGTCTGCAGGGTCAACGGTCGCAGCCCAGATCGCTACCGGAAATACTCTCCAACAACTTTTAGACCGGCAGGTCACAGCGATGACCGCAGAGCTGAACGCCGCGATCGACCTGGCGCAGCCCTCGCCCGGGAAGCGGATACCCCACCCGCGTTCATCCGCATGCTGCCGCGGCGGGTCGGCTGGGCTGTCCTCGATTGACATGCCTGCAAGTCAACCACGGCGCATTGCCTGTGCTGGCCGTTCCCGGCCATGAAGAGGATAATCCGGACCACCTGCAACACCGGACGCCCTCCATCAGCGGATCAGAAGGAGCATCATGACCAAACACAGCGGACTTTCCAAAGCCAAAGACCACTCCGGGCCGACCGTGAAGTGGCTGGACAAACCAGAACAACACGACTATCCGGCCGCGGCCTCGTATCTCTCCCTTATCGCCGGCCCCAAAGCCGTCAGCCGGGCGGTCAAGGCCCTGGAACAGGCGGATACCGTGTCGTTTAAGGCCAAGGACCTTCTCCGTGCCGCCGGGCTGCCTCTGTTGCCGGCCGATGACCCGGACGTTGCCAAGGAACTGGGCCGGGTCAGGGCCGGTACGGCGCTCTCACCGTGCCTGGTGATCCGCGGCGGCAAGAAAGCCGGTACTGCTGCCAGGATCGCCGACGGCTACCATCGGATCTGTGCGTCCTATCATCTGAGCGAAGACACTGTCGTTTCCGCGCGTATCGCCGGATTCTAGGCCGCACGGATGCCGACACGCGGCACGGCAGGACGGCCCGGACGGCGGAGGCACCCGGGCCTCTCCCTCGAGGACCATCGCATGATTCGGGCCTTCAGCCAACCCGGCAACGGATCACGGCGCCTTTTCGGTGAGTTCCTCGGGACCTACCTTCTGGTGTTGGCCGCGGCCGGTGCCGACGTGGTAAACACCGCGACACACGGAGGGCTCGGGCACACAGCCATGGTGATGACGCCGGCGCTGATGATCATCGCCGTCGTTCTCTTCATCGGCCCCATTTCCGGGGCTCATCTGAACCCCGTCGTGACCCTGGCGTTCGCGCTGCGTCGGGACTTTCCCTGGCCACGAGTCCCTGGCTATGTGCTCGTCCAGGCTGCCGGAGCGATGCTCGCCTCAGCGACGCTCCTGGCCGTGTTTGGCCACTACGGCAAGGACGGGATGACCGTTCCCGGCCCGGAATTCTCCGACTACCAGGCATTCACCGTGGAAGTCCTGCTGACCGCGGGGCTCGTCAGCACCGTTCTCGCCGTCGCCTCCGGAGCGCAGAACGTGGGCGCCCTGTCGGCGTTCGGAATCGCCGCGTACATTGTCATGGCCGGCCTGTGGGCAGGCCCCGTGAGCGGCGCGTCAATGAACCCGATCAGGTCGTTTGCTCCTGACCTGATCACTGGAGATTTCAGCCGGTTCTGGATCTATGCCACCGGCCCGGTCGCAGGCTCCCTCCTCGCAGTGGCCATAGCGCGGGTCCTGCGGGGCCGGGGCGGGGAGGCCGCAGCCGAAAGGGCCGCCCAGGGGACCCTCCGCGGCTGAGCCATGGACGGCCAAGCACTATTGCGATTCCGGGCGTTGGCGGCGCCAGGCGGCGACCCAGGTCAGAGGATGCGTTCAGCGATACGGTCAGCGACGCGCAAAGCGTTGGCGATGATGGTCAGGGTCGGGTTCACAGCACCGATGGAAGGCATGAAACTGCCGTCGACGACATAGAGGTTGTCAAGGTCGTAGGCTTTGCAGTCCAGATCCAGAGCTGCAGCCGTGGGATCGGTTCCGAACCGGACGGTTCCTGCCTGATGGGCGGTGGCTGTGATGTCCATGTCTTTGTGGGGGTAGATGCTTCGCGCGAAGGAAGTCGAACGGGCATCGAGCCGGTTCAAAACGCCGTCGAAGGTTTTCCGAAGTCGGTTGACGCCCTCGGTATTGTTTTCGGGCTGAAGTGCCAGCCGGACGGACCCGTCGGCTTGCAGCGTCACCCGGCTCTCGGGCAAAGGAAGATCTTCAGCAGCCAACCAGAAATCAAGGGCGTGCGAGGCGACCGCCCCGAAGGCGGAGGTCGGTCCGAGCCCGAACGGTTTGGGCGCTTCGGCTTTGATCTGCCAGTCGTCGGACTTTCCCAGCATTTGGATGTTCCCCATGGGGTACTCCCATTCCGCACTGGGGCCGTAGAAATCGTTCAAGGCAAGTGTCTTCTGGAACACGGTGGGGTTGGGTTCTTTGGACACAGCCATCAAACCGACGTTGTTATGCCGCATGTAGTGCCGGCCGACGACGTCGGAGCTGTTCCCCAGCCCGCGCGGGTGCCGGTCGTTGGCTGACTGCAGCAGCAGAACCGATGAGAGGATCGACCCGGCGGAGAGGACCACGATGTCTCCGGCGAAGGTTCGGGAGCTTCCGTCCTCCATGGTGGTCTGGACCGCGGTGACTGTGCGGCCGGACTCATCGGTTATGAGGCGTTGGACGGTGGCCCGGGTGATCAGGGTCAGGTTCGGGTGGGAGGCCAGGGCCGGGTTCACCGCCGCTGTTTCCGCATCCGACTTAGCACCCAGAAGGCAGGGGAAGCCGTCGACCCGGTCACAGCGGATGCACGCCGAACCGACGGTGGCAGTGCCGTCCGGATTCTGGTCCAGATTGATGCCCAAAGGCAGGTGGAAGGGATGGAGTCCGAGTTTTTCGAGCCCATCAGAGAGCTCCTGAATCCGTTTTTCGTGTTTCACCGGCGCGTGCGCGTAGTCGTGGCTGGATGCCCCGGCGAAGGGGTCCTCCCCGTGGCGCCCGTGGACCATGAACTGGTGTTCGGCCTGGACATAGTAGGGTTCCAGCTCGGCATAGCTGATCGGCCATGCCGGTGAGATACCGCCATGGTGGCGGATTTGTCCGAAATCTGCCGGGGTAAGCCGGAATAGTGCGGCGCCGTAGACCTTTGAGTTGCCGCCTACGTAATAGTGCAGCCCGGGATGAAACGGTTTACCGGCCCGGTCATAGAAGGTTTCGGCTACTGTGTACCGACCCTTGGCGAACACTTCGCGGGAGTCCCAGTTGGCCCGCTCGCGTTTGAGGTAGTCCCCGCGTTCCAGAAGCAGGATCCGCTTGCCGGTCTGGGCCAACCTGCCGGCCAGGCTTCCGCCGCCGGGACCGCTGCCGATGACTACGACGTCGTACGCGTCCCCCGCGTCGCTGGAGTGCGTGTTCACAGGCCGACGCTTCCCTGCATGATGCCGCCATCGACGAAGACCGAGGTGGAGGTCATATAGGCGGAGGTGTCGGAGGCAAGCACGACGGCCATGCGGGCGATTTCCTCCGGCTTTGCCATGCGTCCGAGAGGGATGGCAGCATCCAGGGACTTCAGCTTCCCGGCGTCGGCCATGGTGGAGGCATTGATGGGTGTCTCCACCGCGCCAGGGCACAGGTTGAGGACGCGGATACCGTGCTGGCCAAGTTCGACGCCGGCCGTGCGCGTGAGCATCCGCATCCCGCCCTTGGCTACGCAATAGGCGGTATTGCCGGGCATCGGCCAATCCTCGTGGACGGAGGAAATATTCAAGATCACGCCGCCGTGGCCTTGGAGGATGAATTGTTTCGCCGCCAGCTGGGTGCCGAAGAACGCGCTTTTGAGGTTGATGTCGAGTACTTTCTGGTATTGCTCTTCCGAGGTCTCCAGCACAGAGGTCCGGGTTTCGATCCCCGCGTTGTTGACGAGCACATCCAAGCCACCGAAGGCCTCGACGGCCTTTTGCACGAGCGCCTGCAGACCCGCAACCGAGCTGATGTCCGCTTCCAGTCCGACGGCCTTCCCGCCGGCCGCCTGGACGCGGGCGATCAGGGATGAGGTCTCCTCGGGATGCGCCACGTAGTCGATGACAATGTTGGCGCCCGCAGCCGCGGCGGCGAGCACGATCGCCTCACCGATTCCACTGTTGCCGCCCGTCACGATGACTGTCTTGTCCTTTAGCAGCATGGCTGTGTTCCGTTCCGTTCGGTTGAGTGATCCGGCTGAGACCTGAACGCGTGAACCGGACGATGACCGTCCAGGAGCGCCCGGCGTGGATCTAGGGCTCATCGTACCCAGTCCAGCTGGGTGTGCAGCGTGTTCTTTGCCGCCACCGCTATGGGGGGTGCCGGTCTGGATGGACGTGTCGGGGCAGGCCCGTGGCCGTCGGCTCGTGGGTCTCCATCGATCCCGATCCTTCCTCACTCCGGATGCTCGCGAGCGCCGGGTTCGCACCGTTGGCCGCCATTCGCGGTTACCGGTCCCCTGAGGATGTTGAAAAGCGTCGGAATCTGAACATTTCCGCCGGTCGCCTTCATAGTTCCCCTGCGCCTGCTCCAGGCCCCGGCGCCGATAGGTAAGTTATCAGGGCGGGGTTTGGCACGTCATGCAGTTGGGGTGATTCGGCAACCGGGCCGGGGAGGTCGGGGCCAGCGGGTCAGCAGTTTCCGGAGTCGTTCTGATAGGGGATCCGCTGCTGGGCATGAGGGGCCGGAGTGCAACTTGGGGTACCGGGAGCGGTCCAAAAGTTCGCGAGGAAATAAGCGAGGCAGGAGCACCGAACGAAGTTTTGGATTGCGAGCGGCGCGTAGCGCCCTGGTTGCGCGGAGGTTCCGCCCAGCGACGATCGAAGATCGGAATGACAAAGAGAGATATTTCTTATCGCTGCCACGGGCCAACGGGGTGCCGTCCGGCATCTCGTCTCGGCGGAAGGTCACTAAGCAAAAGGACGTGTTAATGGAAATTGGTTTGTCTGATGAAGCCGATCGGCCTGACTGCAGCCACGAACGCCGGTTGAATTGGCCGAACCTAACGGCTACACAACGTAAAATAATCGACTCAGATTCTTGGTTTACCGACGGTAATCCTCTCTACGGCCGGCTAGTGCGGTCGCATGTTTCACAGTTCCACTGGTTACTCGGTCCGGAGCCAGCGGTCCGTTCAACGAAAGGCAGGTCACACTCGTTCCGATTGCATTGTGAACCCTAAGCGCCGAAAACGAGCAATCTAGAGGACCCGGACAAGCCGTGTCCTCTATTCTTCCAAGTGTGAGGACAACCACGAGTTGAAGTCGCTCTGGCTGATCCGGAGATGACGGCCGATTCGGTAGGCGCGGGGGCCGACGTGCTTCGCGCGCCATTGATAGAACGTCTGCTCGGGAATCTGTAATTGGCTGCAGATGTCTTTCGGGGTCAGCCATTGTTCCGCTGCAGCTTCCGCCGCACCGCTGCCTTCTGGTCTAGCAGTCATCGGTATCTCCGTCGTGTCCGCGGTTTGATCGGGGCCGGCGAAGGCGCCAGCTGTATTCCCGTTCATGGACACGGATAAGGTCGTCGGCATGACCGTTGTCCGGTTGGAGGCGCGACGACGAGACGGCATGACGGCTGGCGCGGGTTGAACCTTATAACGCGATTCGCCCACCGTTTACCCACCGGAAACAACGGCGCGTAACGAAAAATGATGACAAGCTCGCCGCCCGTTTTGACCCGTTTTGCCCCGGAATCTAGGCACTTTTGGCATCCACCGCATACTAATGAAAAACGCGAAATCATTCTCCTAAGGTCCTCGGTTCAAGTCCGAGTAGCCCTACCCGAAAAGAGCCCCTGAGCTGCGGAAACGCGGATCAGGGGCTCGCTCATTTTGGAACAGGGAAGTCCACGGGCACACCATACCGGACGGGATTCCCGCGCTGCGATGTCGTGTACACGGCCGCGTTGCCGGGACGCTACCTGTTGTTCATGTGGACACGGCGTTGGTTGCGGCCGTTGGTTGTTTTGGTCTGATATGAACTGTCCGTGACGAACACTGAAAGTGTTGCGATGCCGTACAGCCCGCAGGATGTCCTGATCCTGGGCAAGCTCGGGGTTGAGGCGATGGTTCTGCCGAGTTCCACGCGGGCGCTCGAGATTGACGAACTCTTCCGCGCTGACCGGAACCTGCGCGGGGTCGTCATAGAAGGCGCGAAGGGTCCGGCATTGTTGACCCGCGAACAATTGGAATTCAAGATGTCGGGCCGGCTTGGGTTTGGGCGTGCCCTGAACGCCCGTTCGGAGGCTGCAGATATGCTGGCCGCAGACGACCTGGTTGTGTCCGCCGAACTGGGGATGTCGGAAGCGGTTGCGGCCATCCTGGAACGACCAGAAGCGACCCGTTACCAAGACATTCTCGTTCTCGCCGCAGGCAGTCCCCGTATCGTGCCCGTCTCGGAGGTCTTCGAGGGTCTGTCGGACGTCTTCCGGCACGCGTCCATGCATGATCCGCTGACAGGCCTGCCCAACAGGCGAATGCTCGAGGCGCAGGCCACGGCCCTGACGAGGGACACCGACCTGTCTCGTATAGGGATCCTTTTCATCGATCTGGACGATTTCAAAGGCGTCAATGACACTTACGGCCACCGGGCCGGGGATGCGGTCCTTGCCGAGTTCGCCGCGCGCCTCTCCGGGTGCGTCCGGCCCGAGGACGGCATCGTCCGACTTGGAGGGGACGAATTTGCCGTCCTCCTGGTGGGTGTGGACGAAAACGAGGCCGGAACTGTCGCCGGCCGGGTGCTGAAATGCATGGACGAGCCATTCGTCGTCGACAGGTTCCGCATCGACGTCACGGCCACGCTGGGTCTGGCCATGGCCGGCGATGTCACCGGCGAGGAGGCACTAAGTCGGCTCGACGCCCTCCTCCGGCACGCGGACGGTGCGATGCTCCACGCCAAACTCGCCGGCAAGCGCCGTGTCGGCCGGATCCGCCGCGGCCGGGCGCCGTCGTCTTTCGTTCGGGATGCGCTCATCCGCCGCCGGCTTCCCCGTGCCCTTGAGGACGGCGCGTTGACCTTGCATTACCAGCCGCTCCGCGACCTGGCCACCGGGGTGGACCACGGCGTCGAGGCGCTGTTGCGCTGGACCGACGTCGAACTCGGGCCGGTCCCGCCGGCGGAATTCGTCCCCGTGGCTGAACACACAGGAGAGATCCTCAGGATCGGCGCCTGGGTCATTGACCGGGCCTGTGCGCAGGCGCGGTCGTGGGCCGATGCGGGAACGCCGTTGAAGATCGCGGTGAATGTCTCTCCGGTGCAACTGGCGGCAGGAACGCTGGATGCCGACATTATGGGTGCACTGGAGCTGCATGGGATCCCGGCAGGGCTGCTGGAAATCGAAATCACGGAAGGAACCGCGATACTCGACCTGCCCGGGGCGGCGACACAACTGCAGCAACTGATCGACGCGGGCCTTGGCGTGGTCCTGGACGACTATGGAACCGCCCAGGCCTCCCTCGCGACGCTCCTCGCACTGCCCTTGACGAGGGTCAAGATCGCAAAGAACTTCATCGACAGGATCGATACCGACCCGCGTGCAGCCGCTATCGTCAGAGGGCTTATCCGTACCCTGCAGTCCGTAGGGATCAAGACAACCGCCGAAAGCGTCGAACGAACCACCCAGCTGGCCGCGTTGCGCGATATGGCCTGCGATACCGCCCAGGGCTCCCTGATCTCGCCCCCGGTCCCTTCCCCGACGTCCCCGCCACTGCCGGTCGCGCCGGGGGATGAACAGACCGAGAGGCTCAACGGGCCTTTCCTGGCCGCATGGCGGGCCGTTGCGCACAATCTCCGGGCCGAACGGATCCGCGCGGTCGAAACCCCCGCGCGGAAGTTCCCCGATGTCGTCCCAGCGGAATCCACGCCAGTCACTTCGACATCGTTCTTAATGGCGGTGAAACGTAATGGCGACGGCGATGAAACTTAATGGCGGTGAAGTTAACGGTAGTGAAAGCCTTGGCGTAGTGCAGCCACGGACGGGGTCCGAACGGTCACCCGCTGCCTGATACGCGGTACGGTTCACATTGGAAGAGCGCCGACGCCTCCACGCTTCGTTTGCACGAAGCGTGGAGGCCGGCTGGATCACGGCGGGGGTGTGGGCATGTATGTAGTGATGGTGGCCAGCGAGTGCGCGCCGGTGGCTAAGGCCGGCGGTCTGGGCGATGTGGTTTTCGGGCTGAGCCGTGAGCTGGAGATCCGGGGGCACGAGGTGGAGATCGTGCTGCCGAAGTATGCGGGCATGCGGTATGAGGATGTGTGGGGGTTGACAATCGACTACCACGACCTATGGGTGCCGTGGCACGGGTCCGCGGTCCGTTGCACCGTGTGGTTCGGCTACGTGCACGGGCGGAAGTGCTTTTTCATCGAGCCGCACTCGGGCGAAGGATTCTTCGACCGGGAGCTCATGTACGGCTACCCCGACGACGTGGACCGCTTCACGTTCTTCTCCAAGGCCGCCATGGAATACCTGTACAAGGTGGGGAAACGCCCGGACGTGATTCACTGCCACGACTGGCAGACCGGACTGGTCCCGGTCCTCTTGTATGAGCAGTACGGGCATGTGATGCCCGACCAGCGGGTGTGCTACACCATCCATAACTTCCGCCACCAGGGTGTGACCAGTGCCCAGGAGCTTTGGAGCACCCAACTGGGCCGGCCCGACTATTTCCTGGACCGTGTCCGCCTCGGTGACGACCATCGGTACGGCGCGGTGAATCTGATGAAGGGCGGGGTGGTTTACTCGAACTTCACCACCACGGTCTCACCCAACCATGCCGCCGAGGCCCGCCACGGCGACGGCGGGGACGGGCTGGGACACACCTTGTCGACACATCAGGCCAAGTTCGGCGGGGTGCTCAACGGCGTGGACTACGAGACCTGGAACCCCGAGATCGACCCTTTCCTGCCCGCCCACTACACGGCGGAGCGGATGGAGGGCAAGTACGAGTCGAAGAGACGGCTGCGGGAACGGCTCTGGATGCGGGACACCTTCAGCCCGATCGTCGCCTATGTGGGACGCCTCGACGACCAGAAGGGGATGCACCTGGTGCATCACGCCCTGTTCTACGCCCTTCAGAGGGGGGCTCAGTTCGTGCTCTTGGGTGACGGCCTGCACAACGGAATCAACGGACACTTCCGGCATCTCAAGCACTACCTCAACGACAACCCGGACTGCCACCTGGAGATCGGATACAGCGAGGAACTGGCGCACCTGATCTACGCAGGGGCGGACATGGTGGTGGTGCCATCAATGTTCGAGCCGTGCGGGCTGACCCCTATGATCGCCATGCGCTACGGGACCATTCCGGTGGTGCGGGCGGTGGGCGGCATGGTCGACACCGTCTTCGACCGGGACTTCTCGGACCGTCCGGGCTGGCAGCGCAACGGATACGTGTTCCACCAGACCGACAACACGGCCATCGAGTCGGCGCTGGAACGGGCGTTCGGGTTGTGGTCCGACTTCCCCGGCGAGTTCCGCGAGCTGATGCTCAACGCGATGCGCAGCGACTACTCCTGGGCCGGCCCGGGCCAGGACTATCTCAACATCTACGACCACATCCGCCACAAGTAGCCCGACCCCGGGGGAAGGAAGCCGATGGACATCATGGACGAGTACGTGGACGGCCTGCCGAATATCTGCGGGGAGGAGACCATGATCGCCCAGGCGATCGCAGCCGGCCGGGAACAGCGAGCGTTCAACGAGATGGACCTCGCCCGGCTGGGCAGCGGCTTCGCCGTGGCGTTGCACATGCACCAACCGTTGATACCCGCCGGCGGGCCGGACTTGCAAAGCGCGGCGGTGATCTCGAACCTTGCGTGGATGATGGACCACCCCGACCAGGGCGACAACCACAACGCTCCGACTTTCGCATGGTGCTACAAGCGGATGGGCGAGTTCATCCCGCAACTCCTGGAGCAGGGACTGGCACCCCGCGTGATGCTGGACTACTCAGGCACCCTGCTGCACGGTATGCGTCAGATGGGCCGCAATGACGTGTTCGACGCACTGGCCCGGATCACCTGCGAAGACCCCTGGCGGGGTGCGGTGGAGTGGCTGGGATCGACCTGGGGGCACGCGGTGGCCCCCTCCACTCCCGTCCAGGACTTCCGTCTGCATGTGCGCGCCTGGCAGCACCACTTCGCCGCCATCTTCGGCACCGAGGCGCTTAGCAGAGTTCGGGGTTTCTCGCCGGCCGAGATGGCTCTGCCGAACCAGCCTGATGTCGCCTATGAGTTTGTGCGCACCCTGGTTGAGTGCGGCTATAGCTGGGTTCTGGTCCAAGAGCACACCGTCGAACGCCCCGACGGCCGTCCATTAGACCATCCGCACCTGCCGCATCGGCTCACCTGCACCAGCTCCAGGGGTGAGACCGCCTCGATCACCGCGATCGTCAAAACACAAGGCAGCGACACCAAACTGGTCGGCCAGATGCAGCCCTACTACGAGGCCAGGGATCTCGCACCCGTGCAGTTGGCCGGCCGCATGGTCCCGCCGCTGGTGACCCAGATCGCGGACGGCGAGAACGGGGGCGTGATGATGAACGAGTTTCCCCCAAATATTTTGATGCCATCGCCGAGTCCTCCGGCTCGCCCAGCCCCGCTCTGAACGTTTCGGAGTATCTTGAAGCCCTCACTGCCTTCGGTGTCGACCCGGCGGACCTGCCGCCGATCCAGCCGGCGGGCCAGCACCGGGTCTGGGAGCGGCTCGCCCCGGGCGAGGGACCCGAGCGGCTCGAAGAAGTGATCGACAAGCTCTCCGGAGAGGACGGCAGGTTCCACATGGACGGCGGCAGTTGGACCAACAACATTTCCTGGGTGTCCGGCTATGACAGCGTCCTTGCCCCGATGCAGCGGGCCAGCGCCCTTTTCAACCAGCGATTCCTCACCGCCGGGGTGCCCAGCAGCGATCCCGCCTACCGCCGGGCGCTTTTTTACCTGCTGGCGTGTGAGACCAGCTGCTACCGCTACTGGGGTCAGGGAATCTGGACCGACTATGGCGCCGAACTCGCCCGCCGCGCCATCGAAGCCTGCGAGGCCGCCTGATGGCCGGGCAGATCGACTTCGCGCTGGTGCTCAACCTGCACCAGCCCGCCGGCAACCTCGAGAACCTGCTCGAGGCCGACCCGTGGGCCGCCCGAGAGATCCTTTACGCCCTCGACCGCATCCCAAGGTCCCTCTGGCCATATGAGGACATCGGCCGGGTCCACCTGTCGATCTCAGGCACCCTGCTCGAGACCCTCGCGGATCCGGCCTTCCAGTCCCGCGTGTATGGGATCGTGGACTGCGGATCGTTGCTTTGGCACTTGCAGAACACCGCCATCATCGACGTCCTCGCCACCGGCTACCACCACCCCGTCCTGCCCCTCATACCCGCCCACGACTGGCCCGGCCAGCTCCAAGCGTGGCGCCAAACGGGCGAACGGCTCTTCGCCCGCCCCCACATGGGTGGGTTCTGGCCGCCCGAGATGGGTTTCACCATGGAGCTCATCCCCCTCCTGCAGGCAATGGGCTACAAGTACGTGCTCGTCGACTCCAACAACGTCGAGGCGGTCGATGCGATGCGCTGGGACGAACTGCGCTACCGAACGCATGTCGCCCGCCACGGCGGCGCCCAGATCACCGTGGTCGTGCGCGACAGGGAACTCTCCGACGCACAGCAGTCCGGAATGGACCCCGACTGGTTCATCCGCGAGGTCAACGCCCGCACCCGGCACTGCGACTTCACGCCATTGGTCACTACCGCCACCGACGGCGACAACGGCGGATGGTTCAGAAACACGACCGCCGGCGTCAACTTCTGGACTGCCTTCTACCAGCCCTTCCTCGAACGGGCCCGCAGCGGCACCGCAGGCGGTATCGCCCCCACCTTCATAGCCGACCACCTCGACCGCCACCCACCCTACGGCGAAGTAGTAGTGCGCGACGGGGCCTGGAACACCGGTTGGCACGACGGCAGCGGCTTCACGCAGTGGACCGGCAGCCCCGCCCAGCGCGAGGCCCTCGCGCGTGTCCGGCAGGTCAGCGGGCAACTTCATGCCGCCGCCAACCGGGCCGACCGGTCCGACCCCGGCCTCGAGCTGGCCCGCCGCCATCTCCTCCAAGCCCAGACCAGCTGCAACTTCTTCTGGGGCGAAGCCTGGCTCGCCCGCTGCCATGGCGAACTCGACCAAGCCGCCGCCGCCATTACGCCTTGAACCGCCAGCCGGCAAAAATCCGGGGTTTTGGTGACTGACGCTGACGGCGATCCGTTCGCGCTTGATCTCAAGTTCCGTTAGGCCAAAGTCGGGACTCTCGGCCCCGTTGTGAACGGGGCCGCGGACTTAGAATTGATCATGACCGGGCAAGACACCGTAGAGGTGGAACGAAAGTACGAAGTCGAGCAGGGTGCCCCGTTGCCGGAACTGGCCATGCTCGCGGGGGTGGACCGGGTCGGGGCGCCTGAAGAAGAAGACCTGGATGCGGTCTATTTTGATACCGGGGATCTGACGCTGGCGGCCCAGGGAATTACGCTGCGGCGGCGCAGCGGCGGAGACGACGCCGGCTGGCACCTGAAATTGCCTCTCGGACCTGGTGAACGTCGGGAGATGACCGAGCCCGTGGGAAGCGACCCCGACAGCGCACCGGAACGCCTGCGGAGGCTCGTGCTCGTTCACACACGTGACCGTGTCCTGGTCCCCGTCGCACAACTGAGCACACGGCGCACGGTCCTGTCCCTGTACGGGCCGGCCAACACGGTCCTGGCCGACTTCTGCGATGACCGGGTGGACGCCCGCACGTTCCTTGGCACGCCCGAATCCAGCAGCTGGCGGGAGTGGGAGATCGAACTTGTTGACGGGCGCCCCGACCTGCTCGACGCGGCAGACACGCTTCTGGCGGGGTCCGGCCAGCACCCGGCGGCACTGCCCTCGAAGCTTGCACGTGCCCTGGGCGCCAGCTACCCTGACACGCCCGCACCCCCGCCAAAACCGACGCGCAAAGGCCCGGCCTCGGCAGTGCTTATGGCCTACATGCACGCCCTGTTGCAGGCTCTGAAAACGCATGACCCCGGCGTGCGAGAGGACCTGCCGGACGCCGTACACCAGCTTCGGGTCGCCGCACGCAGCATGCGCTCGGCCCTGGCCACCTATGGCAAACTCACCGACCTCACGGTCGCCCGGAGTCTGCGGGAAGAACTGAAGTGGCTGGCAGGGGCTGTGGGTGCTGCCCGCGACACGGAGGTCATCCTCCAGCGACTCAGGGATATGATCGGCGCTGAACCGACGGAGCTTCTCGTGGGCCCTGTCCAACAGCGGATAGAGGAACACCTCGGCGCCAGACACCACGACGCACGGGCGGCCGGACTGGCAGCCCTTGACAGTGACAGGTACTTCCGACTGCTCGATTCCCTCGACTCCTTCGTCACCAATCCGCCGCTTTCGGACCGCGCCCGCAAGCCGGCCGGGAAGTGCGTGGCAGACCGGGTAGCGGCCGACCGGTCCCGCCTGAAGCATGCCGTCGACGCCGTAGACGGCGCACAGGAGGGGGCGCCGGCCGATGCTGCACTGCACGAGGTACGCAAGTCCGCGAAACGACTGCGGTATGCGGCCGAGGCGGCGGCCGCGATCCACGGGAAGCGGGCCCGCCGGCTGGCACGGGCCGCGGAGCACGTTCAACAGGTCCTCGGCGAGCACCAGGACAGCCTGGTCACTCGCGAGGTGCTCCGAGACCTGGGCGCGACGGCCCCTTCGGAAGGAGCGAACGGATTCAGCTATGGGCGTCTGCATGCCCTCGAACAACAGCGCGGATCCGACTCCCGGGCACAGTTCCTTCTCGCCTGGGCGCAGTTCCGGCCGAAATCCCTTCGCAGGAAGTAAATGCTCCGACGGTTTTTGATGGACTCATGCCATATCGTACTGAGCAGGACTCACTCCTGTTTGAAAGCCGCCTTTGGATCTGATCCGAACGCCTCAAGAAGCGATGTGTTATCTGGGGCCTCGTGGGTTTTCTGGACGTAGTGCTTTTTTGTCACGTTTCGCTCGAGTGGCCAAGCTGTGCGGAAGCGACAGCCACGTCTGACGAGGCCTCCAGCAGGGTTCACACCGTCTTTCTGAAGGTGTGCGGGGTTAACCCATGGATGACCACATTCACGGCGCTTTCGTATCCCGGAATAGCCCACGGGCGGCGAGCGGACTCTTCAATGCGGTCGTTCGCGTCCTGCAGCGACGACCTGAGTCGGTCGCCTTTCACGTCAATGGCGACAATGAAAGAGATTGCCTGCACCCTTCCGCGGAGACCGAGGCGGATCCGGTGCCGGAATCGCCGGCAGCCGCACCGCAGGCCGACACTGTGGCGGCGATGAGGAGAGAACCGAGAGCTAGAGCAATGGGGCGACGTGGGTGAGGCACAACGAACTTCTGATGTGATGAAAATATCTCGGCTGTCATTCTTTGGAGTGACAACTGTTAGATGCACAGGCGAACGTAAAGTGCAGGCAAGGCGCAGGTGGACGGTGCGTGAACAGCGGGCGGCCTTCGCTGTGCGCCAACGGATATGGCGGGCTCATGCGTCAAGCGCCGTCTCGACGCCGGAGGGGCGGCGAGAGGGAGCCCCTGGATCGCGGCAACCAACCGGCGCATATTCGACTGGTCACGCCGTCGACAACGACACGCCGGAGCATCCGGTGCCCGGATTTCCCCGGATCGCGAAGAAGCGGTCCCGGAAATACCCGGGACCGCTTCTTCCTGCCCGTTGACAGAACGAACTACATATTAGTTTTTCGGGTGCCGTTTGATGTCGATGGCGAGGGCGACGACGAAGGCTGCCCCCAGGGCAACTGCCAGGATCGGCGGGAGCAGCTGGGAGTGCTCGAAACCGTTCAGGACGAATCCGGCGCCGACGGCGAGCACGGACACCACCGCGGCGGCGATCTTCCAGTCGTCTCCAATGATGAAGTCGTACCAGAACTGGGCGAATCCCTTGAGGAATTTCATTGCTTAGACCTCCCCTCGGGCGTCGACGAGGGCTGTTGAGGCCTTCGGGGCAGCGACCGGGACCCTGAGGACCCGGACCAGCACGACCGAGAGCAGCAGCCAGCCGGCCAGGATCGGCAGCAGGACGAAGTCCGAGCCGATCCACTCAAGGCTGGTCCGGTCCGGGGTGAGGCTTCCCAGGCCCTCGACGGCCCAGAAGGTGCCGAACGTCGCGAGCAGGAGGCCCACACCGAACTTGAGGGTGTTCTCGGGCACCTTGGTCAGCGGCGCGTGGACGACAACCGCGGCGAGCAGGACCACGACCACGGCGGCAACCGCACCCAGGATCGCGACAGGCATGTTATGGGCGTTGAGGCCGAAGGTGATGACGATGAAGACCACCTCGACACCTTCGAGGAACACGCCCTTGAAGCTGATGACGAACGAGAACCAGTCGAGCCCGAACCGGGTCTCGTTCCCGGCCGCGGCGGCGGCCTTGGCCTGCTTCTCGTAGATTAGCGCTTCATCGTGCAGGGCCTTGCGCCCGGAGGAGCGCAGAATTGCCTTGCGCAGCCACTGCAGCCCGAAGACCAGCAGCAGGATGCCTATCACGAGCTGCAGGCTCGAGCGCGGCAGCCAGGTCGCCAGGGCATACCCCGTAACTGTAGTGAATCCGGTCAGCGCCACAAGCGCCGCCCCAATGCCGACCAGCGTCGACTTCCAGCTCCGGGTCATGCCCATCGCGAGCACAATAGTCAATGCCTCGACCATCTCTACGATGGCGGCCACAAACACGGAAATGGCCAAGCCCCAATCGGTACTTGAACCCATGACTACCACCCTTTCGAATCCTTTTGGCCATACGTTCGTTATCCATAGTAACCATCGTTATATCCCATATGCAACATGATGACCTGTGGCAGGTTGATGATGTTATAGCTTCGGATATCGGGAACCTCTCACCTTGGATGCAACCACTCACGAGCGGAAGATAGCCGACCGTCATGTATTCAAAACACCGGACGTCACCCGTCCCGCGAGCGGCAGACGGTACGATGGGCCTTGGCAACAAGAGGAGACCTGATGAACGTCGAAACGAACACGCCCACCGGGCCGGGCCCTGAGACGGAAGCACCACGGCCGGCGCGGACCGGGAGCCAGGACCCGATCACCTGGCTCATCCTGATCTACCGGGTACCCAGCGAACCCACGCGCCTGCGCGCGGCGGTCTGGCGCCGGCTGCGCAATCTGGGCGCCGTCTATATGCAGAATTCCGCGGCCGCCGCGCCCCGCACACCCCAAAACGAGCGGGCCATGCGCGCCCTGCGCAACGAGATCGTCGAATCGATGGCAGGCAAGGCATTCCTGGTCAACGCGGCATCCCTCATCGGCGAGAACGACCTCGTGAACATGTTCAACGAAGCCCGTAACGACGAATACGAGGAGATTCTCGACAAGTGCCGCGACTTCCACGCCGGGGTGGAAAAAGAGGTCAGGGAAGAGCACTTCACCTATGGCGAACTGGAGGAAAACGAGGA
The DNA here is from genome assembly GCF_026683955.1 of Arthrobacter sp. MMS18-M83. Taxonomy (NCBI): domain Bacteria; kingdom Bacillati; phylum Actinomycetota; class Actinomycetes; order Micrococcales; family Micrococcaceae; genus Arthrobacter; species Arthrobacter sp. MMS18-M83. The sequence goes on along the minus strand of NZ_CP113343.1, from coordinate 906,766 downwards.
GGACCTCGGGAAACTCCGCGGGTGGTTCGAGAAGGTCAAAGCCCGCGACGTCCTCGGTGCGCCCATGGCCGAAAAGGTGGCCGATGAGCTCGCCCGGTGCGCAGTGACACTCGAAGAATTCGCCTCCCAGGTCTACGAAGCCGACAACGCCTCGCTCTGACGACGGATCCGCGATGACCTTCCACACCTCCGGCCTGGACCTGGCCTCCCGGGGCATCACCCTGCGGCGGCGCACCGGCGGAACCGACCGCGGGTGGTACCTGAAGATCCCCCAGGGCCCGGACCGGCTGCGGGAGATCCAGGCGCCGCTGGCCAACCCGAGACCGTGCCCGAGGAACTGATCGACCACCTGCTCGTGATCCCGTAGACGGAGACTGGCTGGGCCCTGGGTTCGCCCGATTACAGATGGCGAGCAGGGGCATGATGGGACATGATCGGAATATGCGCCGATCCGGAAAGACTCCATTCTGGGCGGTCCCTCCAGCCCTGCGTGGCTACAGGAGCGAGTGGCTGCGCCACGACCTGGTGGCCGGCGCCGCTCTCTTCGCGATCTTGGTCCCCGCGGGCATGGCATACGCCCAGGCCGCCGGTCTTCCACCGGTGACCGGCCTGTACGCGACGGTAGTGCCTCTGATTGTCTACGCAGCAGTCGGGCCATCGCGTGTGCTGGTGTTGGGGCCGGATTCCGCGCTCGCGCCGATGATCGTTGCAGCATTGATTCCCCTGGCCGCGGATAACAAGCAGAAATCCGTTGCGCTGGCGGGTCTCCTGGCCATACTGATCGGCGCCATCTTGCTGTTCGGGTCGGCACTGAAGCTGGGAATCGTCACGGGACTGTTGTCGAAGCCCATCCGGCTCGGCTATCTCAACGGCATCGCCTTGCTGGTAGCTGTGTCCCAGCTTCCCACCCTCCTGGGGATGTCCGTGGCAGGCGGCACACCTTGGGAAAAACTCTTCGCCGCCGTGCCGAAGGTGTTTGCCGGCGAGTCCAATTTGACGGCATTGCTGCTCGGCTTGGTCTCGCTGGCCCTCATCTGGGTTCCCCGCTGGCTGAAATGGAAGGTTCCGGGCGTGCTCATTGCGGTAGTTGTGGCCTGCATCGCAGTGGCCCTGCTGGGACTCCACGAGCGTTTGAAGGTCACAGGTGCCCTCCCGCAGGGGCTCCCCGCACCAGCCCTGGGCGGAATTGGCTGGGCCGACGTCCTGGCACTTTTGCCCGCCGCAGCCGCGATCGCCCTCATCGTCTTCGTTGATACCGGAACCCTGTCCCAATCCCTGGCGGCCGCAGAGGGCGGCAGGGTATCCGGCAACCATGAAATGGCAGCCTTGGGTGCCGCGAACGCTGCCAGCGGGCTACTGGGTGGCTTCCCGGTGTCGGCAAGTACGTCCCGCACGCCGGTGGCAGTCGAGTCCGGGGCGAAATCCCAGCTCACAGGGGCCGTAGGCGCAGTACTGGTGCTCGGATTCATGCTCGTGGCGCCCGGCGTCACCGAGTTCCTGCCCGCCGCAACCCTTGCCGCCATTGTCATCGCCGCAGCCGCAGGAATAGCCGACCCGGCCGGTGTGCGACGGCTTATCGGCATGAGCCGCAGTGAATCGTTGGTGATGCTCGCGGCATTTCTTGGGGTCACCATACTGGGCGTCCTCCCGGGCATCGCCGTTGCCATCGGCTTGGCAATTCTGGACTTCCTACGGCGGGCTTGGGACCCCTACCGTACTGAACTTGTGGACGTGCCGGGGGTACCGGGGTATCACGACGTGCGCCGGCATCCGGAAGGGGAACGCATCCCCGGCTTGTTGATCCTGCGCTTCGACGCACCGCTGTTCTTCGGCAACGGAGCCTTGCTGGGGTCCTTCGTGCGCAACGAACTGGACCAGGCGCCGGGCGGCATAGAACGCGTGGTGCTGGCGGCAGAGCCCGTGACAGGAATCGACACGACTGCGCTGGACGAGTTGGTGCAGCTTGACGAATGGCTAGACCGGCACGGCGTGGACCTTGTGTTCGCCGAGCTCAAAGGCCCGGTCAAAGACAAATTGTTGCAATACGGCATGGGCGCCCGCTTCTCTTCCGAACATTTCTACCCAACAGTGAGCGCAGCAGTAAGGGCGTTCCAACGGGGGGATGGGGAGGCGTAGGGAAGCGGTTATCACAGTCATCAACCATTTCCTCCGGGACGGGGGCCGGCCCCGGATGACCGATGTTGGAGCAGTTTCCCTGACAGAACCGCTCCCGCTGGTCCGATCCGAACAACGCTAACAGCGCCACCATGGTGGACTTGATCGGGATGTCAGGCAGGCATGCCGGGCCGAAAAATAACCTGCCTGGCATGCCTATTGTCCTGTTAGACTGCGGGCGACACTTCGCGGCGCCAAGAGGAGGCCCGGATGGGGGAGGCAGAGAAATCGTGGACCCCCGAGGACCCTTGGTGGGTCAGGGACAATCTTCGCGCCGCCATCGACCGCCTCGTTGAGCTGGGATACACGGTCCGCGGCGGCCAAGGCGAGGACCCGGAGCTTATCGACCCCGGCGGCTCGGCTGTGGAGACGTGGCGGGAGGACTACCCCTACGACGAACGCATGACCCGCGACGCATACGAAGCGGAGAAATACCTCCTGCAGATCGAACTGCTCAAATTCCAGTACTGGGGCCAGGACCACGGTTACAAGAACGTGATCGTTTTCGAGGGCCGCGACGCGGCCGGCAAAGGGGGGACGATCAAGCGCTTCACCGAGCACCTCGATCCACGCTCCGCCCGGACCGTCGCCCTGGGAAAACCCTCCGACCGTGAACAGGGCCAGTGGTACTTCCAGCGATACATCCAGCACCTGCCCACGGCAGGTGAAATCGTGATGTTCGACCGCTCCTGGTACAACCGCGCGAACGTCGAACGCGTCATGGGATTCTGCACCGACGAGGAATACCAGGCCTTCATGGCGCAGGCGCCCTTGTTCGAGAAGATGCTGGTGGATTCCGGGATCCACCTGAACAAGTTCTGGTTCTCGGTGACCCGCCACGAGCAGCGCACCCGCTTTGCCATCCGCCAGATCGACCCCGTCCGGCGCTGGAAACTCTCGCCCGTGGACCTTGCCTCCCTCGACCGGTGGGAGGCCTACACCGAGGCAAAGGAACAAACCTTCCTCCGCACCGACACAGACCACGCGCCCTGGATCACCATCAAATCCAACGACAAGAAGCGCGGACGCATCAACGCCATGCGCTACTTCCTCAACCAGTTCGACTACGACGGCAAAAACACCGCGGTGGTCCACGACCCCGACCCGCTGATCGTGCGCCGAGGCCGGATAGCTGTCGGCGACTGAACTTCCGCCGCGGAATCCCTTCGTGCTAGCAGCCGCCTGCCAGCCCGATGACAAGGGAAGATTGAAGCACGGGCCCTTGTGGCTGTCATCAACAACCTTGCCGAGCGGTTCTCTGACATGCCACGCTTGGACACCGAAACCGTAGTCGCCGAAGTCCCTACCCAAAAAGAGCCCCTGACCTGCGGAAACGTAGGTCAGGGGCTCTTTTGCTCGTGTTGACGCGGCGGCCCCGCATACTTATGCGCGCCCCCGGCAGCCGGAGCCGCGGGGGCACGCTCCTTTAGGTGCTTGGTGAACGGTCAGGAGACCTGGAGGCCGCCGTTGATGTCGTACGTTGCCGCGGTGATGTAGCCTGCGTCCTCGCCGAGGAGGAAGCTCATCAGCGCGGCTACTTCCTCGCGGGTGCCCACTCTGCCCATCATGATGCCCTGGGACATTTCGGCTTTGCGTTCCTCGGTGAGGGTGCCGCCCATGATGTCGGTGTCGATGGGGCCGGGTGCGACGCAGTTGACGGTGATGCCGTGCTCGCCGACTTCGCGGGCCAGGGCGCGGGTGAAGCCGATGACGCCTGCCTTGGATGCGCTGTAGGCGACCTTGGAGAATGTGCCGCCGCCGCGCTGGGCGGAGATGGAGGAGATGCTGACGATGCGCCCGACCTTGCGTTCGATCATGCCCTTGAGTACGGCCTGGCTGACCAAGAATGTGCCGCGCATATTGATGTCGAACACTCGGTCCCATCCTTCGACGGTCTCTTCCATGAACGGGGTGGGGTTGCTGATACCGGCGATGTTGGCCAGCCCGACGATCGGCGGCAGCTCTGCCTCCACCTGGGCGATTGCGGTGTCCACCGAGTCCTTGTCGGAGACGTCGGCGCCCAGCCCGATCGTCTGGACGCCGTGCTTTGCGGCGATCTCGTCGGCTGCTGCCTTCGCATCGACGCCGTTGATGTCCAGGATGGCCACGGCCCAGCCTTCACTGGCCATCCGGTCCGCAGCAGCGCGGCCGATGCCTCGGGCCGAGGCGGCTCCGGTGAGCACAACTGTGCGGGCAGTGGGGAAATTGGTGGAGGTCATTGCTTGGTTTCCTTCGGTAGTGCGGGATCAGGAGGGGTCGGAAGGCTCAGCTGTTTGGGCAAGCGTGGCGTCGCCTTCGGGGCGTTTGCGTGCGTAAAGGTAGGTGGCTATGCCGGTGGCGGCCAGGCATAGGGAGAGGAAAACGAGGCCGCTCTGGTTGTTGCCGGTGGCGTCCTTCAAGAGGCCCACCGCGTATGGGGCCACGAAGCCGCCCAAGTTGCCCAGCGAGTTGATGAGGGCAAGGCCCGAGGCTGCCGCAGCGCCGGTGAGCGCGGCCGAAGGCATGGACAGGAAGGGCGCGATGGCCCCGTAGATGCCCATGGCCGAGGCAATGAGGCCCACCATTGCGAGGAAGGGGTTGACCGGGAGTAGGAAGCCGGCTGCAAGCAGGCCCGCGCCGGCGAGAATCATGCTGGCTGCGGTGTGCCATGCGCGCTTGCCGGTCTTGTCCGCGCGCTTGCTCCACCAATACACGAACACCGCGGCGATGGCGTACGGAATGAAGACGATGAATCCGATTTCCGTCGTCGAGAACTTGCCAAGTGCCGAGACGATGGTGGGCATCCAGAGGCCCAGTCCGTAAATGCCACAGACCAGACCGAAATACAGGGCGGAATATGCGAGGGTGCGCTTGTCTTTGAGTCCGGCCAGGAAGTTGTGGTGTCCGGACTTCGATTTGAGGGCAAGTTCCGCGTCCATGGTGTTGGCGAGCCATTCGCGCTCGTCGTCTTTGAGCCATTTGGCGTCGCGAGGCCGGTCTGTCATGAGAATCGGTGTGAGAAGGCCCAGCAGGACTGCAGGGATGCCCTCAAGGATGTAGAGCCACTGCCAGCCGTGGAGGCCCAGGACGCCGTCCATTTGCAGCAGCAGGCCGGAGACCGGAGCGCCTAGCGCGTTGGACAGTGGCTGCGCGAGGATGAAGATCCCCAGCACGGTAACGCGTTGCGCGGCGGGGAACCAGAGCGTCAGGTAGAACAGGATGGCGGGGAAGAATCCGGCCTCGGCCGCTCCCAGGAGGAAGCGGAGGATGTTGTAGCTGGATTCGCCGTTCACCAGGGCCATGGCGGCGGCGAGCAGGCCCCAGGTGATGAGGATCCGGGCCAGCCATTTGCGTGCGCCGAATCGGTACATGCCCGCATTGCTGGGAACTTCGAGCAGCGCGTATCCGAGGAAGAAGATCCCGGCGCCGAGCCCGTAGGCGGCGGCGTTGAGGCCGATGTCCGCGCTCATGGTCAGCTTGGCGAAACCTACGTTGTTCCTGTCCAGGTACGCGACGAAGTACAGCAGCACGATGAGGGGCATGATGCGGCGGCGCACCTTGCGCAGCGTGTGTTCACCCAGTTCACCAAGGGCGGGGGAGCGCATCGTGAGGGAAGTCATCTTTGACCTTCTGTCTGTCGGATCCGCACCGGCAACTGCGCTCAGCGGGGAATCCAGGGGATGTGAGGGAATCATTCGATCTAATTGAGTCAGATGTCAGACATCTGATATGACGAAAATCATACGATGCCGTGAGCAGGGGGTCAATACTCGGATCGAAATACAGTTTTCGCGTGGCGGCCTGGACGTGGAGCTACTGCCTGTGTCCGGGCTTGGTACCGTGCACGTAGCGCTCGTAGTCCTCGTACGTCTGGTCCATGTGCTCGTCCATGACGCGCCGCGAGAGTTCGGAATCGCCGGTGAGGATGCTGTCCAGCACGCGCTGGTGGTAGTCGATGGCGTGGAGCTGGATCTCGGGGACGGCGGAGGTTTCCCGTCGGGCCGCGTACAGAAGCTGGCCCAACTGGGCGAAGAGTGCCCGGACAAATGGATTGCCGGACGCCTTGAGCACGGCGTCGTGGAATCCGATGTCGGCCGCCACGAAGCGGTCCAGGTCACCCGCGGCGTGGGAGATTTTCATGTCGGCGATGCACTGCCGCATCCGGTCCGCATCCTCCGGGGAATGTCGCGTCGCCGCGAGCCCTGCCGCCCCGGTCTCCACCATCCGCCGCACCTCGATCAAGCCCACCGACACCTGGTCTGCGCCGCTTCCGTGGGAGGCGGCCTTGAAAATCGCGCCGAGACCCGTCCAGGCGTCGGCCGGGTTCACGAACGTACCGCGGCCGGCCTTCACGTACAGGATGTTTTGTGCCCGCAGCGCCTTGAGCGCCTCACGCACAGTAAGTCGGCTGACCTCGTAGGCGGCGGCGATCTCCAACTCGCTGGGGATTGCATCGTGGGGGCCGAGTTTCCCCTCAAGGATGTCATCGAGCAGCCCGTCGACAACATCGTCAACAAGTGTCTTGCGGCTCAAAGAGCATCCCGCCTTCGTTCGGTCTCGAAGACCAACACTACAGAAACGCCCTGTTCCCTGAGCAACATCTCCCGCAACGCGCCAGGGATCCTTCGGGACAAGGCGGCAAGTTAGGTGCCAAAGAGGCCACCGGACAATAGGCGCAGGTGCCGGTGGCCGGGGACGGCGCGATGAGTACGGACAGGAAGGCCGGGCGCGGCCACACACACGCTTCGCGACGCCGGGTATGACGTTCTTCTCTATGAGCTCGCCACCCCTGGACAGCGTGAGCGATTCTTCGGATCCCCGCGCCTGCACGGCCGCTCGGACGGAGCCATCATCATGGCTCTTCGGCCCTGCGGGAAAGAACTGGAATCGCTCGCCTCCCAAGGACAACGGTGGCCTTGCTCGGTGCAGAAGGACACGGCATCGGATCCGTGTCCGTGGACAACGTCGGGGCCGGGCGGGACGCCGCGAGGCACCTGCTGAACCTGGGCCACGAGCGGATAGCGTTCATCGGCATCCGCGATGAGGAAAACAGCAACTTTGGGGGTGTGCCCCCCTTGCAACGGCTCATCGGCTACCGCGAGGCCTTGGAAAGCGGCGTCTCCGAGTGGACCGTGGAGGAAATCCGGGCTGGAGCGGCGCTGGCGTCCGAGCTGGGCATCCAGCTGGTTTCCAGCCAGCCGCAGTACAACATGCTGTGGCGTGTCATCGAGGCCGAAGTGGTTCCCGTATGCGAAGAACTCGGGATCACGCAAGTGTGCTGGTCCCCGCTGGCCCAGGGCGCCCTGACCGGAAAGTACGACGGCGGCCGTTCCGTTCCGTCGTCGTCGCGCTTCACTTCCGAGGACGGCGCGCTGAAGACGGAGCACAAGTTCATTCAGCCACTCGTCCTGGAGCGGGTGGAGAAGCTCAAACCGATAGCTGAAGACCTCGGCGTGCCGCTGGCCACGCTGGCCGTGGCCTGGGTCCTGGCCAACCCCAACGTGTCCGCCGCGATCGGGGGAGCCAGCCGGCGGGACCCCGCCAAAGTCGAATCCTTTCCGGAACGCGTCTAGCGGTGGCCTGCGCGGACAAGGCTACCGTCAAGGGCTACTGGACTGGCCCGAGGTCAATCGTATGGTCGGTATGGTCGCGCTTCGCGGTCAGGTACCGGGCATTTGCGGGGGAGAGGTGGACAGCGGTGTGCACGCGCTCGGCCACGGCGATGCCGTTTGCCTCGAGCTGGATGGCCTTGTCGGGGTTGTTGCTCAGCAACCGGATCCGATCCACCCCGACAGCGAGCAGCATCTGGGCTGCGGCACGGTAGTCCCGCTCGTCTTCGCCGTGGCCAAGAGCGAGGTTGGCGGCGTAGGTGTCCAGCCCCCGGTCCTGGAGGGAGTAGGCGTCAAGCTTCTCGTAGAGCCCGATGCTCCTTCCTTCTTGCCTCAGGTACAGCAGGAAGCCACCCTCGACAGTGATCCTCTCGGCCGCTTCGCGGAGTTGAGGCCCGCAGTCGCACCGCTGCGAGCCCAGGACGTCTCCGGTGACTCCGGCAGTCTCCCTCTGTTCGCCACAGCGCTTATAACGCACTATCTGTGGCGAGGATGCCCCGGCCTTTCAGACTGAAGGTGCCGCCATTAAGCGACGCGCTCCAGGTCTTCCGGTGTGAACGGGGTAGGGGTCAGGCGCAGCAGGAGAGTTTGGAGACGTCCGTGGTGAAGGACTGGGCTGCGATCTTGATGCCTTCGGCCATCGTCAGGTAAGGGCTCCACAAGTTCGCGACCTGCTCCACGGTCATCCCGGCCTCGAGGATGTAGACGCCGGCCGCGGCCAGTTCCCCGGCGTCCTTCGCGACGGCGGTGATTCCCACGATCCGTCCGGTGTCGGCGTCAGCAACTATCTTGATGAATCCCCGGGTGTCCCTATTCACCAGGGCCCGGGGCACGTATTCCAGGGGCAGGACCCGGCACTCGCACCGAATCCCGGCCTCGTTGGCTTCCTTGTCCGTCATGCCCACCCTTGCCAAGGCCGGGGTGGTGAAAGCGACCCGGGGCAGGTTCCGGTAGTTGATCTCTCGACCCGCGTTGTTGAACGCGTTCTCCACCGCCACGGAGCCCTGGGCGGCTGCGACGTAGACGAATTCGCGGTGTCCGGTCACGTCTCCGGCCGCCCATATCCGCGCATTCGAACTGTTAAGCCGGTTGTCCGTCAGAATTTCGCCGCCGTCCCCGGTTTTCACGCCGACGGCGGCCAGGTTCAGTCCCGCGGTCACAGGGCGCCGCCCCGTGGCGACAAGCAGCCTTGCGGAACGGAATTCCTCCTGCCGGCCGGACACTGTCGCGCTCGCGACAATCCCGCCAGTGGAGGGGTCCACGCGCACGGAGGACACAGCCGCCCGGCGAACGACCCGAATGCCCTCATCGGCGAAAACTTCCCTCAGGGCCCTGGAAGCGTCTGGTTCCTCCGCCGAGGCCAGACGGGAGCGGACCAGCATGGTGACCTTGGACCCGAGGCGGGCGAAGAGTTGGGCCTGTTCGAGGGCCACGTAGCCACCGCCGATGACCAGCAGGGATTCGGGCACCTCCTCCAGTTCCATCGCCGTGGTGGACGTCAGATAGTCCAGGTCCGCCAGTCCCTCGATCGGGGGCGCCCAGGAGGCCGAACCGGTGGCCACCAGATAGTGTGCCGCCCCGATCGATTCACGCGCCCCGTCCGGCCCGGTGATTTCCAGAACCGGATCGTCGTGGCCGCCGGCGAATACGGCATTTCCCTGGCGCAGCTCCCAGCCGTAGTTCTCGATCAGGTCTATGTATTTATCCGAACGCATCGTCTCCACCAGTGAACGCTTCCCGCCGATCAGCCCGGCCATGTCCACTTCCACGGCGGAGGTGCTGATGCCGGGGAACCGACCGGATGCGTTCAGAGCAACATGCCTGGCCTCTGCCGCCGCGAGGAGTGCCTTGGAGGGAACACATCCGGTGTTCACGCAGGTGCCGCCGACGGTGGAACGCTCAACCATCAGGACACTTTTGCCGAGGTTGGTGGCTCGGATGGCGGCCGCGAAGGCTCCGCCGCCGGAGCCGATGACGGCCAGATCGAACGGTGTTTCAGCCATGAAATCCTCCAAAGTCGTACGAATGAACCACCGCGCCATGCCGGCAGCGGTGCCTCATGTATGGGTCTGCCCCCAGTCTGCACCTTCCACCGTGGGGCCGGGCGGGCCCCGTCGGGAGGGACGGTCAGGCTCCCGGTGTCCTCAGGGCGGCCGGGAGTTCTTCCAGGGAAGCAACCGTGTAGTCGGGGGAGGCGAAATAATTCGGGTACCTTGCCCCGGTCCGGTTGATCCATGCCGTGCTGAGGCCGGCACGGGCTGCGCCGTGGATGTCCCAGGGGTGCACGGCCACCAGCAGCATCTGCTCGGAGGTCACTCCGCAGGCCGCGGCGGCGTAGTCGTAGGCGGCCCGGGCAGGCTTCCAGGCCGGGGCGTCTTCCACGGAAAGCAGCCGTTCGAACTGGTCCCGCATCCCGGCTGCGCCGAAGAGTTTTTCCGCGACTTGGACGGAGCCGTTGGTTAGGGTGACCAGCCGGTACCCCGCTGCCCGTAGTTCCCGGACTCCGATCTGGACATCAGGGTGGAGGCCGAGCCCAGCCAGCCCTGCCATGACGTGCTTCACCGCCATCTCCGGATCCTTCTCGATGCCTGCGCCGGCGAGGAGCCCGCGCAGGGCCTCCGCACCGATGTCGGCAAAGGTGCCTTTGTCGCCGGCGGCGGTGAGGGCGAAGCCGTCTCGCAACAGCGTGGCGAACCAGATTTTAGCCAACTCGGCGGGGGCGCCGGCTTCGGCGAAACGCTCCCCCATTGGAGACATGTCCGAGAGCGTTTCGTTCACGTCAAAAACTACGACTGACGGTGCGCTATTCATGTGTTCTCCTTCATTCCTGGCCTGTACCTTGTCCAAACTATCCGGGGCGTGCACGGTATCCTAGACGGCTCTCGAGGCACCGCACCTAGGGTCCAGTTTCATCCCCACCGTTTCACGTGCTAACTGATCGCGGACCATCGCTTTTATCCGAGGTATGTCCTTTGAAGAATTCCTGACGTATGGTGATGGCCACCACACGCCGGCGGTCTCCTTCATCGGAGCGCCCGCGTCCCTGTTTTGCCCTCGTGGGGCGATAACCGGTCCGGCAAGCGCCCAAAAAACCTTGTCGACAGCGGATTCTTGAATAGGACGAAGAGAACGTGAGGGACAATGACGCTTGCACGTGCAGAACATCGACCGACAACCCATCATTCCCGGGTCCCCGCCGCGCCGCCCAGGGTACCGGCGTGCGGGCGCTGCGGCCCCGGCTATTCCCTGATCGTCCATGGGTATGTACCCGCGGTTTACGCCGTCGACGGCAGCGGGCTCCGGTCGCCATCGGCAAGCTATACCTGCCCAAGATGTGGCCAAACCGACAGCCACCGGGTTCCTTCCGGCTGGGTTCCGCCCGGATAGGAATGGTACAGCTGAAGCGTGGATGGGCCCCGATATCCCCTGTCATCGTCGCTATGCCGGCCGAGGCCGCGGAGTCCCGGAGTAGCTGGCGACGTGAACCTGCATGGCCCGGGTAGCTTGCCGAAAAGGAACCCCTGACCTGCGGAAACGCAGATCAGGGGTTCCTTTGATGTAACCGTTATTCGGAGCGCTGGCCGTCGTGCGAGTTGTCCTCAGCGCCGTCGGTGAACATCAATCCTTTGGGGTGAATGGCGGCCAGTTCTTTGATAGGAGCGAGAGTGCCAGTGCTCAGGTCAAGGTTTGCCAGGTACGCCGGGCCCGCATCGGGTACCACTGTGGAGACGGCCTGGCCTGCCTTGAACGGACCCGTCACGGAGAACACCTTGTTGTCCTTCGGATCGGTGACCAACAGGGTTTGGTTGGAATGGGCCGCGAACACGGTGTCATCCAGGGGCTGGGCAACCGACAGTACCTGGAGAGTTTGCTTGCCACTGCCCGGGTTGGAGGCGAAGATCAGCTGTTGGTCACCTTGTGCGTCAAGCATGAAGGAGTCCTTGAACCGCGGAGCGGAAGCCGGAACCAGGGTGTTGGAGTCCGGGTCCGTGAGGGCCAGCGTGGTTTCTTTTCCGGCTCGGGGGCCGTTCGCCGCCTTCGCAGTGGCATTGTCGCTGAAAAGGGGCGTCAGCTTGGCCGTGGTGCCTTCCAGCGCCACGGAATAGGCAGCAGGAGCCGAAGTGTCTGCAGGAGCCGAGGCGCTGACGAGAATCTTGCCGTTGACGACTGATACCGCGTCGGTTCCGCCGCCGTGGGTGAGGCCCGAATACGTGTACGTGGCCAGCGGCTTCGCCTGGTCCGGGCTGAGGGTTGAGAAGCTCGAGTTGCCGTCCTCGTTGGCGGTGAGGAGGAGACGGTGATGTTCCGGATCGGCTGTAAGACCATCAACCTTGCCGGTGATCTGCCAGGACTTGCCGGGCTTGCCGTCGAGGCTGAACTGCTGCACGGTGCTGGCCGTGATCCCGGTTGCGGACGGCTCACCCAAAGGGCCAACGCCATTCTGGAACGATACGTACACTGAATCGCCCATCCGGGTGACGTCGTCAGGTGCTGACTCGGTGCCGACCGGGGAGAAGGTCTTCACGGTGTAACCGCTCGGCGCGGCGTGACCTTCACCCTCATCCGCAGCGGAGGCCGGCAATGTCACGGACACAATCGTGGAGGCAGCAACAGCCGCGCCCATCAGTACCATCGAGGTGCGCTTGAGCTTGTTGGGTGTAACAGCCATTGAAAATCGTCCTTAGATTGGGGAAACGATGTCCCTGCCAACCTAGGGGAGCGGGCTGGGAGCGCACCGTGCAAACCACCAACACCCGGGGGCATGGAGGTTAACGGGAACTGTCAAGGGGGAGCGGGAACTGGGGGACTGGGGCCGCGATATTGCCCGGGAATCGGTCTCCCGCCTGCTTCGTGGAGGCGTTGCATGGCGGGATGGGTTGCTTGTGCTGAGGCTGGCGTTGAGGTATGTTACTCATCAGTAACTTACGCAAAGGAGCGCCATGTCCAAGGCAGCAATCGACCTCGAGAACCTCCCGTACGCCGATGGCGACTTCTATGGCTTCGAGCAACTGCTCACAGACAAGGAGCAGGATCGGCTGGCCGAAATTAGGGCCTTCCTCTCCCGAGAGGTCAAGCCGATTGCGGTCGACTGCTGGAACCGGGGAGAGTTCCCCATGGAGCTGATCCCCAAATTGGCTGAGATCGACCTCGTGAGCCCCGTGAGACGGCAAGGCTATTCCAATGTGTTTGCGGGCCTCGTCCATGCGGAGGCAACCCGCGCCGATGCCTCGATTGCTACGTTCATGGGCGTCCACGACGGTTTGTTCACAGGGTCCATCGAGGCCCTGGCGTCCCAGGAGCAGCAGGACGCCTGGCTGCCCGACATCTACTCGCTCAAGAAGATCGGAGCTTTTGGGCTGACTGAACCGCTGGGCGGTTCGGACGTCGCGGGCGGCACCCGGACCACCGCGCTGCGCGATGGCGACAACTGGATCCTCAACGGAGCCAAGCGCTGGATCGGCAATGCCACGTTTTCCGACTGGGTGGTGATCTTTGCCCGCGACCTCGCCGACAACCAGGTCAAAGGCTTCATGGTGGACACTAGCCTCCCGGGATTCAAGGCCGCCAAGATCGAAAACAAAATTTCGCTGCGCACAGTCCAGAACGCCGATATCACTCTCGAAAATGTCGTGATTCCCGACTTCTTCAAGCTGGCCAATGCCAACAGATTCAGGGATACCAACAAGGTCCTCAAAGTCACGCGGCTCTCGGTTGCCTGGCAAGCGGTGGGGCAGCAGCTTGCGGCATTCGACGTTGCACGCCGCTACGCGGTAGAGCGTCTCCAATTTGGGAGGCCCCTGGCTTCGTTCCAATTGGTCCAGCAACAACTCGTGCAGATCCTGGGCAACACGGTCAGCTCCATGGGCATGATGGTCCGGCTCGCGCAGCTTGAGGATGCCGGCGTGGCCAAGGACGAGCAATCCGCGCTGGCGAAAGCCTTCACCACAGCCCGCATGCGCGAAAGCGTTGCCCTGGGCCGCGGCATCTTGGGCGGCAACGGCATTGTCACGGACTTTGAGATGGCCAAGATCTTCGCCGACGCCGAGGCAATCTACTCCTACGAAGGCACCCACGAAATCAACACCCTCGTCACTGGGCGGGCCATCACGGGGATTTCCGCCATCGTCTAGCGGCAGCAACACGGACGGCCTGAGATCCGTGACGAAGGCAAGCGGGTTCACGTAGTCCTCCCCATGCCGCACTCCCCAGTGGACGCAAGGTGTTTCGGAGCAGTGGCCGGCGGTGACCATACCGATTGATTGGCCCCTGATTACGGTGGCGCCCTCTTTGAGTTCGCTGCTCACGGGTTCAAAGCTGCTGCGGAGCCCGTCGCCGTGGTCGATCACGATCACCGGCCTGTCCACCACGACGCCTACGAAGCTCACGGAGCCGTCGGCAGGAGCGGTGACCGGGGCGCCGTCGCCGGCTGCTTGCAGGTCTACGCCGCGGTGCCCGCTTTGCCAGGGCTTGTCCGGAGGGTCGAAACTTCGCGCTACGACGGGCTTGGGGGAGAGCGGCCACGCCCAGTCCGGGCGGGGACTGGCGGCGGTTGCGCCGGATCCCGGAGTGGAAGCGGCGGGCGTCGCGCCCAAAGCCAGGACCAAGGGTAGAAGGACCAGAAGATTTGCCGTTCTCATGGAACAAGCCTTCGTCAGCTTGGTGAGTCTCGGAAGCCGCAAGACTGACTATGTGGAAAACCCGACGAGGAAGCGCGGGAATGCGGAGCCTGAACGCCGTGCATTGCGGTCAAGAGGGTGGGGGCGCTGTAGTACACTTGGTGGAGCAGTTTGCTGTGCCCTCAAGCTTGTTTAGAAGCGCCTCTCATTCAGTTGCGCGGGGGCTCCAGGCTGACTACGCGTATCCACCCCTCCAACTGCGAATCCTTGCGGATTCAACGCTGCGGAGGATTGTGCCTCTTGCGGTCCGGCGAGTCATTGGCCGGATGAGAAGCGCAATGGATGCCAGGAGCCAGAGCCCGTTCGGGTTCGGCTAATCAACCGTCAACTATTGGCAGGGTAAGAGCGGCCCGTGTGGCGTTCTCATGAATGACCTGCCGGAAGGAGCGTCGGCATGCCCGTCGTAACTATGCGCCAGCTGCTTGACAGCGGCGTCCACTTTGGACACCAGACCCGTCGTTGGAACCCGAAGATGAAGCGATTCATCTTCACGGAGCGCAACGGCATCTACATCATTGACCTTCAGCAGTCGCTGTCCTACATCGACCGCGCTTTCGAATTCGTCAAGGCTACTGTCGCCCACGGCGGCACCGTCCTGTTCGTCGGCACCAAGAAGCAGGCCCAGGAAGCAATTTCTGAGCAGGCTACCCGCGTTGGCCAGCCGTACGTCAACCAGCGTTGGTTGGGTGGCATGCTCACCAACTTCCAGACCGTTGCCAAGCGCATCCAGCGAATGAAGGAACTCGAAGAGATCAACTTCGAGGACGTTGCAGGCTCCGGTTACACCAAGAAGGAGCTCCTGCTCCTCAAGCGTGAACTCACCAAGCTGGAAACCAACCTGGGTGGTATCCGCAACCTGACCAAGGCTCCTTCCGTTCTGTGGGTTGTTGACACGAAGAAGGAACACCTGGCCGTTGACGAAGCCAAGAAGCTCAACATCCCGGTTGTTGCCATCCTGGACACCAACTGCGACCCCGACGAAGTTGATTTCCCGATCCCGGGTAACGACGACGCCATCCGCTCCGTAAACCTGCTGACCCGCGTGGTTGCTGACGCTGTTGCTGAGGGCCTTATCGCCCGTAACCAGCGCGCAACCGGTGCTGCAGAGGCTCCGGAAGAGCCGCTGGCTGAGTGGGAGCGCGAGCTCCTCGAAGGCAGCAAGTCCGAAGCCGCTGAAGCTCCCGCAAGCGAAGCTCCGGTTGCTGAAGCCCCAGCAGCGGAAGCCGCTGAAGCCCCGGCCGCCGAGGCCACCGAAGCTGCTGCCGGCGAAGCCGAAGCAGACAAGTAAATCCGGATCTTTCCTGCGCCTCATATCGGTGCGGGGAGCTACTGACAGGATGGCGGCCCACTAGGTGGGCTGCCGTCCTGTCAGTCCGTAAACACATAAATTTCTAGACAGAGGGGTTCACATGGCGAACTACACTGCTGCTGACATCAAGGCCCTGCGCGAGCGCACCGGCGCCGGCATGATGGACGTCAAGAAGGCTCTTGACGAGGCCAACGGCGACGCCGAGAAGGCCATCGAGATCATCCGCATCAAGGGCCTCAAGGGCGCTACCAAACGTGAAGGCCGCTCCACGGCTGAAGGCCTGGTTGCAGCCAAGGTTACCGGCGGCGTCGGCGTAATGATCGAGGTCAACTGCGAGACCGACTTCGTCGCCAAGGCTGACAAGTTCATCCAGCTGGCTGACAAAGTCCTGACCGTCGCTGTCGAGTCCGGCGCTGCGGACCTCGAGACCCTGCTGGCCATCGACGTCGACGGCAAGCCCCTTTCCGAGGTTGTCGTCGAAGAAGGCGCAGTCCTCGGCGAGAAGGTCGTCGTCCGCCGCATCGCCCGCATTGAAGGCGGCACGGTTGACGCTTACCTGCACAAGACCTCCAAGGACCTCCCGGCCCAGGTCGGCGTACTGTTCGCCGTTGAGGGCGAGGGCGACGCCGCTGCTACCGCAGCCCACGACGTTGCCGTCCACGTTGCAGCCATGGCTCCGAACTACTTGAGCCGCGAAGACGTCCCGGCCGAACTGGTCGAGTCCGAGCGCCGCATCGCGGAAGAGACCGCCAAGGCTGAAGGCAAGCCGGAAGCCGCCCTCACCAAGATCGTGGAAGGCCGCGTGACCGGCTTCTACAAGGGTGAGGTTCTCCTGGACCAGGCATTCGCCAAGGACTCCAAGAAGACCGTTGCCCAGGTTCTCGAAGAGGCCGGCGTCAAGGCGACCGCAGTCGCTCGTTTCCGGGTAGGAAACTAGTAAGACTTCAAAAGGGGTGGTCACTGCGGTGGCCGCCCCTTTTGCATGCAACGGCAGGCACGCATCGCATGCATCTACAGTCGGTGGCTTTCTGCCCGGCCCACAGCAAGATAATCTAGCCAGAGTCCACAAACGGGAAGGCACCATGGAAACCGAGAACACTGCAATCCAGCCCGGAAAGACCCGCCGCCGTGTGCTGCTGAAGCTGTCCGGCGAGGTCATCGGCGGCGGAAAGCTCGGTGTAGACCCGGAGACCGTCCGCGCTATCGCCAAGCAGATCGCCGCAGCCGTTTCCGAAGTCGAGGTGGCAATCGTGGTAGGCGGCGGCAACTTCTTCCGCGGCGCCGAACTGTCCCAGAGCGGCATGGACCGCTCCCGCGCCGACTACATGGGCATGCTGGGCACCGTGATGAACTGCTTGGCGCTGCAGGATTTCCTGGAGCAAGCGGGCGTCGAGACCCGTGTCCAGAGCGCCATCACCATGGGCCAGGTGGCCGAGGCCTACATCCCGCGGCGGGCTATCCGCCACATGGAGAAGGGCCGCGTGGTCATTTTCGGCGCAGGCGCCGGACTTCCATATTTCTCCACCGACACCGTCGCCGCCCAGCGTGCGCTCGAAGTACATGCCGACGTCGTCCTGATGGCAAAGAGCGGTGTGGATGGCGTGTACACGGCAGATCCCAAGAAGGATCCTACGGCTGAGAAGCTTGAAAAGCTCAGCTTTGACGAGGCCCTGCGCCGTGACATCCGCGTGATGGACCAGACCGCCATGACCATGTGCAAGGACAACGATTTGTCCATGGTGGTCTTCGGCATGGAAGGCGAAGGGAACGTCACCCGGGCCATCCTCGGCGAAAAACTGGGCACCCTGGTCACTCCCTAGCAAGGGCTAGGATATTTCTAGGACTCTTCCGCCCGCAGGGGCGGAAATTTACTGTGCATCGCGGCCCGTGGAACGGGGCGCGACTATTTCTGAGGAGAAACCATGATCGAGGAAACCTTGCTCGAAGCCGTCGAAAAGATGGACAAGGCGGTCGAGGTAGCCAAAGAGGATTTCGCGACGATCCGTACCGGCCGTGCCAACCCCGGGCTCTACAGCAAGGTGATCGTGGAATACTACGGTACCCCAACGCCGCTGCAGCAGCTGGCTTCTTTCGCCATTCCGGACGCCAGGACCATCCTCATCACGCCTTACGACAAGACCGCGATGCGCGACATCGAAAGGGCCCTGAGCGACTCGGAGGTGGGCGCGAACCCGTCCAATGACGGCAACGTCATCCGGATCACCATCCCGGAGCTGACGCAGGAACGCCGCAAGGAATATGTCAAGATCGTCAAGGGCAAGGGTGAGGACGCAAAGGTCAGCATCCGAAGCATCCGACGCAAGGCCAAGGACTCCTTGGACAAGCTCGTCAAGGATGGCGAAGCCGGCGAAGACGAGGGCGCCCGTGGCGAAAAGGAACTCGACGCCATCACCAAGGCCCACGTCGACGGCATCGACGAGCTCCTCAAGCGCAAGGAAGCCGAGCTGCTCGAGGTCTGATGAGCGAGGCTGAGCCGGCGCCCGCGCAGGGAATCCCCACACGCGCCAGGCGCCTCCGGGGCAACCCGACGCCTAAGGCGGGAAGGAATCTTCCGGCCGCCATCGGCGTCGGGCTTGCCATGCTCTTTGCCGTTCTCGGCGGGCTGCTGTTCCTGCCGTTGGGGTTCGTCCTCCTGACCACCGCATTTGCGGTTTTTGGTGTGTGGGAGATTTTCCGCGCGCTCGAAGGCCAGGGAACCCGGATGCCGATTATCCCCGTGATGACCGGCACTGTGGCGATGCCCCTGGCGGCCTACTTCGGTGGCCCTGAGAGCCTGCTCTTTGCCATGCTGCTCAGCAGCGCGGCCGTCCTCCTCTGGCGCTCCCTTGAAAGCGCCGCCGGCGCTCCCCGTAGCGTCTTTGCCGGAATTTTCACGCTTGCCTGGGTGCCTTTCCTGATCAGCTTTGCCATCTTGCCGCTCCACACCAGCGGGGGAGCGACGACGGCGGGACTCTGGCCCGCTGGACAGGTTCCGGCAGGTGCTTGGCAGATTGCCGTCATGCTGTTGCTGGTGGTGTCCAACGACACTTTTGGATACCTCGTCGGCTCGTTGTTCGGCAAGCACCCGATGGCTCCCAAGATCAGCCCCAAAAAGTCCTGGGAAGGTTTCGGAGGCTCGGTGGCAGGGGCCATGGTCATCGGGATACTGGCCAGCGTTTTCGTTTTAGGGAGGCCCTGGTGGGTCGGCGTGGTGCTGGCCGTAGGGATGGTGGCTGCGGCCACCGCCGGTGACCTCGCCGAATCCATGGTCAAACGGGAGCTGGGCGTCAAGGACATGAGCAGCATCCTGCCCGGGCACGGTGGAATCATGGATCGCCTCGACTCGATCGTCTTCGCTGCACCGGCAGCATTTATTCTTTTCGCGCTGTTGAGCGGCGCCTGACAACCACCCAGAAGGAAAGCAGTGGCAGTGGACATTCGTCGCCAGATCCCCGCAGCATTTGAGCGCGCGGAGCGTAGCAAGTACGGCTACAACGCGAAGCAAGTAGACCAGTTCTTCCAGCGCGCCCGGATGTCGTTTGAAAACAGGGCTGAGGCACCGGAAAGGATCGCCAGCAGCGATGTCCGCGCTGTTTCCTTCGATCCTGTCAAAGGCGGCTACGACGCCACCGCTGTGGACGCCGCCCTGGACCGCCTCGAAGATGCCTTCGCCCGCCGGGAACGTGACGAACTGATAGCGGCAGAAGGCGAGGAAGCCTGGCTGCTGAAGATCGGCAAACTCTCCGGAGTGTTGCGAGGACGTCTGCACCGACCAGATGGCCAACGCTTCCGCCGGCCGGAGAGGAAGCGTGCGCGCAGCTACAACATCGCCGAGGTCGACGCATTGTGCGTTTCCCTGATCGGTTACCTGGAGAATGACAAACCGCTGAGCGTCGACAATGTCCGACGCGCCGCGTTCTCCGAGGCACGAGGGCACGACGGCTACGAAGAGGCCCAGGTTGATGCGTTCCTGGACCGGGTTGTCGAACTCATGGCGGCCATCGACTAGCTTCGAGCAAAAACGCCCGGACGCGAGCCGTCCGCTTTCAGCGGAGCTGGCGTTTCGTGCCCGGGGGCCGTTTCGTGGCAAGCGGCCGTTCCGGGACGTGAAGCCGGGTCATCAGCCGGGTCACGGTACTGGGAATCCGGTGTTTTGTTGCCCGCGAGACCAGTACCATCACGCCAAACGCGGCTGGCACGGTCCAAGCTGCAGGCTGGGCAAGCCAGCCGGGCGCAACGGACGAACCCATGAAAGTGCTCGCCACCAGCGCACCCCCGCAGAGGACGGCTCCGGTCGACATGCCTGCAATCGCGCCCGTGTCGCTCAGGCCACGCCACCAAATGCCCAGCAGGAGGACGGGACAGAGAGTGGACGCCGTGAAGGCGAAGACCAGCCCTATGCTGCCGGCCAGGGCCGTCGAATCCGTGGTGAACGCAAAGGACAAGGGGACGACGGCGGCGAGGAGTGCTGCGACCCGGAATCCGCGCACGCTCCCGCCCAGAAGGTCCTGGCTGATGACGCCAGCCAGCGAAACCACCAGTCCTGACGTCGTCGAGAGGAACGCCGCAAACGCTCCGGCGACGACCAGTGCCGAGAGCAGATCGCCAGGCACGCCGCCCAGCAGCTTTCCGGGCAGCAGGAGGACCAACGCATCGGGTTGTCCGTTGCGCGCAAGCTCGGGTGCGAAGACCCGGCCCAGGAGTCCGGACGCCGTCGGGAACAAATAGAAGACAGACAGCAGGCCCAGAACGATGAGGGTTGTCCGGCGCGCCGATTGGCCGTCAGGGTTCGTATAGAACCGGACCAGGACGTGGGGGAGCCCCAGCGTTCCGAAGAGCAGCGCCACCAGGAGCGAGACGGTCTGATAAAGGCCTGCCGCAGGAAGGCCCGTGGGATTGCTGGATGCCTCCGCCAGGGCTGGCATGCCGGCGTCTGCCTGATGCATCAATAGGAACACCACCGGGACAGCCAAAGCCGTCAGTTTGAGCCAGTACTGGAAAGCCTGGACGAACGTGATGGACCGCATGCCACCGGCAACCACAGTGAGGCAGACCACCACGATAACGGCGATGGAGCCTACCCACGAAGGCAAACCCGTGCTTATCCGGATGGTGAGCCCGGCGCCGTGCAGCTGCGGCACTATGTAGAGCCATCCGACAGCCACCACCACGAGGCTCGTGACGCGGCGGACGGCTTTGGACTGAAGCCTGGCTTCCGTGAAATCCGGGATCGTGTAGGCGCCTGATCGGCGCAAGGGAGCGGCGACGAACAGTAGCAGCATGAGGTAACCGGCGGTGTAACCTACCGGGAACCAGAGGGCGTCTGTTCCCGTCAACAGGATCAGCCCCGCAACGCCCAGGAAGCTCGCTGCGGACAGGTATTCACCGCCGATCGCCGAGGCGTTCCACCAAGGCCGCACAGTGCGTGATGCCACGTAGAAGTCGCCCGTTGTCCGCGAAATGCGGAGCCCGTAGAAGCCGATCGCCGCCGTCGCGAGTGCGACCCCCACAAAGGCCGCGAGGCCGACGGCGGGATTCACTTCTCCCCCACAAGATCGCGGTAGCGGGCCTCGTTCCTTGCTGCTGATCGGTTGTACAGCCACGCACTCAGCCCGATCACCGGATAGAGCGCTACGCCGAGGATGATCCAATTGACGGGGATGCCGAGAATCCGCATTTGGGCGAGGTCCGGGACCAGAGCCACCATGAAGCCGTAGGCGGCCAGCACCAGGAGGAAACCCGAGGCCACCACCACTGCAAGGCGCAACTGCGAACGGATCAGGGACCGGACGAAGACTTGTCCGACGTCGGAGTCTTCGGCCGCCTCGCGCGAATGGTATGGACGCGTGGGCGCTAACCTGGCCGCCGACTGTGGGGCGGTGACCCTGACCCGGGTCATCCCTGCGGCCGGATCCGTGTGGTTTCGAGCTTGTCCCGCACGGACGGAAGATGCCTGCGGCTGATCGGCAGTTCGGCCCCGGCCACCGTGACACTGGGCCGTGCCGCAGCCAGTTTCATGTGACCCACGTGATTGAGGGACATCAGGTAGGAGCGGTGGATGCGGATGAATCCGGCCTCTGCCCATTGCTGTTCGAGGTCGCTCAGCGGGACCCGGATCAAGTAGCTCGCCTCTGCGGTGTGCAACCGGGCGTAGTCGCCCTGGGCCTGGACGTAGCTGACGTCGTCACGCCGGATCATCCGTGTGGTCCCGCCCTGGTCGACCGTGATCATCTCCGGGGCCTTTCTTCCGTCCTTGATGAGTTCACTGATGCGGCTGATGGACCGGGCCAGGCGCTCGGCACGGACCGGCTTCAGCAGGTAGTCGACGGCGGCCAGTTCGAACGCCTCGAGCGCACAGTCTTCGTCGGCAGTGACGAAGACGACGGCGGGAGGGCGGGCGCTGTGCGAGATGGCGCGGGCGATGTCCAGGCCGGAAACCGCTGGCATATGGATGTCCAGGAAGACGGCATCGACCGATTCTGTTTCGAGCGCGCGGAGGGCTTCCGCGCCCGATGCCGCCCGGTGGACGGTACCGATGCGCTCGTCCTTTCCCAGCAGGAAGGCGAGCTCTTCAACGGCGGGGAGCTCGTCGTCGGCGACGAGTACGTTGATCATGGTTATAGATTAGCCTCAGGCATCATGGCTCGGCTGGGACTTCGGCACTCGCATGGTGATCAACGTACCTTCGCCCGGCGCGGTCTCGATGACCAGGCCGTGTTCGTCGCCATAGACCTGCCGAAGGCGGGAATCGACGTTTCGCAGTCCAACGTGGTCGCCGTCGGCGTGGCCCGCCAGCACGGAGCGCAGGTGTTCCGGATCGATGCCCACACCGTCGTCCTCGATAGTGACTTCGGCGAAGGCTCCGGAATCGTTGGCACAGATGGTGATGTGACCCGGTCCTTCCTTCGCTTCAAGCCCGTGGCGCACCGCGTTTTCGACCAGCGGCTGCAGGCTCAGGAAGGGAATCACCGTGCTCAGGACTTCCGGCGCGATCCTGAGGCTCACCTGAACCCGGTCTCCGAAGCGCGCCCTTTCCAACAGCAGGTAGCGGTCGATGCTCCGAAGTTCCTCGGCCAGGGTGGTGAAATCGCCGTGGCGCCGGAAGGAGTACCGCGTGAAGTCCGCGAACTCCACCACCAGCTCCCTGGCCCTCGCGGGGTCGGTGTTGATGAACGAGGCGATGGCGTTGAGTGAGTTGTAGATGAAGTGGGGGCTGATCTGCGCGCGCAAGGCCCGGACTTCAGCCTCCATGAGCAAAGTACGGGAAGCATCAAGCTCGGCCAGTTCCACTTGCACGGCCACCCAGTCCGCCAGTTCACTGGTTGCCCGGACCAGGCCAGCACCAGCTTGCGGGGCGAAGGCGGCAACGGCTCCCACCACGCGGTTCCCGGCCCGGATCGGCGCGATCACGGCGTTCAGCTCGCGCGACGCGGACACAACCACCGTCCGCGCATCGGAGAGCACCCCCGCGGCGAGCTCCATGAGGACAGCTTTCAGTTCTTCCGCTGATCCATCCCACGCCAGGACGGACTCGGTATCAGTGATGGCGAGGGCGTCGCAGCCGAGCAGGGAACGCAATTGCTTGCTCGCCTTGGCCGCCCCGGCCGCGTGGAGTCCCGTGCTCAGGTGCTGCCCAGCGCGCGACGCCGCGTGCAGCGTTTGGTAGGTGGCCCTCTCTGCGTCCGTGCCCAGCTCGCGGAAGGAGCGGACCACTTTGAGGCCCACCCCGACGACGACTGCCACGGCGAGCACGATGACCGCAATAGCGGCGGCGGTGACTAGCGGGGAATCCGGCATGGAGCAAGACTAGCGAACCCGCCGTTCGGCGCAGCAACGAGTCCGCTGGGCGACGCCTGTGCCCATGGCTCTGGAAGTGGTGCAGAAGCCGGGCGGATAGTGATTCCAGTCACATTGGCTAGGAGTGTGTGGTCACTGTAGACATTCACAACCAGGAGGAAGCCATGGGTAACGAGGCCCAGACACCGGACGCAGCGGCGTCCGTGGATTTCCAGGAAGTCCAGCAAACGGCGCAGTTCCAGGAGCTCCGCAAGCGCCACCGCAGTTTTGTCTTTCCAATGGCCATCGCATTCCTGCTTTGGTACTTCGCCTATGTCCTGCTGGCTGACTATGCAGTGGGCTTCATGTCCACCAAGCTCTGGGGCAACATCAACGTCGGCCTGGTCTTGGGCCTGCTCCAGTTCGTCTCAACTTTCGGAATTACGGCCTGGTACGTCCACTACTCCAATCGGAAGCTGGACCCGATCGCCGCGGAAATCCGGAATGAGATCGAGGGCCATGAATTCGACAAGGGCAGCGCAGTGAGAGGGGCAACAAAATGAACGCCATGGTCCCGATGGTCAACGTCGCCGCCCTGAAAGACACCACGCTGTTGAACATGGGCATCTTCGCCCTGTTCGTCCTGGTCACCATGGTGATCGTGTTCCGGGCCAGCCGGAACAACAAAACGGCTGCCGACTATTACGCGGCCGGACGCTCTTTCACCGGTTCGCAGAATGGCACCGCCATCGCCGGCGACTACCTCTCCGCCGCCTCTTTCCTGGGGATCACCGGGGCAATCGCCGTCAACGGCTACGACGGCTTCCTCTACTCCATCGGGTTCCTCGTGGCGTGGCTTGTGGCATTGCTGCTTGTCGCTGAATTGCTGCGCAACACGGGCAAGTTCACCATGGCCGACGTGCTTTCCTTCCGGTTGCGGCAGCGCCCGGTGCGGATCGCCGCGGCCCTGTCCACCCTAGCCGTCTGCTTCTTCTACCTGCTGGCACAGATGGCAGGCGCCGGAAGCCTCATTTCCCTGCTCCTGGGCATCAGCGACTGGGGCGGGCAAGCCCTGGTGATCGTCGTCGTAGGCGCCCTCATGATCATGTACGTGCTGATCGGAGGGATGAAGGGCACCACGTGGGTCCAGATCATCAAAGCCGTGCTGCTCATCTGCGGTGCGGCAGTCATGACCTTTTGGGTGCTGTCCATCTACGGCTTCAACCTGTCGAACCTGTTGGGTGCCGCCGCGGATTCCGCCAAGAACCCCAACGTGTTGAACCCCGGCCTGCAGTACGGCAAGACCGAGACCTCCAAGCTGGACTTCCTGTCCCTCGGCCTGGCGCTCGTTTTGGGCACAGCTGCCCTGCCGCACGTGCTCATGCGCTTCTACACGGTGCCCACTGCCAAGGAAGCCCGCAAATCGGTGGTCTGGTCCATCTGGCTGATTGGGTTGTTCTACCTGTTTACTCTTGTCCTCGGCTACGGCGCCGCGGCACTCGTTGGGGCTGACACCATCAAGTCCGCTCCGGGCGGCGTCAACTCCGCCGCACCGCTCCTCGCGTTCCACTTGGGCGGGCCATTGCTGCTGGGCTTCATCTCCGCTGTCGCGTTTGCCACGATCCTTGCGGTGGTGGCTGGCTTGACCATCACGGCGGCGGCGTCGTTCGCCCACGATATCTATGCGAACGTCATCTCCAAGGGCAAGGCCGACTCCGGGGCCGAGGTCAAAGTGGCTCGCCGGACTGTGGTGGTCATTGGGGTCCTCGCGATTCTCGGAGGCATCTTCGCCAACGGCCAGAATGTCGCCTTCCTCGTGGCGCTCGCCTTCGCGGTGGCGGCATCGGCCAATCTGCCGACCATCGTCTACTCCCTGTTCTGGAAGAAGTTCACCACCCAGGGAGCGACCTGGAGCATGTATGGCGGCCTCGCGGCGGCCGTCATCCTGATCGCGTTGTCGCCAGTGGTTTCCGGTGCCAAGACGTCCATGATCCCGGGGGCCAACTTCGCGATCTTCCCGTTGAGCAACCCCGGAATCGTGTCCATCCCGCTCGCGTTCCTGCTTGGTTGGCTCGGTACCATGCTGGACAAGAGGCGTGAAGACGCGGCGAAACAAGCCGAGATGGAGGTCAGGTCACTGACCGGGATCGGAGCTGAGAAAGCGGTGAACCACTAGGAATTTCCTGCAAGCCCAACAAAGCAAGAATCCTTCCCACACGTTGTGTGGGAAGGATTCTTGCTGCGGCCGTCGCCTGAGAGGGTCAGTGGTTGTGCCCGCTCGGTATTGAGTGCGATCCGTGCGGGACGGCATGCTGTCCGGCCACCGAGGCGGCCAGCCCCGGCGTCGTCACTGCTGCGACCACGACGGCGGCGGCAAAGGCTGCTCCTACAAGCGCACCGGTCCGCGGGGGAGCCGCTGCCATTCCGCCGGCGTCGTCGCGGTACCTCCGGGCCAGCCAAGCTGACGATCCCAGCGCCATAAGGACCAGGAAGAGAGCAGCCAGGTGCCCGCCGTCGAGCAATCTTTGGGCCACTCCGGCCACTAGCACGGCTACGTGGACCAGCACGGCCGCGATCAGTCCCATGGTTGTTGCTTTACGGAACCGGAGCCGTCCGCGTTGCAAGCTCGCAATCGATCCCGCGAGCAGGGCCAGGCCCCAGACCGCGAAGATTCCGCCCGCCCACATCAGGGGCCCCCGGCTTGAAATATAGCTTGATGCGATGGAAAGCTCCACGAGACCGGCCCCCATTCCCGCGAAACACGAAAACAGGGTGACGGATGCTCCGGTGGTCGGTCCTACCGAGGTCGCTGCTTGAGCTGACACGGACGACTCCTTCCGGGGTTCGGGGTCTTCTAGGCGTGGGCGCTGGCGCTGTTGGCCGGAACCTTGTCCTGGGAAAGACCGACGCCGAGAAGAACCACGGCGCTGGCAAGGTGCAGGACGTTGTCCGCGCCGTTAAGGGCAATGATATTCAGCGCAGAACCCACGAGGAACAGGCCGAGGATGCCGACCAACAGATAGACGCCGCCGACCGTGGTGTTGATTGTCTTGGACAGCACCGTGCTGTTCATGCCCGCGTAGAGCAGCGCTCCACCGATGGCGAGGTGAATGATGTTGTGCAGGGGATTTACCGCAAAGATGATCAGGTTGGCACCCTCGGTAGCGAAGAATCCAATCCCCGAGGTGACGAAGAATCCAACGACACCCACGAGCAGGTAGACGGCTCCAAAGATGGTGGCGATCAGGCGGTTGGGCGAAGTGCGCATGGTCCAAACCTTCCGGTATGGCCGGGTTTGAATCCGGCCTGTGTTCGAAACCCCGGACGGGGCTCTCAACCAGAGATTCGGACCATGCGGCGCCGTGGATGGGTGGGTGGTGACTATTTTTTCGGCGCTCAGTTGGTGCGGAGCGCCGTCTTTGTTGTGCGGTTCAGCAACGGCTGCACTCGGAACGGAATCAATTCCCCCATGGACATCGCGGTATCGGTTCTCTCCACACCGTCGCACGCCAGGATCTTGCCGTTGATCCGGAACAGGTCCTCGGCGTCGAGCGCTACAACCCGCAGCAAGAGGTCAGCCGATCCGGTGAGCCCGTACCCCTCCAGGATTTCCGGGATTTCGGCGAGTTCCAAAGCGAGCTGGCCGAGCTTCCGCTGCTGCACGTGCACGGAGATGAAGGCCATGAGCGGATAGCCGAGGGCAGCAGGGTTGATCCGCCGTTCGAAGGAGAGGAACGCGTGCTTCTTCTCCAGTTGGGCCATCCTTGCCTGCACCGTATTCCGTGATAGTCCCAGCTTCTGCGCCAAGGCCACCACCGTGCCGCGGGGGTCCTTCGCCATGGCCGAAAGCAGGCGGGTGTCTGTGCCATCCAAAGCTTGCATAATGCGCAACGTTAGCACGGTGCAGGCGACCAAGACAGGGCAGAATGCGCAGAATTTTCAACGGTGGTTGTACCCAATGAGCATTGTGAGTATGGTCACAATTAATCCAGGCGAAGACGCCAGGATGCTGGCCCGCGGCTGGATCACAAGTCCATCCCAGGCCTGCGAGCACGAGCTGAAAGGTGCGATCAACTGTGTTGACGGACAAAGCCGGCCAGGACGCCTACAAGGCTCCGAGTCCCGGAATCAGTGCAGAAAACCCTCGTCGGACCGGCGGAAACCTGGTCCAACTGATTTCCCCCGAGGGGGAACGCATCAGCCACCCGGAGTTCGATCTCTGGGTCAGCGATGTCACCGACGAGCAGTTGTGCTCGCTGTATGAGGACATGACAGTCATCCGCCGCATAGACGCCGAGGCCACCGCCTTGCAGCGTCAGGGCGAGTTGGCCTTGTGGCCGCCGCTGCTGGGGCAGGAAGCATCGCAGATCGGTTCGGGCCGGGCCCTCCGGGATGACGACTTCGTCTTCCCCAGCTACCGGGACAACGGCGTGGCCTACTGCCGCGGCGTGGAGCCGATGGACCTGGTCCGTGCCTGGCGCGGCAATGCGTCCTCCGGCTGGGACCCGTACCGCCACAACATTGCCACCCAGCAGATCATCATTGGCTCGCAGTCACTACACGCAACCGGCTACGCCATGGGCATCCAGCACGATGGCTCCGATTCCGTGGCGGTCGCGTTCTTCGGGGACGGTGCCACGAGCGAAGGCGACGTCAGCGAGGCAATGGTCTTCGCAGCGAGCTTCCAAGTGCCCGTGGTATTCATCTGCCAGAACAACCATTGGGCCATTTCCGAGCCCGTCCGGATTCAGTCCCACATCCAGATCGCCGACCGAGCCTCAGGCTTCGGAATCCCCAGCATGCGGGTCGACGGGAACGACGTCCTGGCTGTTTTGGCCGTCACCCGGATTGCGCTGGACCGGGCCCGCAAGGGCGGAGGACCTACGTTCATTGAAGCGGTGACCTATCGCATGGGCCCGCACACGACAGCGGATGATCCCACCCGCTACCGCGACGCCAATGAGCTTGAGGACTGGGCGGCCAAGGACCCGATTGCCCGCCTCAAGGCGCTGCTTCGCACCAAGGGCCTGCTGACGGAAGAGGTCGAAGCCAAGACCCAGGCGAAAGCAGACGAGGTGGCCAGGAACCTGCGGGCAGGCGTCATCAACATGCCGGATCCCGCGCCGTTGGACCTCTTCAACCACGTCTACAGCACGCCCAACTCCTGGATCGAACGCCAGAAGGACCACTATTCCCGCTATCTCGAAAGCTTCAGCGGATCCACTCAGGAAGGTGCACTCTGATGAGCAAGCTGACATTCGCCCGCGCCATCAACGCCGGCCTGCGCAAGTCCCTCGAGAACGATCCCAAAGTTGTCCTCATGGGTGAGGACATCGGGGCCCTCGGTGGTGTTTTCCGGGTGACCGACGGCCTCCAGAAGGACTTCGGCAAGCACCGGGTGGTTGACACCCCCTTGGCCGAATCCGCGATCATCGGTACGGCTGTGGGGCTGGCCTACCGCGGCTACCGACCGGTCTGTGAAATCCAATTCGACGGTTTCATTTACCCGGCGTTCGACCAGATTGTCAGCCAGGTCGCCAAGATGCACTACCGGACACAGGGCCGCGTGAAGATGCCCATCACCATCCGGGTTCCTTTTGGTGGCGGGATTGGCTCACCCGAGCACCACTCCGAATCTCCGGAGGCCTACTTCACCCACACCTCGGGACTGCGCGTCATCAGCGTCTCCAACCCGCAGGATGCCTACACCATGATCCAGCAGGCCATCGCCTCGGACGATCCGGTGCTGTACTTCGAGCCTAAGCGCCGCTACCACGACAAGGGCGAAGTGGATGAGACCGCAGATCTTTTCACCGCGCTGTCCATGGAAAAGGCCAGGGTGGTCTCCCCAGGCAGTGACGTCACCTTGGTGGCGTACGGCCCGCTCGTGAAGACCGCCAGTGACGCGGCCATGGCCGCCTCCGACGAAGGAATCTCCGTGGAGGTCATCGACCTGCGCTCGCTGGCCCCGATCGATTTCCCGGCAGTGGAGGCGTCTGTCCGCAAGACCGGCCGGCTGGTCATCACCCATGAGGCTGCTCAGTCCGGCGGGCTTGGCGCGGAAATCGCCGCGAGCATCACCGAGCGCTGCTTCAACTACCTTGAATCGGCGCCGGTCCGGATCACGGGGTTCGACATCCCGTACCCGTACTCAAAGCTCGAGATGCACCATCTGCCGGATCTGGACAGAATCCTTGACGGCGTGGACCGGGCGCTCGGCCGCGGTAACTCCCTGAGCGGCCTGGAAGGATGAGCGCCACGATGATCAAGGAATTCAGGCTTCCGGACCTCGGCGAGGGACTCACCGAGTCGGAGATTCTCAGCTGGAAGGTTGCGGTGGGGGACACCGTGGCCTTGAACCAGGTCATTGCCGAGGTGGAAACGGCCAAGGCCGTGGTTGAGCTTCCCTCGCCTTTCGCGGGAACCGTAGCCGTCCTGCATGAACAGGCCGGTTCGGTTGTGGAGGTCGGCAAGCCGATCGTCTCCTTTGAAGTCGACGACGCCGGAGCCTCCCCTTCAGGTGTTGAAGGTTCCGTTGCGGGCGCTTCCGGTGGGGTCGCGCCGGCGGGCAGCCCGGTGGAGGCCGCGGTGAAACGTGAGCCGAACCTCGTAGGCTATGGCGCCGTCGTCGAAAGGTCCGGACGCCCGGCGCGACGCCAGCGAGGCTTTGACGGAGGCGTCGCCGAACGCGAGCCGGTCCGGGAATCGGTTCCCGTCGTCGAACCCACCACGCCGCTCGCGGTTCAAAGCGAACCGACTGCTGAACAAGAGCGGCCGAGGTCCACCCCTCCGGTGCGCAAGTTGGCTAGGGATCTTGGAATTGACCTTGAGCTGGTGAAGGGAACCGGGCCGGCGGGGCTCATCACCCGTTCGGATGTGCAGGACTTCGCGGCTGGTCCACAGGTCCAGATATTGGGCCGCGTCGGTGCTCCTACCGCCCCGACTGCCGTGCCCGCCGTCGGGATCTCCGCTGAACGCGAGACTCGCACGCCCATCAAGGGAGTCCGCAAGTTCACGGCCGCCGCCATGGTGCAAAGTGCGTTCACGGCGCCACACGTGACGGAGTTCCTCACCGTTGATGTCACGCCCACCATGGAATTGCTGACGCGACTCAAGGCCAGCCGCGAATTTGCCGGCTACAAGCTCACGCCGTTGACCATCGCGGCCAAGGCTGTGCTTATTGCCCTGCGCAGGAACCCGACGCTGAACTCCCGCTGGGACGAGGCCGCGCAGGAGATCGTGCAGTTCAATTACGTGAACCTGGGCATCGCGGCAGCCACGCCGCGGGGACTGACTGTTCCCAACATCAAAGACGCGGACAAGATGACGCTGTTGGAACTGTCCACCGCGTTGTCCGAGCTCACGGACACGGCACGCTCGGGCAAGACCTCTCCGGCGGATCTGGCGGGCGGCACTATCTCGATCACGAACATCGGCGTCTTCGGCATCGACGCAGGAACTCCCATCTTGAATCCGGGCGAGGCTGCCATCGTGGCGCTGGGATCGGTGCGGAAGGCTCCTTGGGTGCACAACGACGAACTCGCGGTGCGTCAGGTGATGTCCCTGAGCCTGTCCTTCGACCACCGGCTCGTGGACGGCGAGCAGGGTTCGAAATTCCTGGCCGATCTGGGCGCGATCCTGTCCGATCCGGCAACAGTCATGACCATGATCTAGCCGCGTGTCCGAAAGCGCTCTCAGGCCCAACTGACTCGCAGTAGTTGTCGTTTTGACGGCTCATAATGACTGTGGAGTCTCATGACTTAATGGACACTTATGTCTCATGACTTCGTGGACAGTGTGTCTCAGGACCTCGTAGACAGACGGGGCGGGTTTGCTCTGGTTCATGAGCAAACCCGCCCCGAAGATCAGTGTCCGTCATGCCGTTGCTACGTGGCCGGCCGATGCGCCACGCGGTGCCGTGAGCGCGTTCTGCACCGAACACGGTGTCTCGCGTGCCTGGTTCTACAAGGTCCGCACGGCGGCCGGACGCGTCGGGCCGGTGAAGGCCCTGGAGATCAAGCGCCCGGTGCCGTTGACCAGCCCGAAAGCCACGGCACCGGCGATGGTCGAACTCCTGCTGGCCACCCGGGCGGATCTTGAGGCCAAGGGGCTGGATCACGGCCCGTTGTCGGTAATCGCAAAGCTGTCCCGGCAAGGCTTCGCCCCGCCGTCCCGGGCGACGGTGGCCAGGATCTTCGACCGGGCCGGTGTCGTGGTGCCCGAGCCGCGGAAGAAGCCCCGCAGCGCCTACCAGCGGTTCGTCTACCCGCAACCGAACGCGTGCTGGCAGATCGACGCGACCGAGTGGCGGCTGGCCGACGGGAAGACCGTGGCGGTCTTCCAGCTCCTCGATGACCACTCCCGCCTGGCCCTGGCCTCCCTGGCGGCCACCGGGGAAACGAGCGAGGCCGCGATCGCCGTCGTCGCCCTGGCCATCGAACGCCACGGCGTGCCGGAGAAATTCCTCTCCGACAACGGCGCGGCCCTGAACCCGACCCGCCGCGGACGCACCGGCGCACTCGTGGAGTTCCTCAAATCCCACGGTGTGGAACCGATCACCGGCAGACCGGGCAAACCCACCACCCAGGGCAAGAACGAACGCTTCCACCGCACCCTGCACCAGTACCTGCACCGCCAGCCGCCGGCCCCGTCGATTCCCGTCCTGCAAGCCCAGATCGATACCTTCGACCACTACTACAACACCGAACGCGAACACCAGGCCCTGCCCGGGGCCCTGACCCCGCAGGAAGCCTGGGACGCGACCCCGAAAACACCCGCACCGGCCCTCCCGGAACCCGCCATGACCGTCCCGGCACCGGCACGGAGCACGCAACGGCTCGTCAGGAACGACGGCCGCGTTACCGTGCTGGGAACCGCGTTCAACATCGGCCAGGACCTGGCCGGGAGCACCGTGCACATCGTTTACGACCACGCCGAGATCATGTTCTTCGACACCCGCGGCACCGAGATCACCACCCACCCCCTGCCTGTCAAAGGCACCCGCTACGTCGGCAACGGCAAACCCTCAGGCATCGCAGCAGACCCCGCCGGAGCACGCCGGAAACGGACACGCTACCCGCGCCTCAAACCACCCACGGACGAAGTGTCCACGAAGTCATGAGACATCAACCGTCCACAAGGTCATGAGACATGAACTGTCCACGAGGTCCCGAGACATGACAACGGCTCATAATGACAACAACTGCGAGTTAGTTGGGTCTTTGGGGCAGGGAATTAGCGAACGGTCAGTGCCGCCAAAGCCATCCGTTCGAGGATGGGCCGGGCGCTTTTGACCGCCATGCGTCGTCCGTGGTGCCGAACCGAGTGGGGCGTCGAGTTGATGAGGCCGAAGGCTGCGTGGGCGCGGACCCGTAGTTCGGCAGGATCCGTGTCGGGATGCAGTACGCCGAGCACTCCTACCCACAGTTCCACGTAGTTGCGCTGCAGGGTGCGGACTTCGGCTTGGTCGGCATCGCTGAGGTTGCTGAAATCGCGGTCCTGGACCCGGATGACATCGGGATTGCTGAGGGCGAAGTCAACATGGAATTCCACCAGCCCGCGCAACGCGGTTTCGGCGTCGGGGGCCTCGGACACTACGCTGCGGCCGCCGTCGAGCAGATTGCGGCTCACGCTCAGCAGCAGCTCGGCAAGGACGGCCTGTTTTCCCGGGAAATGCCGGTACACGGCCGGTCCGCTGACGCCTGCGGCCGCTCCGAGGTCCTCCAGCGACACGCGGTTGAAGCCGTCTGCGGCAAACAGTCCGGCAGCCGCCACGAGGAGCGCCTTGCGCCGGGTTTCCTTAGCCTGGCTTCGCTGGGTCTGGCTGTCTTGCTTGGGGCTCCGCTGGGTAGGGCCGTCCTGCTGGGAGCTCCGCTGGAAGGTGACCACAATTCCTCCTTTTGCAAGCGTCCAATTCAGCGTCGATACCGGGGCAAGCCCAGTGCCGAGGTGATGGACAACACAGTTAATAGAGACTAACCTAAATTCCAGTTATGCGGTACTAACTGAGATGGGCCTTTTGGCCGGGATGGGACACAGCCGATGGAGACACTCGCCAGCCAGCTGGATACCAGCAGCGACCAGTTCGCGGCCAACGCGGAAGCGCAGCTTTCGCTGGTGCAGGAGTTGAAGAAGCGACTTGCCGTGGCCGCCCTCGGTGGACCGGAAAAATCGCGTGAGCGGCATATCTCCCGGGGGAAGTTGTTGCCGCGCGAGCGCATCAACTATTTGCTGGACGAGGGAAGCCCGTTCCTGGAGATCGCCCCGTTGGCGGCCAACGGGATGTACAACGACGATTCGCCGGGCGCAGGGGTCATTGCCGGGATCGGCTTGGTCCATGGCCGCCAGGTGATGGTGGTCTCCAACGACGCCACGGTCAAGGGCGGTACTTATTACCCCATGACGGTGAAGAAGCACCTCCGGGCCCAGGAAATAGCCCTGGAGAACAGACTGCCGTGCGTCTACCTCGTCGATTCCGGGGGAGCGTTCCTGCCCAAGCAGGACGAGGTGTTCCCGGACAAGGAGCACTTTGGCCGGATCTTCTTCAACCAGGCGAAGATGTCTGCCGCTAAGATCCCGCAGATTGCCTCGGTCATGGGGTCTTGCACCGCCGGTGGTGCCTACGTACCCGCCATGAGTGACGAGACGGTTATTGTCCGCAACCAGGGCACCATCTTCCTCGGCGGGCCGCCCCTCGTGAAGGCCGCCATCGGTGAAATCGTCACGGCAGAGGAACTCGGCGGCGGGGACGTCCACTCCAGGATTTCGGGCGTGACCGACCACCTGGCCGAAAACGATGAGCATGCCCTGCAGATCGTCCGCGACATCGTGTCCACGCTGCCCAAGCCGGCAGATCCGGCATGGGACGTGGACGCCGCCGTCGAGCCCGTTGTTGATCCGGGCGAGATCTATGGTGCCGTTCCTACGGACGTCAACGCGCAATATGACGTCCGCGAAGTCATCGCCCGTCTGGTGGATGGCTCCAGGTTCCATGAATTCAAGAAGAACTACGGCACCACCCTGGTCACCGGGTTCGCGAAGCTGCACGGCCACCCCGTGGGCATCGTGGCCAACAATGGGGTGCTGTTCAGTGAGTCCTCCCTCAAGGGAGCGCACTTCATTGAGCTCTGCGATCAGCGCGGCATCCCGCTGGTCTTCCTGCAGAACCTCTCCGGCTTCATGGTGGGCAAGGACGTCGAGCAGGGCGGCATCGCCAAGAACGGCGCCAAAATGGTCACCGCGGTCGCCACCGCCCGGGTGCCCAAGCTGACCGTGGTGATCGGCGGTTCCTTCGGCGCTGGAAACTACTCGATGTGCGGCCGCGCCTACTCACCGCGGTTCCTCTGGATGTGGCCCGCATCCCGTATTTCGGTCATGGGCGGGAACCAGGCCTCCAGCGTGCTGGCTACCGTCAAACGGGACCAGTACGAGGCCCGCGGCGAGGAATGGTCCGCGGGAGACGAGGAAGCGTTCAAGGCGCCCATCAAGCAGCAATACGAGGACCAAGGCAGCCCCTATTACTCCACCGCCCGGCTCTGGGACGACGGCATCATCGACCCGGCCGACACCCGGCGCGTCCTGGGTATGGCCCTCGATACTGTGTCCCGCCAACCCCTGCCGGAAACCTCCTTCGGCCTCTTCCGGATGTGACCCCATGACAATCAACTCTTTCGACACCGTCCTTGTCGCCAACCGCGGCGAGATCGCCTGCCGTGTCATCCGCACCCTCAAGGTCATGGGCATCCGCTCGGTGGCGGTCTATTCAGACGCCGACGCCGGAGCCCGGCATGTGCGTGAAGCGGACACTGCCGTACGGATCGGCACAGCCGCGGCAGCGGACAGCTACCTGCGGATAGACGCCATCATCGAGGCGTGCCTGCAAAGCGGAGCACAAGCCGTCCACCCCGGATACGGATTCCTGGCCGAGAACGTGGAGTTCGCCAAGGCCTTGGACGCCGCAGGGATTGCGTTCA
Organism: Arthrobacter sp. MMS18-M83; assembly: GCF_026683955.1. Taxonomy (NCBI): domain Bacteria; kingdom Bacillati; phylum Actinomycetota; class Actinomycetes; order Micrococcales; family Micrococcaceae; genus Arthrobacter; species Arthrobacter sp. MMS18-M83. The sequence goes on along the minus strand of NZ_CP113343.1, from coordinate 871,269 downwards.
TCGGCCCCGGCATTGACGCCATCGAGATCATGGGCGACAAGATCCGTTCCAAGAACCACGTCATGTCCTATGGCGTCCCCTGCGTTCCTGGCATCGCCGAACCGGGCCTGAGCGATGCGGAACTGATCAAGGCTGCGCCCGGCGTCGGCTTCCCCCTGCTCATCAAGCCCTCGGCCGGCGGTGGCGGCAAAGGGATGCACATCGTGGAGCGGCTGGAGGATATGGCGTCCACGCTGCTGACAGCCCGGCGTGTGGCGGCGAGCGCCTTCGGTGATGACACCCTGTTCCTGGAACGGCTCATCCAGTCGCCCCGGCACATCGAGGTCCAGGTCCTTGCGGACAACCATGGCAACGTGATCCACCTTGGCGAGCGCGAATGTTCGCTTCAGCGCCGCCACCAGAAAGTCATCGAGGAGGCGCCGTCCCCCTTGCTGGAGTCCCTCGCGAATGGTGCCGAAGTCCGGGCGCGGATCGGTGAGGCCGCCTGCCAGGCCGCCCGAAGCGTCAAGTACAGCGGCGCGGGAACGGTCGAGTTCCTTGTCTCGGACAAGGATCCGGAGCACTTCTTCTTCATGGAGATGAACACCCGCCTCCAGGTGGAACACCCGGTCACGGAAATGGTGACTGGCGTCGACCTTGTCGAATGGCAAGTGCGCATAGCGGCAGGTGAGGTCCTCACGGTCGCACAGTCCGACGTCGTGCTTGACGGCCATGCGATAGAGGCGCGCGTCTACGCGGAGGTACCCCAACGCGGTTTCATGCCGTCGATCGGCGAGATCGTGACGCTCCGGGAACGCGCCGGCGACGATCCCCATGTCCGCGTTGACTCCGCCATGCGGCCCGGACTGTCCATCACCGGCGACTACGATCCCATGTTGGCGAAGGTCATTGCCTGGGGACCGGACCGCAAGGCGGCGTTGGACACCCTTGACCACGCATTGGGGGACTACACCCTGCTGGGCATTCACACGAACGTTGAGTATCTGCGGCTTCTGATCAACGACGAGGACGTCCGCGCCGGGCGCCTCGACACCGGTTTGATCGAGCGAAAGCTGGAGGGGCTGGAGTTCCGTCGGATCACGGACGTGGAGTTGATCGCCGCAGCGATCCTCAGCCGTTCGGAGCTGCTGAACCGCCAAGTCCAGGCGCGTGTCGGGACGGAATCGCCCTGGAACACCGCCGATGGCTGGCGCGTCGGCGCCCGCGCGCCGTGGAAGACCACCATCGGTCTTCCCGACGCCGGCCTGGCCACCATTGCGCTCACCGGGAACGGTTCGAGCATCACGGCGCAAGTGGATGGCGGCGTCGTGCACACTGCAGAGATGCTGACGGGAACCGCGGAACAAGCCGCGCTGGTGCTCGACGGCGTCGAGCACCATTTCGCGCACGGCTCGCCTTCTCCGGGAGGCGCCGGATCTGGCCAGCCGCGCGAGCTTTGGCTCGGCAGCGACGGCTGGTCCTGCCGGCTGGAGATCCTGGACCGCGAGGCCCGGCTCCAACGCGTCCTCGCGGGCATCCAGCGCGAGGAAGGCGCCGCGGATCCGGAAGTCCGGTCTCCTATGCCGGGAACCGTCGTCTCCGTTTCGGTGCACAACGGCGACCACGTCGAAACCGGCCAGGTCCTCCTTGCCGTGGAAGCGATGAAGATGGAGCACCAATTGCTGGCCTCGGTGTCCGGCACCGTGCACCTCAGCAGCAAAACCGGGGACCTCGTCAAGGCGGACCAAGTCCTCGCCACCATCCACGTGGTGGCAGAAGCCACTCAAGAACCTACCCCGGAACCCACGGGGGAACCGACAGAAAACCAGAAAGACGAGGAAGTCTAGCCATGGCAAGTTTTGAACTCAGCGAGGAATACCAGGACCTGAGCAACTCCGTCCGGGAATTTGCCGACGAGGTAGTGGCCCCGGTGTCCACCAAACACGACGAGGAACACAGCTTCCCCTATGAAGTCGTCAAGCAGATGGGCGAGATGGGCCTCTTCGGCCTGCCCTTCCCTGAAGAGTTCGGCGGAATGGGTGGAGACTACTTCGCCCTCGCTCTCGCGCTGGAACAGCTAGGCCGGGTGGACCAGTCCGTGGCGATCACCCTTGAAGCAGGCGTATCGCTGGGCGCCATGCCTGTGTACCGCTTCGGCACCCAAGCGCAAAAGGAACAGTGGCTGCCGCAGCTGACCTCCGCCGAAGCACTCGCCGGGTTCGGCCTGACCGAGCCAGAGGCTGGCTCGGACGCAGGCGGCACCAAGACGAACGCACACCTTGAAGACGGCCGCTGGGTCATCAACGGCAACAAGGAGTTCATCACCAACTCCGGTACGGACATCACGCGCCTGGTCACCGTCACCGCCGTCACCGGACAGCATGAACGCAAGGACGGGAGCATCAAGAAGGAAATCTCCACCATCCTGGTTCCCACCGACACGCCCGGTTTCACCGCGGAAAAGGCCTACAACAAGGTGGGCTGGAACGCCTCCGACACCCACCCGCTCACGCTGAACAACGTCCGCGTGCCCGAAGAGAACCTGCTCGGTGTCCAGGGGCGGGGCTACGCCAACTTCCTGTCCATCCTGGACGAGGGCCGCATCGCCATCGCCGCGCTCGCCACCGGCGCGGCACAGGGCTGCGTCGAATTGTCCGTGAAATACGCCAAGGAACGTATGGCTTTCGGGCACCACATCGGCAAGTACCAGGCCATTCAGTTCAAGATCGCCCGCATGCAGGCACGGGCCCACACGGCACGTTTGGCCTACTATGATGCGGCCGCGAGGATGCTGGCCGGCAAGCCGTTCAAGACCGAAGCAGCCATCGCTAAGATGGTCGCAGGCGAGGCAGCCATGGACAACGCACGGGACGCCACCCAGGTGTTCGGTGGCTATGGCTTCATCAACGAATTCACGGTGGCACGGCACTACCGCGACTCCAAGATCCTGGAAGTCGGGGAAGGAACCACCGAGGTCCAGTTGATGCTCATCGCCCGCGAGCTGGGCCTTTAACCGTCAGGGAAGGTAAACGATGATCGACAAAGTTGTTGCCAGCGCCGCGGAAGCGGTGAAGGACATCCACGACGGTGCCTCGCTCGCCGTCGGCGGATTCGGCTTGTGCGGTATCCCCGTGGCGCTGATCGATGCGCTCCACGATCAAGGCACCAAGGACCTTGAAACGGTCAGCAACAACTGCGGCGTGGACGACTGGGGCCTGGGTATTTTGCTAAGGGACGGGCGTATCCGCCGGACCATCAGTTCCTATGTTGGTGAGAACAAGGAGTTCGCGCGGCAGTATTTGGCCGGCGAGCTCGAGGTGGTTCTCACCCCGCAAGGGACGCTCGCGGAGAAACTGCGCGCCGGGGGCGCCGGCATCCCCGCGTTCTTCACGGCGGCCGGCGTCGGGACCCAGGTCTCGGAAGGCGGCCTTCCGCAAAAGTACGACGCCGACGGGAACGTTGCGATCGCATCCTCTCCCAAGGAAGTGCGTACCTTCAACGGCGCGGACTATGTCCTGGAGGAGTCGCTGACGCCCGATTTCGGACTGGTCCATGCCTGGAAGGGCGACCGCCACGGGAACCTCGTCTTCCACGCGACGGCCATGAACTTTAACCCGTTGTGCGCCATGGCGGCCCGGATCACCATCGCCGAGGTAGAAGAGCTCGTGGAGCCCGGCGAACTCGATCCGCAAAACATCCACACTCCAGGCATTTTCGTCCAGCGGGTCGTCCTTGCACCGGACACGGAGAAGCGCATCGAAAAGCGGACAGTTGCGTTGACCCAGGCATCTGCTGCGGGCACTACGGAAGCTGCCGGCACTACCGATCAGGCAGGAGCGTAGCCATGGAATCGAACATCACCCAGGATGTGCCGCCGCGTCCCGAGGCGGTCAGGCACGAGTACCGCAGGGCCAACGTCGAACATCACGAAGGCAAGGGCTGGACGCGGAACGAACTGGCCGCCCGCGTGGCCCGCGAGCTCCGCAACGGACAGTACGTCAACCTGGGGATCGGCATGCCTACCCTGATTCCCAACTACATCCCTGCCGGAGTCGAAGTGATCCTGCATTCCGAGAACGGCATCCTGGGCGTCGGCCCCTATCCCGCTGACGATCAAGTGGACCCCGACCTGATCAACGCAGGCAAGGAAACGGTCACCGTCAATGCGGGCGCCGCGTTCTTCGACTCGGCAACATCGTTCGGGATGATCCGCGGCGGCCATGTAGACGTGGCCGTGCTGGGCGCCATGGAGGTTGCGGCCAACGGGGACCTGGCCAACTGGATGATCCCGGGAAAGATGGTCAAAGGCATGGGCGGCGCCATGGATCTCGTCTTCGGCGCCAAGCGGGTGATCGTGATGATGGAGCACGTTGACCGCAACGGCAAGCCCAAGATCGTCAAGGAATGCTCGTTGCCGGTGACGGGGAAGGGTTGCGTGGACAGGATCATCACCGATCTCGCCGTGATCGACGTCGTCTCCGAGGGTGGGGCATCGAGGCTGGTCCTGCGCGAGTTGGCGCCGAATGTGTCTGCGGAGGACGTTGCGGCTGCGACCGGCGTCGAGCTCTTCGAAGAAGACCAGGAGCTGACTGTATGACAGCGGGCCCTGAAACCCCGGGCAACGGTGGACCCCGAGTCTCCGAACCCCGAATTATCGAACAGCGCGGGCTTTACTTCGACGAGCTCGAGGAAGACGTTGTTTACGCCCATCGGCCCGGCCGGACCGTCACGGAGACGGACAACGTCCTGTTCACCACACTGACCATGAATACCCAGGCCCTCCACTTGGACGCGGCCTGGAGTGCCACCCAGCCCTTCGGCCAGCGGCTCATGAACTCGATGTTCACGTTGTCCACCATGGTGGGGCAGTCCGTCACGCAGCTGACCCAGGGCACCATCATTGCCCAGCTTGGCCTCACGGACGTCTCTTTTCCGCACCCGCTCTACCACGGCGACACCCTCTACACCGAGACTGTGGTCACAGGGAAGCGGGCGTCGTCGTCGCGTCCCGGTCAGGGCGTCGTGACCATGAAGCACACCGGCCGCAACCAAGACGGAACGGTTGTGGCCTTGGCCACGAGGGCTTGCCTCATGTGGACCCGGACCGCGCATCTCGAGGCGCAACAGAGGACAATCAATACATGACCTTCACGATGGGCCCCGCACTGCTTTTCTGCCCCGCCGACCGTCCGGAACGGTACCAAAAGGCCGCCGAGCGTTCCGACGCCGTGATCCTGGACCTCGAGGACGCGGTCGCCCCCGCGGACAAGAAACGCGCCCGGGGCGCCATCCTCGCCCAGCTTGGCTCGGGTGGCGAGACCGCCGAGCTCGACCCCAGCCGTACGATTGTGCGCGTCAACCCGGTGGGCACCCCGGACTTCGAGAAGGACCTGCACTGCCTCACGCACACGCCGTACCGCACCGTGATGCTGGCCAAGGCCGAGTCCGGCGAACAGTTGAAGGCACTCGAGGGTTACCACGTCATTGCCTTGTGCGAGACGGCCAAAGGGATCCTCAACGCGAGTGCGATCGCCCAGGCACCCAACGTCGTCGGGCTAATGTGGGGTGCCGAGGACCTGATCGCCTCCATGGGCGGCACCTCCAGCCGCAAGAATGACGGCGGCTACCGGGCCGTCGCCATGCACTCCCGTTCCGCGGTGCTGCTCGCCGCCAAGGCTGCGGGCAAGGAAGCCATCGATTCGGTCTACGTCGACATTCCCGATCTTGCCGGATTGGCCGTGGAATCCGCAGACGCAGTCGCTAGTGGTTTCGGTGCCAAGGCCTGCATCCACCCGAACCAGGTTGCCGTTGTCCGCGAAGCCTACGCACCCTCGCCGGACGCCGTCGCTGAGGCACGGGAGCTGCTTGAAGCAGCCGCTGCGGCCGGAACCGGGGTCTTCCAGTACAAAGGCAAAATGGTGGACGGTCCCATCCTCAAACACGCCGAATCGACGCTGCACAGGGCCCGGCTTTCCTGAAGGTTCAGTCCCACAGGATCTAGCGTCCCTGCCGCCGCGACGCCGGATGGCCCAAGGGGGCAATGACCTCGTAGAGCTCCATCCGGATCCAACGCTGGCCCGTTTCGCGGAACTCGGCCCTCGTGGCGAAGCGGTACAGGAAGCTGCGCGCCCGCACCCAACGCGGTCGTGCGCCGTCGAACGGGTCCTGACGCAACAAGCGCAAGGTGGGCCGGTCGGCGTCGAGCAGCTTGCCCAAGAACGCGTAGAACCACTCCTCGTGAACGGTGCGCAGGGGCAGGAACCACATCAACCAGTCGAGGCGCAGGTGGTACGGCGCCCATTGGCGGGGGAGCCTGCGGACGTCGCCGGGTTTGCCCTTGAAGCCGTATTCGCGCCAGTCGGCCTCATCGACGGGAACGTCGGCCTGCGTGCCTTCCACCACGATTTCCACCCGGTGCCGGGTCACCGTACCGAACGCCCCATAGGTGTTGACCAACTGCCATCGGTTGAAGCTGGCGTTCATGAGCTGCTCCCGCGAGAGTAAATTGCGGATAGGCCAATAGCTGAGCACCAAGAGAAGCACCGTCACTGAAAGTACGACGGCGAGCCACCACACCGGGGTCTGCGGAACCGGCGCAGCCGGGACCGTCCGTTGCGGTATGAAAGGCAGCACAGCGTGGGCGACCGGGTCACTCACCGCAGCGAAGGCAAGCACGATCCCGGACCAGTTGAGCCACGCGAAGTTCCCGCTCCCAACAAGCCAAAGCTGCGTGAAGACAACGATTCCGGCGGCAATGCTGGCCAGCGGCTGTGGAGCGAACAGGAAGAACGGCACCACCAGTTGGGCGAAGTGGTTGCCGAGCACTTCCATGCGGTGCATCGGTTTGGGCAGGAGGTGCGCCTGGCGGCTCAACGGTCCGGGCATGGGCTGCGTCTCGTGGTGGTAGTACAGGGCGGTTAAATCACGCCACTCGCTTCCGCCATGGATCTTGATCATGCCGGCGCCGAACTCCAGCCTGAACAACAGCCACACGAGCAGAACGAGGATGGTCTTTGGCGGGGGAGTCTGGTCCGAACCGAGGAATGCAACCGTGAATCCCATTTCGAGCAGCAGCATCTCCCAGCCGAAGCCATAGAAGGTCTGGCCAACGTTCACGATCGACATGTAGAGCAGCCACAGTGCCAGGAACGCGGCCAGCGGAAGCCACGGTGGGCCAAGCTGCGGCAGCCCGCCCAAGAGCGTCAAGGAAATGACGAGTCCGGTGGCGCAGACTGCCCGGAGCAAGGAGTCCGAATACTTCCACCGGAAAAGGCTGGGCCTGCGCAAGATCCTGTGACCGCCAACGTACCGCGGCACAGGGAGAAGCCCGTGTTCACCGAGGAGCGCCGGGAATTGGTTGAGGCTGGAGAGGAACGCGATGAAGTAGAGCGCGGCCGTGCCGCGTTGGAGCACCTGCCGGGCGAATTCATAGTCCGGCGCCTCGAACCACGAGACCCAGTCCACAAACCAACGCTACGCCTGGGGTGCGGGATACTTAAGCAATGCAGCCGCGCAAGATCATTCTCCTCGGGTCCACTGGTTCCATTGGCACACAGGCGATTGAGGTGGTCGACGCCGCTCCCCACCTGTTCGAGGTCGTGGCACTGAGCGCAGGTGGCGGCAACCTGGAACTGATCGCGCACCAGGCCGTCCACACCAAGGCGCAGGCAGTGGGCATCGCCTATGGCGACGCCCATGAACTCCGTACACTCATAGGCGCTGCCGCCTCCGCCGCCGGACTCAGGAACTATGATCCGGCGATCATCACAGGGCCGGACGCGTCCACCAAGATTGCCGCGATCGAAGCGGACGTCGTACTCAACGGCATCACGGGTTCCATCGGCTTGGCCCCTACGCTGGCAGCACTGAAGTCCGGCGCTACCCTCGCCTTGGCGAACAAAGAATCCCTGATTGTGGGCGGTGCCCTTGTGAAAGCCGCGGCAGCCGTTGACCAGATCGTGCCGGTGGATTCCGAACACTCGGCCATTGCCCAGTGCCTCCGCGCGGGATCTGACAACGAGGTTGAGAAACTCATCCTGACAGCTTCCGGCGGTCCGTTCCGGGGCCGGAACCGCGAGCAACTCCGCGACGTTACGCCGGCCGAGGCTCTTGCCCACCCCACGTGGGATATGGGCCTGATGGTCACCACCAACTCAGCCAGCCTGGTCAACAAAGGCCTGGAAGTCATCGAAGCGCATCTTCTATTCGACGTCCCCTTGGACAGGATCGACGTCGTGGTGCACCCGCAGTCAGTGGTGCATTCCATGGTGGAGTTCGTGGATGGCTCCATCATCGCCCAGGCTTCGCCGCCGGACATGCGGTTGCCCATCGCCCTTGGACTCGGGTGGCCGGATCGCGTGCCCCGCGCCGCTAAGGCCTGCGACTGGACCCAGGCCACCAGTTGGACGTTCGAACCCCTTGACTCGGTAGCATTCCCGGCGGTGGAACTGGCCAAGGACGCCGCGAAGCAAGGCAGTACTTTCCCGGCTGTCTTCAACGCGGCCAACGAGGAAGCCGTTGAAGCCTTCCATGCCGGCAGGATCCGATTCACGGATATTGTGGACACGGTGGAGTCCGTCCTCAGCGAACATTCAGGATCCTTGGAGCTGACGGTGGACTCGGTGTTGGATGCTGAGAGATGGGCACGCACGCGCACCCACGATCGTTTAGCCAGCAGCACCCTTTAGGAAGCAGCACTTAAGGCATGAATCCCGTCATCCTGTTCATTCTCGGAGTCGTCTTCGTCGCGATCGGCGTGGCCGTCTCCATCGCGTTGCACGAGGTGGGGCATCTCGTGCCCGCCAAGCTTTTCAAAGTGCGCGTCACGAAGTACATGATCGGTTTCGGCCCCACCCTCTGGTCCACACGGAAGGGCGAGACCGAATACGGTTTCAAGGCCATTCCGCTCGGCGGCTACGTCGCCATGATCGGCATGTACCCGCCCAACCAGGACGATGGCAGCGTGCGTCCGTCCAGTACCAGCATGTTCCAAACCCTTGCCACGGAGGCCCGGTCCGCGGCGCATGAGGACGTGGGACCGAGCGACCAGAACAGGGTCTTCTACAAGCTGCCGGTCTGGAAAAAGATCATTATTATGCTGGGCGGCCCGGCCATGAACCTGCTCATTGGCCTTGTGCTGACCGCGGTGTTGCTCATGGGCTTCGGTGTATCCACCGCCACTACCACCATTGCCAACGTGTCCAAGTGCCAGGTGAAAGCGGGAGAGACTGTTGATCCAAATTCACCGAACTGCCGGCTGACCCCGGCGGCAGCGGCCAAGCTCCAGCCCAACGACGTTGTCACCAGCTTCGACGGAAAACCTGTCACCAGCTGGGCTGAAATGAGCGGCTGGATCCGGGCTTCCGCCGGCAAGGCCGTCCAGATCACCGTGGAGCGTGACGGCAACAGCGTCACCTCCCAAGTAACCCCGGTCCTTTCCGCACGCCCTGTCATTGGAGACAACGGTCAGCAGGCCAAAGGCGCGGACGGCAAGCCGTTATATGAGGAAGTCGGGTTCCTCGGCATCGGCGCCCAGACCGCCATGGTGCCCCAGCCGGCGTCGACCGTTCTTCCGATGGCCGGCGAGAACATCAAGCAAATCGCCGGAGTCATCCTCAACCTGCCCGCCAGGGTGGTCGGCGTGGCGCAAGCGGCCTTCAGCTCGGAGCCGCGCGATCCCAACGGTCCCATCAGCGTGGTGGGAGTCGGCCGGGCAGCTGGTGAAGTCGCTGCCATGGATCAGGTTCCGCTGCAATCGCGCATCGCGGTTCTCGTTGGACTGCTGGCAGGACTGAACTTCGCCCTCGCCATCTTCAACCTGGTTCCGCTGCTGCCGCTCGACGGCGGACATGTGGCCGGCGCGCTCTATGAGGGAGCCCGGCGCCGAATCGCCAAGCTGCGCGGCAAGCCGGATCCCGGCGCTTTCGACATCGCCAAGCTTCTGCCGCTGACGTACGTCGTGGCCAGCGTGCTCATTGCCATGAGTGTGCTGCTGATCTACGCGGACATCGTCAAGCCCGTCAATATCTTTGGCTGATCTGTCCGGTCCGGCAGGCGCCGGAGGCGCGCGGTGGACGCCCCGGATTGGGCCGGCCCCTGAATTGTACTGGGGGGATAGGCTATCCGTATGACTGTTTTCGCTGTTGAGTACGTGTACGACGCCGAGTCCGCCGAGGTGCGCGACGCGAACCGCCCCGCCCACCGCGCCTGGCTCGCCGGCCTTGCCGAACAGGGGACCCTGCTGGCAAGCGGCCCTTACACCGACGGTGCGGGGGCGCTTTTGCTGCTCAAAGCCGCAGACGAGTCCGAGCTGAACGCCACGTTGAAGGAGGACCCCTTCGCCGCCGTGCAAGGGATTGCAGGAATCCGGACGTCGGAGTGGAATCCCATTATCGGAGTGCTCTCCGCCCACGCTTCCTAGCCGCTTGACCGGACGGGGCCCGGAACCCAGCCCCACGATCCACCCACTTCAACCCAAGGAGTCCACGTGACCTCGGTCAGCCTGGGAATGCCATCAGCCCCGCCCCCCGTTCTCGCGCCCCGCCGCAAGACCCGCCAGATCAAGGTGGGTTCGGTGGGCGTCGGCTCCGATTCACCCATCAGCGTGCAATCGATGACTACCACCCCTACCACGGACATCAACGCCACGCTGCAGCAGATCGCGGAGCTGACGGCGTCCGGCTGTGACATCGTGCGTGTCGCTTGCCCTTCCGCGGATGACGCCGAGGCGCTGCCGATCATTGCCCGCAAGTCGCAGATCCCTGTCATCGCGGACATCCACTTCCAGCCCAAATACGTCTTCGCCGCGATCGAGGCCGGTTGCGCAGCGGTACGGGTCAATCCGGGCAACATCCGCAAGTTCGACGACCAGGTGAAGGAAATCGCCAAGGCCGCCAAGGACCACGGGACTTCCATCCGGATCGGCGTCAACGCGGGCTCCCTGGAGCCCGGCATCCTGAAGAAGTACGGCAAAGCCACACCGGAAGCCCTCGTGGAATCGGCAGTTTGGGAAGCTTCCCTGTTCGAAGAACACGGCTTCCACGATTTCAAGATCTCGGTCAAGCACAACGACCCCGTGATTATGGTGGCGGCCTACGAGATGCTTGCCGAAAAGGGCGACTGGCCCCTGCACCTTGGCGTGACCGAGGCCGGACCGGCGTTCCAGGGAACCATTAAGTCCGCAACGGCCTTCGGTGCACTTCTGTCCCGGGGCATCGGGGACACCATCCGCGTGTCCCTGTCTGCGCCGCCCGTTGAGGAAATCAAGGTAGGCAACCAGATCCTGCAGTCCCTCAACCTGCGCCCGCGCAAGTTGGAAATCGTCTCCTGCCCCTCCTGCGGACGCGCCCAGGTGGACGTCTACACGCTCGCGGAGCAGGTCACCGCCGGGCTTGAAGGAATGGAGATTCCGCTTCGCGTCGCCGTCATGGGTTGCGTGGTGAACGGTCCGGGTGAGGCTCGCGAGGCCGATCTGGGCGTTGCTTCCGGAAACGGCAAGGGGCAGATCTTTGTGAGGGGTGAAGTCATCAAGACTGTTCCCGAGAGCCAGATTGTTGAGACACTGATCGAAGAGGCCATGCGTATCGCTGAAGAGATGGGGGAGGCCGATGGCGAAGGTGCTGTCAAGGGTAGCCCCGTGGTTAGCGTCTCGTAGTAAAGATGCAACCGGGCTGGACGGTGTCACCGTCCGGGTGCTCGGCGCCGCCGACACCCGGTCCCTTCGCGCGCTCGCGATGGAAGACGCAGTAGCGAATGTCTTCATTTTGGCGCACCTTGACTCGTCGGGGAGCGCCGCCCCTACTTCCGGCGGCGCGAGCGTGTTCGGAGTGTTCGACGGCGACACCCTGGTGGGTGCCTGCTGGGCCGGTGCCAATCTGGTTCCGGTGCAGCTCGACCCGGAATTGGCTGCCCGCGTCGCCTCAGCTGCGCACCGGGCGGGCCGTCGCTATGCCTCCATCTTCGGGCCCGCGGAGTCCGTGCTGGCACTTCACTCCCGGTTGGAGCAACTGGGTCATTTCGCTCACGAGGTTCGCGCCGACCAGCCGCTTCTGGCAATATCGGGCCCGCCCGCTGTCCAAGCCAACCCGCAGCTCTGTTTTGGAGACATCGCCGACTTTGACCGCATTCTGCCCGCTTGTGCGGCCATGTTCGAAGAAGAAGTGGGTTATTCGCCCTTTCTGGGGAGCGAAGACTTCTACAGCCGCCGGGTGGCCGGGCTGATCCGGCAAGGCCATTCCTTGGTGCACATCGACGGTGGAACCGTGAAGTTCAAAGCCGAACTCGGTGCCGTCACGGCGCAGGCAACTCAGGTCCAAGGCGTCTGGATGAACCCCGAGTTCCGCGGCCAAGGACTCAGCGCCGGGTACATGGCTGGCGTGGTTGTCCTGGCCCAGAAGTTCGCGCCAATCACAAGCCTGTACGTCAACGAATACAACACCAGGGCGCGCGCGACGTATGAGCGGGTCGGTTTCCAACGGCTCGGAACCTTCGCCACTGTTCTGTACTGACCGGCCCAACTAACTCGCAGTAGTTGTCGTTATGAGCCCTGATGACGACAACAACTGCGAGTCACTTGGGGAGATCGAGTTCGCCTGTGAGGTAGTGCTGGACGTTCGGCGCCACGAGCCGCACCACCTCGTCCTGCGAGGCCGAAGCCAGTGGTTCGAGCCGGACTACGTAGCGCATCAGCATGAGCCCCACCATCTGCGTGGCAACAAGGTTTCCGCGCATCCTGGCCTCTTCGTGAGAGCCGGAAAGTCCGGATGTGATCCTCGAGAGGATGGTCCGGGCAACCATCTCCCGCAGCAAGGCGGTCTTGGCCTTGGAGCCAATGGTTCCCCTGACGAACGCCACGAGTCCGTGCTGTGCCGGGCCTTCCCACAACCGCAGCACGGCACGGACAATCGTCTCCGAACGCTGCGCCGGATCCAGTGATTCGACGCCGGCAAGCACCTCCGCAGGATCCGCCGGGAGCTCCACGCTCTGGGCGAAGAGTTCGTCTTTCCCCTTGAAGAAATGGTGGACCATGGCCGGGTCCACCTCTGCTTCGCGGGCCACTTGCCGAAGGCTTGTGCCGTCGAAACCATGCTCGGCGAATAGCCGGCGGGCCGTCGCCAGGATCAGTTCGCGCGAGTCGCTGCCGCCGCCGCGGCGTCCCCGCCGTAGGGGAGGCAACGCGTCGCTCATGAGGTCCGCCGTCGGAGGGTAAACGAAGCCAGGACCAAAACTCCCACCACAATCGCCGCCATGATCCCTGCATCCTGCCACATGGCCTGGGTCGCCTCGGCGTTGCCGGCGATCTGTTGGAGCGCATCAACCGAAAACGTCAGCGGCAGCACGTTCGAAATGCCCTCCAGGAGGCCGTTCATGTGGTCCCGGGCGACGAAGAGCCCGCACAACAGGATCTGCGGGATCACCACTACTGGCATGAACTGGACTGCTTGGAATTCGGTCCGGGCAAAGGCCGAGCACAGCAGGCCCAGGGCGACCCCCAGCACAGCGTTGATGACGGCGATCAACACCACATAACCGGGACTCCCCTTGATATCCAGATTGAAGATCCAATAGGCCACCGCCGTGGCTACAAGCGATTGGAGTGCGGCCATGATCGAGAACGCCAACGCGTAGCCGAACAGGAGATCGGCCTTGTGGATCGGCGTCGTGAGGAGCCGTTCGAGCGTCCCCGAGGTCCTCTCACGCAACATCGTGATCGACGTGACCAGGAACATCACCACGAACGGGAAGATGGCCAGCATCATGAGTCCCACGCGGTCAAAGGTCCGGGGAATCCGGGCGGCAAGGTTTCGTTCTCGAAGAGATAGTAGACGCCGGTGAGCAGCAGGGCGGGAACCACCATGATGAGCGCGACGCTGCGGTGGTCATGCCGCAGTTGTTCTAAAACCCGCCTGGTCGTGGCAAACATCATCCGCGGATTCATGACGCCACCTGGCTTTCATTGGCACTCCGGCGGTTCGAAGCGGCGCTCGTCTCCTGGATGATGTGCAGGAAGGCCTTTTCCAGGTCGTTGCTGTGGCCACGTTCGCTGAGTTCGGCCGGACTGAGCTGCGCAAGCAGCAGGCCGTCGCGAAGCAAGAGCAGGGACGAACAGTGCGAGGCTTCCTCCATCACGTGGCTGGACACCAGCAGGGTGGTGCCCGATTCGGCCATCGCGGCAAACCGTTCCCACAATTCGGCGCGCAGTACCGGATCCAGGCCAACCGTCGGTTCGTCGAGGACCAGCAGCTGGGGGTGCGAGACGAGCGCGCATGCCAGCGAGACCCGGCTGAATTCACCGCCGGACAGGTCTGCAGTCTTCCGACGTGCCAGTGCTTCGAGCCCGACGGCGGCAATCGCCTCCGCAGTGTCCGCGACCGAGGCGCTGTGCATGGCTCCGAAATACCTGACGTTCGCTTCGACGCTGAGGTCGGTGTACACACTCGGCGCTTGGGTGACGTACCCGACGTCGTGCCTCAACGATGGTGTGCCGGCCAGACGGCCCAGCACTTCTATGGATCCTGAAGTGAGCCGTTGGACTCCGACGATTCCGCGCATGAGGGTTGTCTTGCCGCTCCCGGAGGGGCCGAGCAAGCCCGTGATGCGGCCGGGCTCCATGGCGAAGTCCAGGCCGCGCAGGATCTTTTTGTGGCCGCGGGTGACGTGCAGGCCCTCCGCCTTGACCGCCGGGGGCATGTCTGGGGTGGTATTTCCTGATGCGCTATGGGACATCGTCGCCTCCGGGGTATTTTATTCATCAGGTGATGAATAAAAGGTAGTCCCGGTACCAGTCCCGGTCAACAAATATTGATTAGTCCAAGCCCTTGAATTAAGTGTCCGCGATCACATATGTTCAGACCAGCGCCTGCGGCCGACCAGCCGCTGAGCCACGCCATGGCAGGATGACCAGCCGCCCAGCGGCCAGGGGCTTCCACCCACCATGGCGTGGCTCATCTGCGTTGGGCAGGATTCTGATTTCGGGAAGGGACCCGGGGGAGGGGCCGGGCGAGTGGCCCGGCTGTAAGCCGGTAGATTAGTACGCAGTAGATTTTGCCAGCTCTTGCCATAGAAACGGATTCTGACCCGTGGTCCTTCGCCTCTCCCAGCTATTCCTGCGCACCCTGCGTGAAGATCCCGTCGACGCCGAAGTCGCCAGCCATAGGCTTCTTGTCCGCGCCGGCTACATCCGCCGGGCCGCACCGGGCATCTACACGTGGCTGCCTTTGGGATTGAGCGTCCTGCGCAAGGTCGAGGCAATCATCCGCGAGGAAATGGCAGCCATTGGCGCCCAGGAAGTCCACTTCCCGGCGCTGCTGCCGCGCGAACCGTACGAAGCCACCAACCGCTGGACCGAATACGGCGAGGGGCTGTTCCGCCTCCAGGACCGCAAGGGTGCCGACTACCTGCTCGCCCCCACGCACGAGGAAATGTTCACCCTCCTGGTCAAGGACTTGTACTCCTCGTACAAGGACCTGCCGTTGAGCCTGTACCAGATCCAGAACAAGTACCGCGACGAAGCACGCCCCCGGGCAGGCCTCCTCCGAGGCCGTGAATTCATCATGAAGGACTCCTACTCCTTCGACGTCGACGACGCCGGCCTGGACGCCAGCTACGCCGCCCACCGCGGGGCGTACCTGAAAATCTTCGAGCGCCTTGGACTCGAGGTGATCCCTGTTGCCGCGACGGCCGGCGCCATGGGCGGATCCAAAAGCGAGGAATTCCTGCACCCGACCGAGATCGGCGAGGACACCTTCGTGCGCTCGGCCGGCGGTTACGCGGCCAACGTCGAAGCTGTGACCACGGTGGCCCCGCCAGAGATCGACTTCAGCAACGCCCCCGCTGCACGCGTCCTGGACACTCCGGACACACCCACCATCGAAACCCTCGTAACAGCTGCCAACCAGCTCGCTCCCCGCAGCGATTCCGACGGCGGCGCCTGGACTGCCGCGGACACCCTCAAGAACGTGGTCCTCGCCGTGACGCTGCCCACCGGCGAGCGCCAGATTGTGGTCATCGGTGTTCCCGGCGACCGCGCCGTGGACCTCAAGCGCGTCGAAGCCAATATCGGTTCCTTCCTGCCTATCGCCGGAGAGATCGGACTGGAAGCGGCCAACGAGGAAGACCTCAAGAAGATCCCGGAACTCGTCAAGGGCTACATCGGCCCCGGACCGGCGCTCGGCGAAGCCGTACTGGGACTCGAAGGCACGTCCAAGCTGCTCTTCCTGGTGGATCCTCGGATCGTCTCCGGCACCAGCTGGGTCACCGGAGCGAACAAGGACGGGAAGCACGTCTTCGGTCTCGTGGCCGGCCGCGACTTCACCTGGGACGGGGTCATCGAATGCACCGAAGTCCGCGCCGGAGACGAAGCTCCGGACGGCTCCGGCCCCCTGGAGACCGCACGCGGCATCGAAATGGGACACATCTTCCAGCTCGGCCGCAAGTACGCCGAGGCGCTGGACCTGAAAGTCCTGGACCAGAACGGCAAGCAGGTGGTGGTCACCATGGGCTCCTATGGTGTCGGCGTGACCCGTGCCGTGGCTGCGCTGGCCGAGGCCAACAACGACGACCGTGGCTTGATCTGGCCGCGCTCGGTAGCCCCGGCGGACGTCCACGTGGTCGCCGTCGGACGCGGTGAGGAAATCTTCGCAGCAGCCGAGAAGCTCTCGGCCGAACTCGAGGCTGCCGGCCTCGACGTGATTTACGACGACCGCCCCAAGGTTTCCCCAGGCGTGAAGTTCGGTGACGCGGAGCTCGTGGGCGTACCCACCATCGTGGCAGTCGGCCGTGGCTTGGTGGACGGTGTTGTGGAGATCAAGGACCGTCGCACCGGTGAGGCCGAAAACGTGGCGGTCGAGAAGGCTGCCGACTACGTGGTCAACGCCGTACGCCAGAAGTGATCTCCGGCTTCGAGTCGGTTCAGCTCACCACGCTCATCATGATCGTGGTGGCTGGATTCGCAGCCGGTTGGATAGACGCAGTGGTGGGTGGCGGGGGACTGATCCAGCTCCCCGCCTTGCTCCTGGTTCCAGGGATCACCCCGGTCCAGGCGTTGGCCACCAACAAGATGGGCTCCATCTTCGGCACAACAACCAGTGCCGTCACCTATTACCGCAGGGTTGGCCCTGACCTCAAGACGGCCATACCCATGGCGGTGATTGCCCTCGCCGGCAGCTTCGGCGGAGCCGTCCTGGCGGCCAACCTTCCCTCGAGTGTCTTCAAACCCATCATCGTGGTGGCGCTGATCGCCGTCGCTCTCTTCACGGCGCTGCGGCCCAATGCGGGCGAGTTGACAGCGCTGCGTCATGACGGCCACACGCACTACGTCGTGGCCTGCGCCATCGGTGCAGTGATCGGTTTCTACGACGGCCTGATCGGTCCCGGAACAGGCTCGTTCCTTGTTATCGCCCTCGTCTCCGCCATGGGCTATGCCTTCCTGGAGGCCAGCGCCAAGGCGAAGATCGTCAACATGGCCACGAACGCCGGTGCCCTGTTGTTCTTCCTGCCGCACGGATCGTTGCTGTGGGGCGTTGGCGCTGTGCTCGGCCTGTCCAACATGGCCGGCGGCTACCTGGGAGCCCGGACCGCCGCGAAACAGGGCAGCGCCTTTGTGCGGATCGTGTTCCTGATCGTTGTCGGCGCGTTGATCATCAAACTCGGCATGGACGTCTGGAACGACAACTTCGCCAAGTAGCGCCCCGGATGTCGCCAGCGATGGCCGGAGGGAAGCCTCGGGCGTAGCATGCACTCATGTGGGTCGATTCCAGCGGGTATGAGCAGGCTCTCGAACGTGCATGGGAGCACACCCGGGAGTGGTTGAGGGCCCTGCCTGGGAGGCCCGTGCGGCCAAGCAACACCGCCGATGACGTCACCGCGATCTTCGGCGGCCCCCTTCCCGCCAGTGGACTGGACCCGGCCGCGGTCATCGATTTCCTCGCCGAGCACGCCGAACCGGGGCTCATGGCGATGCAGTCGGGGCGCTTTTTCGGTTGGGTCATCGGCGGTACGGTTCCGGCGGCCATGGCGGCGGACTGGATGGTCTCCGCCTGGGACCAGAACACCGGGCTGCGTTTCGCCACACCCGCCACAGCCGGAATCGAGGAGGCCGCCGGGCACTGGCTGCTAGAACTGCTCGGCCTTCCGGAAGGGTCCGACGTCGGATTCGCCACCGGGGCGAGCATGGCCAATTTCACGGCACTCGCCGCGGCCCGCTGGCGCCAGCTGACCACAGCCGGGTGGGACATCAATGTCGGAGGACTCCAAGGCGCACCGAAACTGCGGGTCCTCGTAGGAGCCGAGCGGCACGAGAGCCTCGACATGGCATTGCGCTTCCTGGGATTGGGGACTCCTGAAGTTGTCCGCGCCGACGGCCAAGGACGGATCGATCCTGCCGCGCTCAGGGCCGCGCTGGAGGCCGGCTCCGGTCCCGCGATTGTGTGCCTCCAAGCCGGAAACCTCCACTCGGGAGCCTTCGATCCTTTCCCCGAGGCGATCTCGGTTTCCAAGGAGTACGGCGCGTGGGTCCACGTTGACGGCGCCTTCGGCCTGTGGGCAGCGGCCGTACCTGGACTACGGCACCTGGTCGAGGGGGTTGAGTTGGCTGACTCCTGGGGGACCGATGCCCACAAGACCCTCAACGTGCCCTACGACGCCGGAATTGTGGTGGTGCGCGACGTTGCCGCCCTTCGATCGGCCATCGGCATGCACGCCGAATACCTCATCCAGGACGATCACGGCCCCGGAGACCCCATGGAAAAAGTCCCCGAGCTTTCCCGCCGGGCCAGGGG
This sequence comes from Arthrobacter sp. MMS18-M83, assembly GCF_026683955.1. Classification (NCBI taxonomy): domain Bacteria; kingdom Bacillati; phylum Actinomycetota; class Actinomycetes; order Micrococcales; family Micrococcaceae; genus Arthrobacter; species Arthrobacter sp. MMS18-M83. The sequence continues at coordinate 852,514 of NZ_CP113343.1, read as the reverse complement.
AGTGCCGGTGTGGGCGACATTGCGTTCCTTGGGTGGCGACGGCGTGCGGCAGCTTGTCGCAGGACGTGCGGAATGTGCTGCGGAGTTGGCCCGGCGGCTTGCGGAAATGCCGGGCGTGGAAGTGCTCAACGACGTCGTGTTCACGCAATTGTCCCTGGCCTTCGGTTCAGACGAGAGGACTCGGGCCGTCACGGACTTCATCATGGCCGACGGGAGAGTCTGGATGTCCGGTTCGCGATGGAAAGGCCGGGACATCCTGCGCGTTTCGGTCACCAACTGGTCCACGGATTCGGCGGACCTGGATATTGCCGTGCAAGCCATCGAGAATGCGTTGGAGGCAACAGCCTGAGCGCGGTGGTTTGGCGCAGAGCCCTCTTTGCCCAGAGCCCTCATGAGCCGCAAGACCCTAATCGGATCCAGCCAGGCCTGGTTCGGGCAGGTCGTGCGCGGCGGGTAGCCCGTCGAGGGGCCGCCCCGCGAGGGTGCTGGCAACCCACAAGGAGCGGGCCAGATCGCCTTCATGCCGTGGCTTTCCGGCATACCACAGGGCGTTTTCGACCTCGCGGACCAGGCTCCATTCCCGGGCTGCTTCGCCGTCCAAGCCCGCCGCGCTGCTGAAATCTGCGCAGCGCTCAAGGAGCGCAAGTTCCGGAGCCGTTCTGGAGAGATCCCGGATACGGTTCCACAGGATCGGGGCGACGGCGAACTCTGCCTCCCCGACCATCGGCTGGGGATCGATGGCTACGTATCTGCGTTTCCTGACGGACTGGTGGCTGTCGGGATGCGGGAGGATGTTCATGAAATGCAGATCGCAATGCACCAGGACGTCCCTGCCTGCGCGGCGTCCAACAGCGCCCCGCGTCTGGCACACCTCAAGCGCGGCTTCCAGGAGCCAGCGGGGGAAGGGTTGGCCGAGTTGCTCCCAGTCCGCGGGCAACTCATCGCTCCAACGCTCGGCCCGTGCGGCGATGTGCTCGAACGCTTTCCACTCGGGCCGCTCGTCCGGTTCGATGCTGAGTTCCCTCAGGAGCGTTCCCCAGACGTCGCGGGCTTCGTCCATCGGGGCGCTGTACAGCCAGCGGTCAGCGTCGAGCCGCTCCAGTACCATCGCGCAGGACGCCGCATCGGCGTCGTGCAGCTTTACCGCCCCGGTACCGCCCCAGAGGGCCAGCGCGTGCCGTTCAACAAGTGCCTCCGCGTGCGGGAACGCTATTTTGAGCACCGAACGGGCGCCGTTGTAGATGACCGGAATGACGATGCCGCCGTGGCCGTTCCATGGTTCCACCCCGGGTTCCAGGTCAACGGACAACTGCCAACGCTCCAAGCTGCTGTTGATCAATCCGGGCAGCCCTGAGAGCCATGCCCGCCCCTCCGCTGTTCGGGAGTAGCGAGCCTGGAGATCGCCAGGGATGGAAACGAAGGTAGTCATCACCGCCAGCCTACCCAAGCCGGTCCTGGAGCGGTTCAGACCACTCCGGTAGAGCCCAGGAGGCTTCCGATGAAGAACGTCGCGGCGAGGGCAAGGGCCCCGCCGATGACGACGCGCACGGCGGCCCGGGTCTTCGAGCTGCCACCGATCCAGGCTCCGAGGCCTCCTGTAATTGCCAGCGCGAGCAAGACGGAAATGAAGGTCAGTGGCACACGCAGCCCCGGGGGCGGGAGCAAGATCGCGAGCAGGGGCAGCACCGCGCCCAAAGTGAAGGCAATCGCCGAGGCGAAGGCCGCATGCCATGGGCTGACGATGTCGTCTTCGTCGATGTTCAGTTCCGCGGAAAGGTGGGCGGCCAAGGCGTCGTGCTCCGTCAACTCGACGGCCACTTTCCGCGCGGTTTCGGGCTGCAGGCCCTTGGCTTCGTAGATCGCAGTGAGTTCGGCAAGCTCCTCGTCAGGCTGCTCGGCCAGCTCCCGGCGCTCCTTCTCAATGAGTGCCTTCTGACTGTCGCTTTGGCTGCTGACGGACACGTACTCGCCCAGTGCCATGGACACTGCGCCGCCTACGAGTCCGGCTGCGCCGGCCGCGAGGATGGCGCCGGTGCTGGTCGTTGCCCCCGCGACGCCAACCACGATCGCGGCAACGGAGACGATTCCGTCGTTGGCGCCAAGGACGCCCGCCCGGAGCCAGTTGAGCCGGTGGGCGAGGTCGTTGTCGTGTGGTTCGTTGTCGTGCAGGGCTGCAGTTTCTGTAGAAGCCATGGAACAAGCCAAGCACTTGGGGGCCGCAGCCGCCAGCAAAGAAAGGCTTTCCTACGGAGCCGGAGTGCTCGATGGAAGCGAAGGCAAGGCGGCGCTATCAATCGAAAGTCCTGGGAAAGGTCCAACAGGAGTTCCCCAAGCCTGGCTGCGCTTGGCGGCATCGACCAGTCCGTCGATGGCCCATTGCCGCGTCTCACCCTCTGACAACGCCACGAGGTCGGCATAAGCGGTCAGTGAGCTGGCCTCCATGCCTCCCAGCGCGGCCCCGGGTTTCGCGGCGAAGCTGGCAGGCAGGCGGTAGCCGGCTTCCCGCGGCGGGGTGGCAGCGCAGTGCAGCCTGCCTAGGGCTTCCGCTCCGCGGAGCAGCTCTTGATGGCGGGCCAGCCACCTGGCAGCGGTCGCAGATGCCTTCGCGTCCAGCTTGGTCAGGGCCACCTGGTAGGCGTAGATCGCCTCTTGTTCGGAGCTGACGACGGCGGCAACGGCAGCGGGGAGATCGGCCCGGGAGGAAGATGTCCCGGGTGTCGGTACCGCTGTAGCTGACATTCCGGGCAAAGCGGGGCAGCCCGCGGCCGGTGTCGGGGCGGGAGTCGCCCCGACGGTGGCCTCCGGTACCGGCAGACCCCAGATTGTGGCCAGCCTGGATGCCTCGAGCAGTTGGGAGGTCCCGACGGCGGCAAGCAGCCGTGCCGTGCCGCCGTCGGCCTGTGCGGCGTCCGCCAAGCGACGGGAAGCGCTCGAGGAGAGTGCTGAGACGAAAGCGGTCCGAGTCGTGGTGTCCGGGGTGGCAGCGGGACTTGGGGATGCGGAACCTGGGGACGCTGGTTTAGGGGACGCGCCACCAGGTGTGCGGGAAGTCGACGACGCTTGCTGTCCGGAAGCGGGCAGCAAGGCCCGCGCCTGACTTGTCAGCAACGTCACAGAATCCGCCAGTCCACTCCCAACGGACGCCTCGCCCGCCGCGGCGCCACCCGCCGTCGTGCCCTCCAGCAGGGATGCGCTTCCCAGGAGCGCCTCGGTCGCGGAGAGGGCTTCGGAACGGGCGGTTTCGGAAAACGGGACCGCTCGCGGTTTTCCGGCTTCGCTGGGAACGAGCACGGCTCCGACTCCCACCACGAGGACTGCCAGCAAAGCCAGAAGAAGGGCTCTCGTCCAGCCGTGGCTTCGTGGTTTTTCAGCAGTCTCGTGGTTCACAACAGACCATGGTGTCACGCTCGCGGGCAATCTGATGCCAGTACGCCTGGGCGGGCACCGGGTGACCACCCATTTTCGGGGGCTATCAGCGCGATCGCACCGCCCCGTGCACCACGGCGCCGCAAATATCGTTAAGCTAGTAGTCACAACATCATCTATCGGGAGGCGGCTGGCCAGTGAGTCATTCGGAAGCCACGACTTCAACAGACCAGGCTGGAATGGATCCGACGAATCCACCACAACACGAGGTCCGCAACCCGGAGGAGAGCAGGCTGAGGGCCCTTCTTGAGCCTGCAGTCCAGGCAAGCCGGCTCTACCTTGAGGATGTTGCCATCCAGGTTGCCGGTTCCCATCGGGTAGTCCACGTGGTCATCGACCTGCCCCAGGAAGAGACCGGGGGCGTCAGCCTGGACGTCATCGCGGACATCTCCAGGGCCCTTTCGGACATTCTGGACAACGATCCCAATACTGACGCCCGCCCCTACGACCTCGAGGTCTCCTCGCCCGGCGTCGGACGGCCGCTCACGGAACCACGCCACTGGCACCGCGCCCGCGGACGCATGGCCAAGGTCAACGTGATCCAGGGCGACAACCTGACGGGCCGGATCCAGTCCGTCGACGACGACGGCGTCACGCTGGTTCCAGAGCAAGAGGTCAAGAAGGGGATGAAGCCCAAACAGGGTGACCCCGTGAAGATTCCTTTCGACAGGATCCGCCAAGGAAAAGTCGAGATAGAGTTCAGCCACCTCCACGAGGCCGGGCTGGAAGACGAGCACAACGGACCTTCCGAGGAGGCCTAATGGATATTGACATGAGTGCGCTGAGACTCCTGGAGCGTGAGCGTGAAATCCCGCTGGACCTCCTGATCCCCACCATCGAGCAGGCGCTTCTGGTGGCATATCACAAGACGCCGGGCGCTTTCGAGAAGGCCCGCGCAGAACTTGACCGCAAGAGCGGACACGTGACCATTTGGGCTACGGAAATCGACGACGACGGCGAAGCCATCGGCGAGTTCGAGGACACCCCTGCGGGGTTCGGCCGCATCGCGGCGAGCACGGCACGGCAAATCATCCTGCAGCGGTTGCGCGATGTTGAGGACGACAATGTCCTGGGCGAATTCAAGGGCCGTGAAGGTGAACTGGTCGCTGGCCTGATCCAGCAGGGCACCAACCCGCACATGATCCAGGTGAACCTCGGTTCCGTGGAAGCCTTGCTACCGCCGCCCGAGCAGGTGCCGGGGGAGAAGTACACCCACGGCAACCGCCTGCGCGCCTTTGTGGTGGATGTCCACCGCGGCGCCAAGGGACCTTCCATCACGCTCTCGCGTTCACACCCGGGCCTCGTCCGGAAGCTTTTCGAACTGGAAGTACCGGAAATCGCGGACCGTTCGGTCGAGATTGTCGCCCTGGCGCGCGAGGCCGGGCACCGGACCAAGATGGCTGTCAAGGCGAACACCCCCGGCATCAACGCCAAGGGCGCTTGCATTGGTGAAATGGGCTCGCGCGTGCGCGCAGTCATGACCGAACTCAACGACGAAAAGATCGACATTGTCGACTTCAGCGACGATCCGGCGACGTTCATCGCCAACTCCCTCTCGCCGTCGCGCGTGAATTCGGTCACTATCACCGACGAGGCCACTCGGTCCGCACGCGTCGTTGTTCCCGACTATCAACTGTCCCTTGCCATCGGCAAAGAAGGCCAGAACGCCCGCCTTGCCGCCAAGCTCACCGGCTGGCGCATCGACATCGTCTCCGACGCCGCGCCGGCCAAGGGCAACTAAACCGGCCCAGGGGCGCCCGCCCCCGGATCCTTGCGCCTTGGATTCGGTGGCCGGGCCCCCGGGGGCTTAGACTGGATGGAACCGGGCCTATGTCCGGTGTCCGTGCGCTTTGGCGTGCTCGTGACTTGTGGAGGCAACAATCTCAACAAGGCATGGGCGAGCGCCAAGGAAAGCAGAACCGCAAAGGCAGGAAAAGGCACTGAGGCAGGTTGATACACCCAGTGGCTGAACTGCTTCACACCAGGCGCGAGCCTGTGCGTACCTGCATCGGATGCCGGAAACAAGGCAGCCGGAGTGAGTTGATCCGGCTCGTCGCCGAAGGCGGCGGGTCACCCGTCGTCCTGGTGGATGAACGACGCCGGATGGCTGGCCGGGGTGCGTGGCTGCACCCCAGCAACACATGCCTGGCGCTGGCAACCAAACGGCGTGCTTTCGCAAGGGCCCTCGCGGGCGCAAGTGAAGTCACCGCCGTCGAACGCTACCTGGCGGCAGTCATACCCCCTGCGGACACCCCGTGAAAGCAGGAAAACCGTCCAAACCTGAAAGCGGGTCAGAAAACTGATGGAAACCCGATGAGTTCCCAGCGATGAGTGCGCAACGATGACAACTTTGTTGCGCTCAGCACAGGGCCTTTCCGCCGCGTTCGCGGCTGGGGCCCGCAGTAAGAAGTAGACGGTTCGTGCCTGGCTCGGTGCGGACCGAGACAGGAGAAATGTGGCCAAGGTCCGCGTACATGAGCTCGCTAAAGAGCTCGGTATTACTTCCAAAGATGCAGTGACAAAACTGCAGGAATTGGGCGAATTCGTTCGCTCCGCCTCTTCGACAATTGAGGCCCCCGTCGTGAAGAAGCTTCGCGACGCCTACCCGGGTGCCGGCGCTGCAAAGGCCGCTGCCTCTGCAACGGCTTCCGTTGCAGCCCCCAAGGCACCCGCTGCCCCTGCTGCACCCGCAGCATCCCGCCCGGCTCCGGGCCCTGCAGCGCCCAAGGCTCCGGTTCCGGCTCCCAAGGCTGAGACCCCCGCCCCGGCAGCGCCTGCGGCTCCCGCAGCTCCCGCTAGCCCTGTTTTCGCCAAGCCGGGCGCCCGTCCGGCGCCCAAGGCCGAAGCTCCGGCCCCGGCACGTTCCGGTGGCCAGGCTCCGCGTCCCGGCGGTCCCCGTCCGGGCAACAACCCGTTCGCGACTTCGCAGGGCATGCCCCGCGGCCGTGGCGACGGCGAGCGTCCGCCTCGTCCGGGCAACAACCCCTTTGCGGCTTCGCAGGGTATGCCCCGTGGCGCTCGCACTGAAGGCGAACGTCCCGGTGGTCCGCGTCCCGCGGCCGGCGCAGGCGGTCCTCGTCCCGCAGCCGGTGCAGGCGGTCCCCGTCCCGCAGCCGGTGCCGGTGGACCGCGTCCGGGTGCACCGCGCCCCGGTGCTCCCCGTCCGGGTGCACCGCGTCCCGCAGGCGGACCTCCAGGAAACCGTCCCACTCCGGGCATGATGCCCAACCGTACCGAGCGTCCCGCTCCCGGTGGCGCAGGCCGTCCGGGTGGCGCAGGCCGTCCCGGTGGCGGCCCCGGCCGCCCGGGTGGCGCTCCTGGCGCTGGCACTGGTGGCGGAGCTCCCGCCGGCGGTGGCTTCGGCAAGGGCGGCCGCGGACGCGGCGGCACCCAGGGTGCCTTCGGCAAGGGTGGCGCAGGACGCGGCAAGCAGCGCAAGTCGAAGCGTGCAAAGCGTCAGGAACTTGAGCAGATGAGTGCTCCGTCGCTGGGTGGGGTATCCGTACCCCGTGGCGACGGCAACACCGTGGTCCGGCTCCGTCGCGGCTCGTCCATCACGGACTTTGCCGACAAGATCGAGGCGAACCCCGCCGCACTGGTGACCGTGCTGTTCCACCTTGGTGAAATGGCAACGGCTACGCAGTCGCTGGACGAGGACACCTTCGGCCTGCTCGGCGCTGAACTCGGCTACAAGGTCCAGGTTGTCTCTCCGGAGGACGAAGAGCGCGAGCTCCTCGACTCCTTCGACATCGACCTCGATGCCGAGCTGGAAGCCGAAGGCGACGACGTCCTCGAACCGCGTCCCCCGGTTGTCACCGTCATGGGTCACGTTGACCACGGTAAGACCCGACTGCTCGACGCCATCCGGAAGACCAACGTGGTTGCAGGCGAACACGGCGGCATCACGCAGCACATCGGTGCCTACCAGATCAGCCACATCCACGAAGGCACTCCGCGCGACATCACCTTCATTGACACCCCCGGCCACGAGGCGTTCACCGCCATGCGTGCCCGTGGTGCCAAGGTCACCGACATCGCCATCCTGGTTGTCGCAGCCGACGACGGCGTCATGCCGCAGACGGTGGAAGCACTCAACCACGCACAGGCAGCCAACGTGCCGATCGTCGTCGCGGTGAACAAGATCGACAAGGAAGGTGCGAACCCGGACAAGGTCAAGGGCCAGCTCACCGAGTACGGTCTGGTTCCCGAAGAATACGGTGGCGACACCATGTTCGTTGAGGTTTCTGCCCGCCAGAACATCAACATCGACGAACTGATCGACGCCGTCCTGCTGACCGCAGACGCCGCCCTGGACCTGCGCGCCAACCCGGACAAGGACGCTCGAGGCATTGCCATCGAAGCGAACCTGGACAAGGGCCGCGGTTCCGTGGCCACCGTCCTGGTCCAGTCCGGTACCCTGGCCGTCGGTGACACGATCGTGGCCGGTACGGCCCACGGCCGCGTCCGTGCCATGTTCGATGAAGACGGCAACGCCCTCGACATCGCGCTTCCGTCCCGTCCGGTCCAGGTCCTGGGCCTGTCCAACGTACCGCGTGCAGGTGACACCTTCCTGGTGACCTCCGACGAGCGTACGGCCCGCCAGATCGCTGAAAAGCGTGAAGCAGCCGACCGCAACGCGGCACTGGCCAAGCGCCGCAAGCGCATCAGCCTCGAGGACTTCGACAAGGCTGTGGCCGAAGGCAAGATCGACACCCTCAACCTCATCCTCAAGGGTGACGTTTCCGGTGCCGTCGAAGCCCTCGAAGACGCCCTGCTCAAGATCGACGTCGGCGACGAAGACGTTCAGCTGCGGGTCATCCACCGCGGTGTGGGTGCCATCACGCAGAACGACGTCAACCTCGCCACGGTGGACAACGCCATCATCATCGGCTTCAACGTCAAGCCCGCCGAGCGTGTGGCCGACCTTGCCGATCGTGAAGGCGTGGACATGCGCTTCTACTCCGTCATCTACTCGGCAATCGATGACATCGAGCTGGCCCTCAAGGGCATGCTCAAGCCGGAGTACGAGGAAGTCCAGCTCGGTACCGCCGAGGTCCGCGAAGTCTTCCGTTCTTCCAAGTTCGGAAACATCGCCGGTTCCATCGTCCGCTCGGGCATTATCCGCCGTAACACGAAGGCACGCGTCAGCCGCGATGGCAAGGTCATCGGCGACAACCTCACCGTTGAGACGCTCAAGCGCTTCAAGGACGACGCCACCGAGGTCCGCACGGACTTCGAGTGTGGTATCGGTCTTGGCTCGTACAACGACATCAACGAAGGTGACATCATCGAGACCTTCGAGATGCGCGAAAAGCCGCGCGTCTAAGCACGGAAAATAGAGGCGGGGCCGTTGGATTCTTCCGGCGGCCCCGGCCCGTTCCGCCGATATGGAGGCCCCGCCCGGCCCGTTCCGCCGACAGGGGGGCCCCGCCCCTACGCTGGGCGGCAAAGGATCTGCGATCCTTTGCCGCCCAGCTTCGGCAGGCCCGATGCCACTCCCGGGCCCCCATATCGGCTCCACGGGCCTCCGTGGGACCTCACGGTCCGTCGGTGACTTGCCTTGGGCGAGTCGCACTATACAGAACTTAAGTACGCAAGTTGCTAACGCGCCGTCGTACGCGAAATTTAGGAGTAGAAATGGCTGATCCGGCACGCGCTGCCAAGTTGGCGCAGCGGATTAAGGTTGTTGTTGCTGAGGCACTGGGCCGGCGGATCAAGGATCCTCGGGTTGAGGGCATCACCATCACGGATGCCCGCGTCACCAACGATCTTCAGCACGCCACCGTGTATTACACCGTCTTCGGTGACGAGGCCGCTCATTCCGATGCTGTTAGGGCGTTGGAGAAGGCCAAGGGTGTTTTGCGTCAGGAAGTGGGCCGCAATATTACCGTGCGCCTGACTCCTACGCTGGAGTTCGTCGCTGACCTTATCCCGGTCAACGCTTCGAACCTTGAGCAGCTGCTGCGCACAGCCAAGGAGCGCGACGCCGAGGTGGCCGCGCTGGCCGCCGGAGCCAAGCACGCTGGCGATGCAGATCCGTACAAGAGCGATGCCCCGCAGGATGCGGACATCGACGAAGACGATTTTGACGAAGAAGACATCGACCTCCGCGCCGATGAAGACATCGACGAAGACGGCGGCAAGTAGTCCACCGACGTCCTCGCGGGCCCGGATCCGCAGCTCTTAGGGCTGCCGGATCCGGTCCTTCTTGTTAACCGTGAAAAGCCGGGCCAAATTGATGGGCCATGGCTAAGATCGGAGCATGGCGGCGCACGATGCAGCTCAGAGTCCCGAGAACTACCTTGAATACGCCCTGCGGCTCGCAGTGCAAAACGTGGCCGACGGCGGCGGGCCTTTCGGCGCCGTCGTGGTCACCCCGGACGGACGGCTCCATGACGGCGTCAACCGGGTCACCCGCGACAACGACCCCACAGCGCACGCCGAAGTGGTCGCGATCCGGCGGGCGGCGTCGGAACTTGGAAGCTTCGATCTCAGCGGCTCCGTGCTCTATTCAAGCTGCGAACCGTGCCCCTTGTGCCTCTCGGCGGCCTTATGGGGCCGGGTAAGCCGGGTCTACTTTGCCGCGGACCGGCACGGGGCCGCGGCTGCTGGCTTCGACGACGCGGTCTTCTACGAGTACTTCAACGGCATCCGCCCGGAACTGATGCCCGTCCACCACGCGGAGGTTCCGGCATCGGAGGCTCCTTTCGATGCATGGCGCGGGCACAAGAACCGGACCAAATACTGAGCCCAACTTCGCCAACTGCCAAGCCGCCGGGCCTCAAGACCGCGCCGGGAGCCGTCTGACGCCGTCGAGCAACTGCTGGTGATCGCCGCACAGCGCGATCCTGATCCACCCCTCGCCGATGGAACCGAACGCGGTACCCGGCGCCACGGCAACTCCGAACTCCGCGAGGAACGCGCGCACCCAGGCGCGCACGTCGCCGCCGCTCACATGCGAGACGTCGGCCCAAAGGTAGAAAGCTCCTTGGGCGCCCAGAAAGGGAATGCCCTTCTCCGCCAGCACTGCTGACGCGGCATCCCGGTTGGAGCGGTAGTGCTCCCTGGCGGTGTCCACATAGTCCTGGGGGCCGGTCAGCGCCGCGACGGCGGCGTACTGGGATGGCGAAGCCACGCAGGAAACGATTGCCTCCATGACGTTGTTCATCTTCCGCTCCAGGCCCGGAGGGCAAATGAGCGCCCCGATCCGCAGTCCCGTCAGTCCGTAGGTTTTGGACAGGGTCAGGGACGTGAAGACCCGCGCTTCGCCGGGGACGGTGCTGTCGAAGCAGGCCGGACTCGTGTGCGGAACATCGAACGTGAACGCTTCGTAGCATTCATCCGAAATGATCCAGAGATCGTGTTTGACGGCCATTTCCACCAGTTGACGGGTGACTTCCGCGCCGATCACCGCGCCCAAGGGATTGGACGGCGAATTCAAGACCAACACCTTGGTCCGGGGCGTGATCAGTGCCTCGATGTCCTCGATGCGCGGCTGGAACTCGTGCTCCGGGTAGAGCGGGTACTGCACCGGGACGGCGTTCAGCAGGTGGCCAGTCATGGCAAAGGTGGGATAGCCAGGATTCGGAATCAGGATCTCGTCGCCGGGGGAGAGGAGCAGGCTCATGGCGAAATGAAGGCCCTGTTGGGCCCCGTCCACGACGTACACGCGCTCTGTGCCGACGTCCACCTTGTTGTGGGCGCGGAATCGGTCGGCGAAGGCTTCCCGCAGGGCAGGGATCCCGGCATTGGGGGTGTAGTTGGTCTCGTCCCTGTCAAGGCAAGCGATCCCCGCGTCCAGGATGTGACGGGGCAGCGCAAAGCCGGGCTCGCCGATGCTGAGGACAATCGCCCCGGGAGTCGCCCAAGCGGCCTCGGTGATCTCGCGGATCTGGTTCACGGGGACTTCGCGGACGTGCGCGGCAAGCTCTGGCATGGGAGCCATCTTAGCCGCGGTGCCCCACCGTTCCGGGACGCTGCCTCGCAGGATGCATGCCCTGGCGCGGATATACTGGGAGGCGTGCTTTCTGGACTGGTAATCGTTGACAAGCCGCAAGGATGGACCAGCCACGATGTGGTTGGACGGATGCGGCGACTGGCCGGTACCCGGAAAGTAGGCCACGCTGGAACTTTGGACCCCATGGCCACCGGTGTCCTGGTGCTGGGGATCAACAAGGCAACACGATTGTTGACGTACATCGTGGGTACCTCCAAGACGTACTCCGCCACCATCCGGCTCGGCGAATCCACCATCACCGACGACGCCGAAGGCGACATCACCGCGAGCCGCAGTGCCGCCGGGGTCACTGAGGAATCCATCCATACCGGCGTCGCCCGGCTCACCGGGGATATCCAGCAGGTTCCCAGCAGCGTCAGCGCAATCAAGGTCAACGGCGAACGGTCCTACGCGCGCGTCCGTTCGGGTGAAGAAGTCAAGCTCGCCGCCCGGCCCGTGACCATCCACCGTTTCGAGATCCATACCATCCGCAGGATCGACGACGGCAGGGTAGTGGACGTCGATGTCACCGTTGAGTGCTCCTCCGGTACGTACATCCGTGCCTTGGCACGCGACCTTGGCGAGGCCCTCGGCGTCGGCGGACACCTCACGGCGCTGCGCCGCACGCAAGTGGGGCCATACTCCCTTGAGCAGGCCCGCACCCTCGAACAGCTCGCCGAGGAACTGGAAGTCCTCGAAATGTCTGCGGCTGCCCGCGCGCTCATGCCGAACCGGGAGCTGAGCGACGCCGAAACCACAGAGATTTCCTTTGGCCGCAGGATCGCCGCCGGGCCAAATGCGGGCACGGCGGAGGCTGCCACCGCCGAGAACCCCGCTGCCGCGTTCTCGCCGTCAGGGGAACTGGTGGCGTTGCTGGCCGACGCGGGGAGTTTCGCCAAGCCTGTGCTGGTGTTCGCGCCGGACAACGAAAAGCAGGCAGACTAGCCATGGACGGATACTTTTACGCTGTCCTCGTCGTCGGGCTGCTGTCCACGATCATCTGCGTCGTGGCGGGCCTGATGAAAAAGGCCCCTAACGACATTACGATTCTGTCCGTTGCCGCCGTCGAACTTGTCCTGCTGGTGTATCTTGTCGGATCGATCATCCGCGTGGCGATGGGTGAAAAGATTGCGGGGGAGCCGTGGGAGTTCTGGGGCTACATCATCACCGCGCTCATGCTTCCCATCGTGGCCGTGTATTGGTCCATCCTGGAGCGGACCCGTTGGAGCAATTTCGTCATGGGCGCCGTGGGCGTCACCGCATTGGTCATGGCGGCCCGCATGAACCAGATCTGGTACTGACATTGGAAGAAGCACACGAAGTGACTGTTGAGACCACCCAGAAGAAGAACCGGGACACCCGCAACACCGGTCCGGGAAGGCTGCTGATTGCGGTCTATGCGGTTTTCGCGATCTCGGCGACGGCCCGTGCCGGATACCAGATCCTGACCAAGTTCTCGGATGCTCCCTTGGCCCACATCCTCTCGGCTTTCGCGGCTGTGGTGTACGTCGTGGCCACGGTCTCCCTCGCCAAGCCGGGCCGCACCTGGTTCAAGGTGTCCTTGGCGGCAGTCCTCGTGGAAATGCTCGGCGTGATTGTGGTTGGTGCCATCAGCCTTTTCGATCCGGTGGCTTTCCCGCACGACACCGTCTGGTCCTTGTTCGGCCGCGGATACGGCTTTGTGCCGCTGATCCTGCCGGTCCTGGGCCTGCTTTGGCTCTACCGGCGACGCCCGGCACGGCTTCCGGAGTAGGCCGGGCGGGCCTCGGTTCCCGGGCAGGAGAGCCCGGGACAGCAGGTAACCTTAGAGAATTCCGGCGCCGGACCAGGCCGCCGGGCATAGTGAATACCAGCAGTAAAAGGCGAGGTTGATGGTCCACATCTGGAACGATCCCACCGAGGTCCCCGAGGATTTCGGTCCCAGCGTCGTTACCATCGGGAACTTTGACGGCGTCCATCGTGGACACCAGCAGGTGCTGACGCAGCTTCTGCGCACTTCTAAGCAGCACGGTGCGCGGTCCGTCGTCGTGACTTTCGATCCGCACCCGGCCCTGGTCCACCGGCCCGATTCGGCACCTGAGCTCATCATGGGGCTGCAGGACAAGCTCGATGCCCTGGTCGACGCGGGCGTGGACGCCGTCCTGGTCATGAAATACAACCTCGCGCTGGCAGGTATGACTCCCGGGGAATTCGTCGGCACCGTCCTGCTCGACGGGCTTCACGCAGCGCACGTCGTGGTGGGCCACGATCTCCGTTTCGGTGCAGGCAATTCCGGCGACGTCGGCACCATGCAGGAATTGGGCAAGGACCTGGGATTCGGCGTCCACGTAGTCAACGAGTTTGGCGCGGAGGGGTTTCCAGTCCACGACGACGGCGGCACGGACCGCCGCTGTTCCTCCACCTGGGTGCGTGAAGCCCTTGCCGAGGGCGACGTCGAGACCGCGGCCGCGGTACTTGGCCGCCCGCACCGCATGCGGGGCGAAGTGGTCCACGGCGCAGCTCGCGGACGCGCCCTTGGCTTTCCCACGGCAAACCTTGACCATGGCGCCACCGGCTACGTGCCCGCAGATGGAATCTACGCAGGCTGGCTGATCGACGGGTCCGGAACCCGCTGGCCCGCCGCGATTTCCGTGGGTTCCAATCCCACCTTCGACGGTGTGAGCCGCCAGGTGGAAGCCCACGTCATCGACCGCCCGGAAGAGGCCGTGGAGGACTTCAATCTCTACGGACAAACCGTCGTGGTGGAATTTGCCGCGCGGCTGCGGGGCATGGTGGCATACCGTGGACCAGAGGCCCTTGTTGGGCAGATGCGGCTCGACGTCGTCCAGGCCCACGATCTTTTGCTGAACAAGTAGCCCCATGCGTTAGCAGGGATTCGGAGGGCATGTATCGTGAGCGTTGAGAAGAACACCCGGCCACTCGACGAAGGCATCGTCAAGGATTTCAGCACACGCATGAGCTACGGCTCCTACCTGCAGCTTCCCCTGCTGCTCAGTGCGCAGCAACCTGTCAGCCAGCCGGAGCACCATGACGAACTCTTATTCATCATCCAGCACCAGACCACGGAGCTTTGGCTGAAGCTGGTCCTCCACGAGCTCCGCAGTGCCGCGACGTGGCTGCGCCAGGACGATCTTGGCTCCGCGCTCAAGGGCATCGCAAGGGTCAAGCACATCCAGAAGACCCTCACCGAGCAATGGTCGGTGCTGGCCACCCTGACTCCCACGGAATACTCGCAGTTCCGCGGCTTCCTGGGGAACGCGTCCGGCTTCCAGTCGAGCCAGTACCGTGCCGTCGAGTTCATCCTTGGCAACAAGAACGCGAAGATTCTGCCGGTGTTCGATTCGGATCCGGAATCGCGGGCCATGCTGGAGGAACTCCTGCACGCGCCCAGTATCTACGACGAATTCCTGGCCTATCTTCACCGCCATGGCTACGACGTTCCGGCGTCCGTCCTGGACCGGGACGTCTCCCAGGCACACCAGTTCGCCCCTGGGCTCTTGCCGCTCTTCAAGCACATCTATGAACATGCCGCAGACAACTGGGCGGCCTACGAGGCCTGCGAGGAACTGGTGGACCTTGAGGACAACTTCCAACTGTGGCGCTTCAGGCATTTGCGCACTGTCCAGCGGACCATCGGCATGAAGACCGGAACCGGAGGTTCAAGCGGAGTTTCATTCCTCCAGAAGGCACTTGACCTGACGTTCTTCCCCGAGCTGTTTGCCGTCCGAACTGAGATCGGGAAGTGACCGGAACCCGTCTTTGAGGAGGGTCACGCAGCAGCTTTCGACAAGATTGCCAGGCTGCCGGTAAACTGAGGGATGGATCCGGCTGCAGTCCGTGGCGGCTGGACCTGTTTTGTGTGCGGTCATTGGCACATCACAACCCGGCAGCGAGGCGCTGAATCGGGACGCACGGCACAACTCTAGGAGTTCACGTGGCACTTGAAGCCGCTGTTAAGCAGTCCATCATCGAGGCATACGCAACGTCCAAGGGCGACACTGGTTCGCCGGAGGTCCAGATTGCAGTCCTGACTCAGCGGATCAAGGATCTGACTGAGCACATGAAGGAGCACAAGCACGACTTCCACACCCAGCGCGGTCTGCTGGCTATGGTTGGTCGTCGCAAGCGCATGCTGGGCTACCTCAAGAAGACTGACATTGCCCGCTACCGTGCGCTCATCGAGCGCCTCGGCCTGCGCCGCTAGTTTGACTTCGGGCGGCCCGATCCTCCGCGGACCGGGCCGCCTTTTCTCCATAACTAAATCCAACACTTAACAGGAGTTCAACCGCATCGCGCATTCGCGGTCCTCGGTAGTGATCCCCGGGAAAAGCCTTCTGTGATGAAGGCGCCGCCCGTGGGTCTCGATCGATGACCGGGTGTCGTACAGGCCAGGAACAGACGCTGGCCTGGGTCGATGCGGACGAACTTCCGCTAAACCAAGAAACGGAGGTGACTCTCAATGGAGGGTCCCGAAATCCAGTTCTCAGAAGCCAACATCGACAACGGCCGCTTTGGCAAGCGGGTTATCCGCTTCGAAACCGGCCGCCTTGCCAAGCAGGCAGCCGGCGCAGCGATGGTCTACATCGACGAAGACACCGCCCTGCTGTCCGCAACCACCGCGGGCAAATCCCCGCGTGAAGGCTTCGACTTCTTCCCGCTGACCGTCGACGTCGAAGAGCGCATGTACGCCGCCGGCCGCATCCCGGGCTCGTTCTTCCGCCGCGAAGGCCGCCCGTCCACCGAAGCCATCCTGGCTTGCCGCCTCATGGACCGCCCCCTGCGCCCCGCTTTCGTCAAGGGCCTGCGCAACGAGGTCCAGATCGTCGTCACCGTCCTGGCGATCAACCCGGACGAACTCTACGACGTCGTGGCCATCAACGCCTCGTCCATGTCCACCCAGCTCTCCGGCCTCCCGTTCTCCGGCCCGATCGGCGGCGTCCGCGTTGCCCTCGTCGCCGACGAACAGGGTTCGCAGTGGGTTGCGTTCCCGAAGCACTCCCAGCTCGAAAACGCCGTCTTCAACATGGTTGTCGCCGGACGCATTGCCGGTGACGACGTCGCCATCATGATGGTTGAAGCCGAAGCCACGGACAACTCCTGGAACCTCATCAAGGAACAGGGCGCTACCGCTCCCACCGAAGAGGTTGTTTCCGAGGGTCTCGAAGCCGCCAAGCCCTTCATCAAGGCCCTGTGCGAGGCCCAGGCCGACCTGGCCGCCCGCGCTGCCAAGCCCACGGTTGAGTTCCCGATCTTCCTGGACTACCAGGACGACGTCTACGCCGCTGTCGAAGCCGCCGCCGCCGAGAAGCTTGCTGCTGTCTTCCAGATCGCCGACAAGCAGGACCGCGACAACGCCTCCGACGAGCTCAAGGACGAAGTCCTTGGCGCCCTCGGCGGCCAGTTCGAAGGCCGCGAGAAGGAGCTCTCCGCAGCCTTCCGCTCCCTGACCAAGCAGGTTGTGCGCCAGCGCATCCTCAAGGACCAGATCCGCATCGACGGCCGTGGCCTGACGGACATCCGCCAGCTGACTGCCGAGGTAGAGGTCCTGCCCCGCGTTCACGGTTCCGCCATCTTCGAGCGCGGCGAAACCCAGATCATGGGTGTTACCACACTGAACATGCTCAAGATGGAACAGCAGATCGACTCGCTGTCTCCCGTCACGCGCAAGCGCTACATGCACAACTACAACTTCCCGCCGTACTCCACCGGCGAGACCGGCCGCGTCGGCTCCCCGAAGCGCCGCGAAATCGGTCACGGAGCCCTTGCAGAGCGCGCCATCATGCCGGTGCTGCCGTCCCGCGAGGAATTCCCGTACGCCATCCGCCAGGTGTCTGAGGCCCTCAGCTCCAACGGTTCGACGTCGATGGGTTCCGTTTGTGCCTCAACGCTGTCCCTGCTCAACGCAGGTGTGCCGCTGAAGGCAGCTGTTGCCGGTATCGCCATGGGCCTGGTTTCCGACCAGGTTGACGGTCAGACCCGCTACGCAGCCCTGACCGACATCCTCGGCGCCGAAGACGCTTTCGGCGACATGGACTTCAAGGTTGCCGGTACCTCCGAGTTCGTCACGGCTATCCAGCTTGACACCAAGCTTGACGGCATCCCGGCATCGGTCCTGGCAGCAGCCCTGAAGCAGGCCCGCGAAGCCCGCCTGCACATCCTGGATGTCATCAACGCCGCCATCGACACCCCGGACGAGCTCTCCGAGTTCGCACCGCGCGTCATCGCCGTCAACATCCCCGTTGACAAGATCGGCGAGGTCATCGGCCCCAAGGGCAAGATGATCAACCAGATCCAGGAAGACACCGGCGCCGACATCTCCATCGAAGACGACGGCACTGTCTACATCGGCGCCACCAACGGTCCGTCTGCCGAAGCAGCACGCGCCGCGATCAACGCCATTGCCAACCCGCAGATCCCGGAAATCGGTGAGCGTTACCTGGGCACGGTCGTCAAGACCACCACCTTTGGCGCGTTCGTTTCCCTGACCCCGGGCAAGGACGGTCTGCTGCACATCTCCGAGCTGCGCAAGCTGGCCAGCGGCAAGCGCGTGGACAACGTCGACGACGTCGTCTCCGTGGGCCAGAAGATCCAGGTCGAGATCACCAAGATCGATGACCGCGGCAAGCTCTCACTCTCCCCGGTTGTGGCCGAGGAAGAAGGCGCGGCCTCTGAGGAAGCTCCCGCCGAAGAGGCTGACGTATCCGCAGAGTAGCCTGAACCGGCACTGCACGGGCAGGACCGGTGGACATGTCCACCGGTCCTGCCCGGTTAACAACGAATTCCCGCCCCAAGGGCGATGTGCCCGCTGGTACGATTGCAGCCAGATTTGGCACCCGCGATTTCCCGTAGAACTGAAAGGTCTTGATGACTGTCGTACCCCTCCCTCTGGCGCAGACCGTGCCCGGCGGCGAACTGATCCATGGTGCCGAAGGTGGCTCCGTTGTCCGGCGTTCGGTGCTACCGGGGGGCGTTCGCGTGCTCACCGAGGCCATGCCCGGTCAGCGCTCGGCAACCATCGGATTCTGGGTGGGGGTCGGTTCCCGCGACGAGGCAGACGGCCAGCACGGCTCCACCCACTTCCTCGAACATCTCTTGTTCAAGGGGACCAGACGGCGTACGGCCCTCGAGATCGCCTCTGCTTTTGACGAGGTGGGCGGAGAATCGAACGCGGCCACAGCCAAGGAAAGCACTTGCTACTTTGCCCGGGTGCTGGATACCGACCTGCCCATGGCCATCGACGTCATCGCCGACATGATTACCGGCGCGGTGCTGGATCCGTCGGAACTTGAGCAGGAACGCGACGTGATCCTTGAAGAAATCGCCATGGACAGCGATGACCCCACCGATGTGGCCCACGAGAAATTCGTGGCCGCGGTACTCGGCATTCACCCGCTGGGACGCCCGATCGGCGGCACCCCGGCTGCCATCAAGGCCGTGTCCCGCGATTCCGTGTGGGAGCACTACCGCCGCTACTACCGGCCTGACGAAATCGTCATCACCGCAGCAGGCGGGTTGGACCACGACGTCGTTTGCCGGCTGGTGCTCGATGCGTTGCGGACAGCCGGCTGGGAGCTGAAAGACGGCGCCGCCCCGGTTGATCGCCGTTCCACCGCACGTGCGGATATCACGGGTACGTCGGGGCTCCATGTGGTCAAGCGCCCCGTGGAACAGGCAAATATCATCATGGGCTGCCCCTCGATCGTTGCCACCGATGACCGTCGCTTTGTCATGAGCGTCCTGAACGCAGTCTTGGGTGGCGGGATGTCCTCGCGGCTCTTTCAGGAGATCCGCGAAAAACGCGGCCTCGTATATTCCACCTACTCCTTTGCCTCCGCCTACGCGGATGCAGGCTACTTCGGTATGTACGCCGGCTGCACGCCGTCGAAGGTCAAGCAGGTTCTGGAACTTCTGGGCGCTGAACTGGACAAACTTGCTGCTGACGGGATCACGGACGAGGAATTGCGCAAGGCCGTAGGCCAATTGTGCGGCGGAATCGTCCTGGCCTTAGAGGACACCGGTTCCCGGATGTCCCGCCTTGGCCGCGCCGAACTAGTCTCCGGCGAATTCCAGGACATTGACGAAACGCTCCGCCGCATCAAAGCCGTCACCGCCGAGCAAGTGCAGGAGCTCGCCGTCGTGCTCGCCGCTGCCCCACGCACGGTGACCGTCGTCGGGCCTTTCGAGGAGACGGAGACTTTCGGCCTCTAGGCTCAGCCCCTCCCTAGGGACATGCCCCCCGTTGGAGCCAAGGTGCGGACATGATCCTGATATGTCCATTCCTGGCTTGGAACAGGGGGCATGTCCGGTGGGGAAGGCTGGACGCGCCTGCTGGATCGGGAACATGATGGTGACGTATCCATCGTCGATGCGCAGGAGTCGCCATGAACGAGCCATTGAAGAGTCATGCAAACACTGCGCTGGAGGCGTTCCTGGGCCATTGGCGGGGGAGCACCGAGCTTGCCGCTTCTCCGTGGGGCCCGGCCCGGACCGCCGACGCCGAGGTCACCTTTTCCCGCGCGGCCGGAGGATACGCCTTGGTGCAGAGCTACCGGCACGTCGAGCCTGACGGTACGCACTTCGAGGGGCACGGTGTGTTCACGGTTGACCCGGACCACGGAGACACCCTGTGGTACTACGTGGACAGCATGGGCCGGCCGCCGGAAGCGCCGGCCCGTGGCCACTGGCAGGACGGCACGCTGAGGCTTGAGCGGCATAGCCCTCGCGGGACCGCGAGACACACCTTCAAAGTAGACGGCGGGGTGCTGACGCACATGGCCGAACTCCGGCTCGGCGATGCCGCGACATTCAGCCCGTTCATGATCTCCGTCTGCAGGCGCGTCTAAGGCCGACGTCCAGCAGGTACGGTCCCGCAGGTACAACAGTCAGAGCGTCCTAGCCTCCACGGATTCCACGATCCGGGTGGCTGGCGCGCCGTCGAGCGAGGCTGGCCTTCCAGGGCCGCTCCACACCTTTGTCCGCAAGGTGTTCAGCATTGATTCAGCTTGCTCCCGCTCGGCGAAATCAAGCTCGATCAGGACGCGCTGCGAATCGTCCACGGGCCTGAAGACCCGGTAGGAAACAACGCCGGAGCCAGCACGATCTGCCGGATCCGAGTCGAATGACTGCTTCCATGCGGCGAAATCGTTCACAGCGTGTTCGATCTGGAGGGTGTACATGGCTGTTCCTTTGCTGTTGCGCGGATAGGCACAGCGTAGGCTCCTTGGGCGTCCGGGACCACCCTTGGATTGGGGTCGGCTCAGCCCCCGGCAAATGGCGGAAGGACGTCGACGACGTCGTCCGCACCGAGGGCGGCCGAACGGTTGCGGACCGCCACCTCGTTGCGCAGGAAACTGCTGCGGGAAATAATCCGGGCCAGGGTGGGCGTTCCCGCCGGAGGTTCCGGCCGTTCGACGGCGAGCAGGGCGGCGATGAGCCCGTCCAGGCTGGTTCCTTCCGGAAGATCGTGGTGTTCCTCTTCGACGCCTGCCGCGGCGCGTGCGGCAGCGAAGTAACGTACAAGCACAGTTTCAGCCTCCGATGGCGCTCATGCTGCGGTCCGGCTGGACGAAGTCCGGTGCGCCGAGGCCGGTGTGGTCCATCCCGTGCGCCTTGGGTTTGATCCACATGGCGTCCTGCCAGCGTTGGGCGAGTTCGTCGTCGCTGGCGCCTTGCCGGAGCAAGCCGAGGAGATCGAATTCTTCGCGGGAGAACAGGCAGCTCATGATCTTGCCTTCGGCGGTGATCCTTGTGCGCCGGCAATCGGAACAGAACGGCTCAGTGACCGAGGCGATAATACCGACGGTGCCTAGAACAGCGCCGTTGGCTTCCGCGGAAGCAGGGTCCCGGCGTCGTACTTCGAATCGTTCGGCAGGTGCGCCGTCGCGTTCACGAGGGTCCGGGCTGAGCACGAAGTCCCGCGAGAGCAGTTCGCGGATCTCCGCTGCGGTGATCATGTTCCGCCGGGTCCAACCGTGATCGGCGTCCAGCGGCATTTGCTCGATGAAGCGCAGCTCATAGCGGCGGTCCAAAGCCCAGGCCAGGAGGTCCGGGGACTCGGCGTCGTTGATTCCCCGCATGAGCACGGCATTGATTTTGACCGGTCCCAGGCCCGCGGCCCAGGCGGCGTCGACGCCGGCAAGCACCTTGCCGAGGAAGGGTCGCCGGGTCAGCTTGGTGAATGTCTCTTCGTGCAGCGAGTCGAGGGAGACGTTGATGCGTGTGAGCCCGGCTTCCTTGAGCGCGGCCGCCTTCTTGTCCAGGCCGACGCCGTTGGTCGTCATGGAGATCGGCAGATCGGGGTGTGCCTTACGGAGGGCGGAGATGATGTCCACGAGGTCGGCACGCACCAAGGGCTCGCCGCCGGTGAGGCGCAGTTCGCGGACTCCGAGTTGTTCGACGCCGATCCGCACTATCCGGACGATCTCGGCTGCGGTCATGACGGCCTGTTTGGATAGCCATTCGAGCCCTTCGGCGGGCATGCAATAGGTGCACCGAAGGTTGCATTTGTCGGTCAGGGACAGGCGCATGTCGGTGGCCCGGCGTCCGTAGCGGTCGAACAGGCCCTCAGGGGTCCCGGCAGGGCGCGGCGGGGGCGCGGACGCGTTGCTCCCTGTCCCATCGCCCGTAGCGGGCAACGGCATGCCTAGCTGAACACTCATGGATTCAGGCTACGCCAGGGAGGGCCCAAGCGTGATATCGCCCACTGGCCACGTTCGTCGGCCGCTCGCCGTGGCGCGGCGCAAAGAGTGAGTTCTTACGGAATACGTACGGTTCGCCCACGGGCGGCCGGATCAGGCACCACGGGCGCATTGCGAATCTATGCTGAAGGTGTGAACATGCAGCCCGCCCCGCACGCTGCCGAACCTGGCAACCGCCGCATTCTCTTGGTCGAAGACGAACAGACCATCGCCGACGTCGTCCGGGACTATCTGGTCCAGGCAGGCTTCCAGGTCGATCTCGCGGGCGACGGCTTCACAGCCCTGAGCCTCGCAGCCGCCAGGCGGCCTGACCTAGTCATCCTGGACCGCCTGCTGCCCGGACTCGACGGGGTGGAAGTGTGCCGCAGGTTGCGGCTGGCCATGAGCGTTCCCATCATCATGGTCACCGCCCTCGGCACGGAGGACGACCGCATCCTGGGGCTGGAAACCGGGGCGGACGACTACGTCACCAAGCCCTTCTCACCGCGCGAACTGGTTCTCCGGGTGAAATCCGTGTTGCGCCGGAGCATCAAGGAATTCAGCCCGGAACCTCCCGTGGAACTTGCCGGCTTCGAATTGGATCCGGCCTCGCGCACGGTGCTCCATCATGGAAAGCCACTGACGTTGACGGTGCGTGAATTCGATTTGCTGGCTTTCATGCTCCGCCGGCCCAACCAGGTATTCAGCCGTGAGGACCTCATCAAGGCGGTGTGGGGCTGGGACTTCGGGGATCTGTCCACCGTGACGGTGCATGTCCGCCGCTTGCGCGAAAAGATCGAGGACAACCCGACAACCCCGGTGCTTCTCAAGACTGTCTGGGGAGTCGGTTACCGCTTCGACGCTAAGGAAGGTGGACATGCAGGCATCTGAAATGTTCACGATCCTGGCCTGGATGCTCCTATGGGCTGTCTCCATCGGCACCTTGACCCTCGCCCTACTGCGATTCCTGCGCGGTGCCTCGATCCTGGTGCAGATCTGTCTCGTCGTGGTCGCCACTGTTGGCGTTCTCGTGGCCGGCATGGTGAGCGCGTTCAACGCCATGTTCATTTCGGCCCGGGACCTCGAAGTCATGTGGTACATCCTCGCGGTGGCCTCAGCGGTGGCAATTGCCATCTCCTTGGTCCTCGGCGCCGGGGTATCCCGCAACGTCATCCGGCTCGTGGCCGCCACGCGCCGCCTCGGCAGCGGCGAAGCCCTCGACGGATCCGTCCTGCCACCATCGGCATCGCGGCGGACCGCGCCGGCCATGAACTCCGAGTTGGCCCAGCTGGCCCAGGAACTCGAAGCGAGCAGCCTCAAACTGGAGGAATCCCGGAGGCGGGAAGCCGCCGTCGAAACTGCCCGCCGCGAACTGGTCTCCTGGATCTCGCACGACCTCCGGACTCCCTTGGCAAGCATGCGGGCCATGGCCGAAGCACTGGAAGACGGCATGGCGGCCGACGTTCCCGCCTACTACCGCAAGATCATCGGGCAGACGGATCAAATGGCGGTGATGGTCAACGACCTCCTTGAACTGTCCAAAATCCAGGCGGGAACGCTCCGTCTAAGCGCGGAAGCCTTGGACCTCTACGACTTGGTGAGCGACGCCATCGCCGATCTTGCCCCGCTTGCCGCGCAGCGCGGTATCCAGCTCGACGGCGGTGGCGACCGGGAGTGCATGGCGGTCGCGGATGGGCCCAGCTTGGGCAGGGCTGTCCGCAACGTGCTTCTGAACGCCATCATCTACAGCCGGCCCGGCGGCGAGGTCCGGGTCAGCGTCGGACGCGAAGGCAGCGACGCCGTCGTCGAGGTAGCGGACAGTTGCGGGGGCATCGACGACGAAGATCTGGCACACGTTTTTGAAACCGGATGGCAAAAGGACCGCGCCAGGAGCGCAGGAATGCGGTTCGAAGCAGGACCACCGCGCTACAGCGGAGCCGGTGTGGGGCTCAGCATGGTGGCAGGCATCGTCAAGGCCCATGGCGGCAGCGTCACCGTGGCGAATACCGGGGAGGGTTGCAGGTTCACTCTGCGCCTTCCTTCGGGAGCACAAGCAGCTGCATCCGACACCGGTGCATACCCGACAGAAATAGCTCCCGCCGACACAATTCCGTCGGCGGGCATCAAACAGGCAGGCAAGTCATGAGCAGTACCACTCCGAAGGCAGAGAAACGCAGTACCAGGACGGCGGCCCGTTGGGCTGCGGCATGCGGCGTGGTGGCCATCGGGCTCGGGGTGGCCGCCGGAGAGCTGTTGGCCGGTTTCCTGAGCCCGACCGTCTCACCCGTCACAGCACTTGGCGGCGTGGTGATCGACGCCGTGCCGGGTTGGGCCAAGGAACTGGCCGTCAGCCTTTTCGGCACCGCGGACAAAATCGCCCTGCTTGTCAGCATTGCCCTGGTGACGTTGGTCCTTGCCGCGCTCGCCGGGTTCCTGGAGTACCGGCGAAAAGGAGCGGGCCTCGTGCTCGCCTTGCTCGCCGGAGCCGCCGGACTGGCTGCCGTTCTGACCCGCGCCCAAGCGGCGCCCACCGCAGCCATCGCGCCGGTCGTAGCCACGATGGTCACCATGCTGTTCCTCCGCCTCCTGACCCAACGGCTCGAAACCTGGCGCCCTGGACCGGAGGCCAGCGATATGCCCTTGGCCCGCCGGAGCTTCGTGCAATTGTTGGGAGGAACGGCGATAGCAGCTGTGGTCGCGGGAATCGTGACGACCGTGGCGCGCAGGGCTGGAACCGTGGTTTCCGATTTCCGCCGCGGGGTTGCCTTGCCAGCGCCGGCGACGCCGGCCCAGAAGGTCCCCGACGGCGCAGCACTCACCTTGGCGGGACTGCAACCGCTTGTCACGCCGAACCCCGACTTCTACCGGATCGACACCGCCCTGATTCCCCCGGCCGTGAATCCACCGGAGTGGATCCTCAAGGTGACGGGTTTGGTGGAGCGCGAAGTCCAGCTGGATTTCGCCACTCTGTTGAGCAAACCGATGATCGAGCGCCATGTGACCATAGCGTGTGTATCCAACGAGGTTGGCGGAGGCCTGATCGGTAATGCGCTCTGGCTGGGCTGGCCCGTCCGCGAGCTCCTGGCCATGGCAGGGCCTAAGCCCGGTGCCGACATGGTGCTGTCCCGCAGCACCGACGGCTGGACTGCCGGAACTCCCCTCGAAGCGCTCACCGACAATCGGGACGCCATCCTCGCCGTCGGGATGAATGGTGAGCCCTTGCCCCTGGAACACGGCTTCCCGGTCCGGATGATCGTGCCCGGCCTTTATGGATATGTCTCGGCTACCAAATGGCTGACGGAGCTGAAAGTCACCCGCTTCGCGGACGACCAGGGCTACTGGACGCCGCGCGGTTGGAGCGACCATGGACCCATCAAGACGCAGTCCCGCATCGACGTGCCGCGGGATGGCCGCTCGGTCAAGGCCGGAATGATCCAGTTCGGCGGGGTCGCCTGGGCTCAACACCGCGGTGTCGCCAAGGTGGAGGTACGGGTAGACCGGGGCAATTGGCAGGAAGCCAAGCTCGCACCGGGAATCTCCACGGACACGTGGTACCAGTGGCAGCTAGGCCTTGAATTGGGTGTTGGAGGCCATGAGGTCCAGGTCCGTGCCACCGATGCTACCGGCACACCCCAGCCCGAAGCCCGCACTCCCGTGGCTCCGGACGGGGCCACAGGATTCCACACCATCCGGATCACCGTCAACTGACACTAGGCTGTGTAGGTCTGAGCGAAAACAATCGGGAGGAACACCGTGGCCAGATCCGTCGCAGCCCACCGCGAAGCCGTCAAGGAGCTTCTGTCCGGCCTTGCGCGCCAAGGAAGCACCGAGGTATTGCCCTTGATGGCAGCGCTCGGCCGCGTCCTCGCCGATGATGTTCTGGCGCCCCTCAGCCTGCCGCCGTTCGCCAACTCCCAGATGGACGGATTTGCCGTCCGCTCGGCGGACCTCGCACCTCACTCAGCGAGCGACGTCGGAGCGGAGCTGACAGTCGTGGACCCGGTTCCGGCGGGCGCGTTCCCGGCGCGGCTAGTGCCCGGCACCGCGGCTCCCATCATGACCGGCGCCATGATGCCCGAGGGTGCCGACGCCGTCGTGCCCATCGAACAGGCTGTGCCTGATGTCTTCCCCGCGCCCGGGGTGGTAGCAACCGTCCGCCTCCCGACAACCGAGCCCGGAACGTTCGTCCGCGACGCCGGGAGCGACATCACCGAGGGCACCGTTGCCTTGCGGGCCGGAACTGTCCTTGGGCCCGGACAGTTGGGGCTGCTCGCGGCCTTGGGGATGACCGCCGTCGCGGTCCGCACGCCGGTGCGCGCGCTTCTGGTGACTACGGGCGATGAAGTCGTGGAACCCGGCACGTCCCTACCGGAGGGCAAGATCTACGATTCCAATGGAACCCTGCTGGAAGCCGCCATGGTGCAATCCGGTCTGCGGGTTACGCGGACGGGAATCAGCGGTGACGATCCTGCTGCCCTGAAAGAACTCCTGCACGCCCACCTCGGTGCAATCGACCTCATCGTGACCACCGGGGGAGTCAGTAAGGGAGCCTACGAAGTGGTGAGGCAGGCCATGAATGGCAAAGCGGTCGAATTCGTGTCCGTGGCCATGCAGCCCGGCGGCCCCCAAGGAATCGGAACGTTCGATGGCGTGCCCCTCCTCGGATTTCCCGGCAACCCGGTGAGCTGCCTCGTGTCCTTCGAAATGTTCCTTCGCCCCGCGCTCGCCGCCGTCGTGGGAATCCCGGCATTGCGGCTCAGCCTGCAGGCGCGCCTTACTGAGTCGCTCACCTCTCCCGCGGGAAAGCACCAGGTGCGCCGCGGAACCCTGCTTCCGGGTGGAACAGTCCGGCTGGAGGGCGGAGTCGGTTCCCATCTCATCCATGCGCTGGCCAACTCGAACGCGCTGGTCCAGGTTCCGGCAGACGTCACGCAACTCGACGCCGGGGCGGAAGTGGAAGTATGGATGTTGTGAATGACACTTCAGACTCCGCCGGCATGGTTGGCGGCCTCACCCACTTACGCCAGGATGGCGGCGCCCTTACGCATTTGCGCCAGGATGGAACTGCCCAAATGGTCGATGTCTCCGAGAAGGCAGTGACAACGCGCGAGGCTACCGCCACCGCCACCGTCCACAGCACCTCCGAGGTCCTTACCCTGCTCGGCGCCGGTGAGCTTCCCAAGGGGGACGCCCTGGCCGTGGCGCGCGTTGCCGGGATCATGGCTGCCAAGAAGACCCCCGAACTCATCCCGCTGTGCCACCCGTTGCCGATTTCCAAGGTCACCGTGGACTTCGAACTCGGTCCGGACACCGTGGTGGTGCTGGCGACGGTCAAGACCAGGGGCGTCACCGGCGTGGAGATGGAAGCGTTGACTGCGGCATCCGTGGCCGCGCTCAGCGTCTACGACATGATCAAAGCAGTGGACAAGCACGCCGTGATCAGCGGGATCCAGGTGCTCGCCAAGAGTGGCGGAAAGAGCGGCGACTGGGCCCTTCCCACCTCGTCCGCAACGCCCAGTGATGGGTCACACGCATGAGCGCCTGCGAACCCCAGCGCGGCCCGCGGAAGGCCGGCGTCGTCATTGCCTCCACCCGTGCCGCGGCAGGAATCTACGAGGACAAGAGCGGTCCCGTGATCCTGGACTGGCTGGCCGAACACGGCTACGAGACGTTCCCGGTCATGGTAGTGCCGGACGGCGAGCCAGTCGGTGCGGCAATCCGTGCGCTCCTGACCCAGGAACCCGCCGTCGTGATTACCAGCGGAGGTACGGGCCTCAGCCCCGACGATCGAACTCCCGAAGTCACGCTGCCTCTGTTGGATCGCGAAATACCGGGCCTCATGGAAGGCATCCGCCGCGCCGGAGCCGCCAAAACGCCTATGGCCATGCTGAGCCGGGGGCATGCGGGAACTGCAGGCAAGACGTTCATCGTGAATCTACCGGGTTCGCCGAAGGGCGTGATGGACGGGCTTGCCGTCCTTGATCCCGTCATCGCCCACCTGTGCGATCAGTTGGAGGGAAACCATGACCACTGAAACCGACTTCGAAGTAATCAGCGCGATCCTCAGCGCTGAAGCGATTTCCGTGGATCAAGCCATCGCAGCCGTGGAATCCGACACGGCGGGAGCGGTGGTGAGCTTCAGCGGCGTGGTCCGCAACCACGACGGCGGCAAGCCCGTGGACAGGCTCAGCTACAGCGCCCATCCCACCGCCCACCAGGTCATGGCCGACGTCGTGGCGCAGCTCGTGGCGGAGCACTCGGGAGAGGCTGCCCAGCCTGTCCGCATTTGGGCGGCCCACCGGATCGGCATGCTGGAGATCGGTGAGCCTGCGCTCGTTTGTGCTGTTGCCGCTGCCCACCGTGGACAGGCCTTCGCCGTGTGCTCGGAGCTTGTGGACAGGATCAAGGCGCAGGTGCCCATTTGGAAGGAACAGTTCTTCAGCGACGGCACGGTGGAATGGGTCGGGGCGGACGAGTAGTCGGCGGCGCCGGGGAGTAGCTGGGGGTTGGCGCCGGGCGATCCCGGCGCGCTCCGCCCGGTAGGGTTAAGGGCATGACCGAACAACTTGCTGTCGCCGTGCTGGGCGCCCACGGGCGCATGGGTATCGAAGCCGTCAAGGCGGTGGAGGCGGCCGCAGACATGAAGCTTGTCGCGGCACTCGGACGCGGCGATTCCCTTGATGCACTGCTCGACGCCGGTGCCAAGTATGTTGTGGACCTCACCGTTCCGGACAGCACCGAAGCTAACGTCCGTTTCGCCGTCGAACACGGTATGCACGCTGTTGTCGGCACTACCGGCTGGGACGCCGCACGGCTTGCCGCCTTGCGCGAGTTGCTTGCCGCGAACCCCGGCTCAGGGGTCCTGATCGCACCGAACTTCGCCCTGGGTTCCGTCCTCGCCTCGGCATTTGCCGCTAAAGCCTCCAAATATTTTGAATCGGTCGAGATCGTCGAGCTTCACCACCCGAACAAGGTGGACGCGCCTTCGGGTACGGCCGTCCGTACGGCCCAGCTCATTGCGGCGGCCCGCGAAGAAGCCGGCGTCCCGGTCAGCCCGGACGCTACGGACACCGCCCTCGACGGTGCGCGCGGTTGCGACGTGGACGGTGTCCGCGTCCACAGCGTCCGCCTGCGCGGGCTCGTGGCGCATCAGGAAGTGCTGCTCGGTGGTCCGGGGGAGCAACTGACCATCCGCCACGATTCCTTCGACCGGGCTTCCTTCATGCCCGGCGTGTTGCTGGGGCTGCGCAACGTTGCGGCCCACCCCGGGCTGACAGTCGGCCTGGACGGCTACCTGGACTTGGGGCTCTAGGCGCATGGGTTCGCTCTGGAACGCATTCAAGAAGAACCGCACCAAGATCTGGGTGGGTGCTGTCACACTGCTGCTGGTTCTCTACCTGGTGGTCACCTTCCAGCGTTCGATCCTCCTGCTCAGCGACCAGAACCTGGTAGCCAAGGGAATCGGCGCGGCTTACTTGGTGCTCCCCATCATCGGAGCCTGGGCGTTGATCCGCGAACTGCTCTTTGGTGCCCGCACCGAGAAAATGGCCAAGGTGCTCGAAGCCGAGGGCGGGCTGCCGGTGGACAACCTGCCGCGTACGCCTGGTGGGCGCATCGTCCGCGCCGCTGCGGACGCCGAGTTCGAGAAGTACCGCGTGGAGGCGGAGGCTGCGCCCGAGGACTGGCGCTCCTGGTTCCGGCTTAGCTGCGCCTACGATGCCGCCGGCGACCGCAAGCGTGCCAGGGAATCGATGCGCGACGCCGTGCGCCTCTTCCGCGCCCAGCCCACCGCGGCGGAGCAGTAGCCGCGGTCGGTCCGAACGGAAGAATCCGTAATGCCTCAGGTCAAGATGCTCGCGAAATGAGTTCCCGTGCCTCATCTATTTGTGCTCGCGTGGATGATGCTTCCAGGGCCTGTGTTTTCGCTGCGGCGAGGGCGATCAGCTGGGTCTGAATTTTGGTGATGCCCCGGGTGAGGTCGGCCGGGTTGGTGGTCTCCATCAGTTGGGCGAGTTCAGCGGCTTTGGCTTCGGTGAGGATTCCAGAGTCGATGACGCGCTGGTACGGGGTCCGGGGCTTGTCGTAGACGCGGGTCTTTTTCCCGTGTTTGTTCGAGCGCCATCCGGTTGCTTTGGTGGTGGCGGTGAACAGGTTCAGCCGGACCCGGACGAGGGCGTAGAGGGCGTTGAGGAGCTGCAGCTCCGCGGCGGTGTCGTAGCGGTAGTGGAAGGCGTGCCGGCGGACCACGTCGCCGTTCTTCTGCTCGACATGGGCGTTGTCGTTGGACTTGTAGGGCCGGGAGCGGGTGAAGTAGATATCCCTCTCGCCGGCCCATCTGATCAAGGCGTAATTGATGAATTCCCCACCGTTGTCCGTGTCCAGGCCAACCAGTGGGAACGGTAACCGGGACACGACCTCGTCCATGGCTTCCAGCACCCATTTGTGCGCACCGTTTCGGACCGCGACGTTCTCCGTCCAGCCGGTGAACACATCCGTGGCGGTCAGTGTCCTGGCGAATTCACCGGCCAGGGTGGGCCCGCAGTGCACAACCATGTCCGCCTCGATGAACCCCGGGGCCTGTTCGTGTTCATCCCCGGCCTTGCGGACCGTGATCGAGTTCCGCAGCAGCGGCCCGGCCTTCGTCGCGGACAGCCCCTTGGGCCTGTCCGCGTCCTTCGTGGGCTTGAGTAGCCGGTCGATCGTCGCTCCGGAGACCGTCAGCAACTGCGCCCTCACCGCCGGGGTTAGCCGCCTGGCATCGAGTTCCCCGAAGGTCTCGAGCTTGGGCAGCCACAGACCCATGGTCACGGCCAGGTATTTGCCCGACGGCATCCCGGCCAACCGCCACACACTGATCAGGACCTTGAGGGTGTCATAGCCGTAGGACCGCCCCCGCGGCTTCCGCGCCACCGTCTTCGCAGGGCCCTTCCGCTTGCGCCGTGGCCAGCGCCCTGCGGGCGTTGGCCCGGGACCACCCCGTAACAGCCACGAGCTCGTCCAAAATCAGACCCTTGGCCGTCTTCGATGACTTCGCGTAACCGGTGGCGTACTTCTTCGTGATATCCCTACGCGTTCCCAACGACAGGTCCATCCCTCATCGTCACCGCCGCGCCCGTGGCGGCCCGGTGATTTCGCGAGCGTTTCCCAAATGAGGCACGCACCCCATTTCGCGAGCACTATAGGTGAGTCTCGTCGGAATCTTGTATTCGAATATATGTTCGAATACCATGGCTGCATGAACGATCCTTCGAAGCGGCCGAACGCGTACCCCCAAGGCCTGGACGGGCCCATGAAGGCGATGAGCCCGGGCGTCGTCGATTTCCTCTTCCGGCAACTCGTCGCGGGGGAGCCGCCGGAAGATGTGCACTGGCGGCGCGAGGGAACCGTTCTGGGCGATCAGCAACCGGGAGCCGAGCTTGCCAGGCGGCTTGCGGAGACTGACCTCGAATCGTTGACCCCTGTTGAACTGTTCGACTACGTGCGTGCCGCGCAGCGGCTGTGTGCGTGGGCGGACCGCATGCGGGAATCGGCGGTTGCCCGGTATTGCTCGCCGGAGACGGCTGCGAAGCCCGACGGGAAGAACCCGGACCACACAGCGACGTTCGGCAATCGCCCTCGCGACGCTTCAGCTTGAGGCCTAGCTCCCATTTCGCTGAATTTGACGACAATCACGACGCCGCCATTCTCCTATCCTGCAGCTGACAGGGTAACGTTTTTCATATGTCTGACTCTCGTGCGAACGTTCCTGCTCTCGGTACCCTTCTGACCGCCATGGTCACCCCGTTCACGAAGGACGGCGAAGTCGATTACAAGCAGGCAGCGGAACTGGCAGTCAAGCTCGTCGACGACGGCTGCGATGGCTTGGTTGTCACGGGAACAACCGGAGAGACGTCAACGCTCACGGATGCTGAAAACCTCGGCATGTTCCGCGCCGTGAAGGAAGCCGTCGGCGGTCGCGCCGCAATCATCGCGGGAACCGGGACCAATGACACCGCACACTCGGTGCACCTCTCCCAGGAAGCCGCGAAACTCGGCGTCGATGGCCTCCTGATCGTCACGCCGTACTACAACAAGCCGAGCCAGGCCGGCGTCCGGGCCCATTTCGAGACCATTGCGTCGGCCACCGAGCTGCCCGTCATGTTGTACGACATTCCCGGGCGTTCTTCCATCCAGATCGCACCGGAGACCATGATCGGTCTTGCCGCCCACCCCAACATCGTCGCGGTCAAGGATGCCAAAGCCGATTTTGCCGCTGCAACGCGCGTCATGGCTGAAACCGACCTTCTTTTCTACTCGGGGGACGATGGCCTGACCCTCCAGTGGATGGCCCTGGGCGCAGTCGGCCTGGTAGGCGTCACGACGCACGTCGTCACCCGCCGATTCCGTGAGCTGGTGGACGCCATCAACGCGAACGACCTCGGCACGGCGCGCAAGATCAATTTCGAACTGGAGCCTGTGGTCCGTGCAACCATGACCCGGGTCCAAGGCGCTGTCGCCGCCAAACAAATTCTTAATGGCAGGGAGTCCTGCCCAACTCGGTTGTCCGTTTGCCCCTCGTGGAGCCGGACGCCGCCGAGATCGCAACCATCCGCGAGGACTTGGCGGAAGCTGGAATGGACTTCACTGTCTAGAAGGATTCCGCCGGAAAGTAGCGCATTATGACCCAAACCGCCCTTCCCGGACTTGCCACCCCGCCCAAACTTCCGCAGGGAACACTCCGGATTGTGCCCCTTGGGGGGCTCGGGGAGATTGGCCGCAACATGGCCGTTTTCGAAATCAACGGCAAGCTGCTGGTTGTCGACTGCGGCGTGCTCTTCCCTGAAGAGACACAGCCGGGTGTTGACCTCATCCTGCCCGATTTCTCGTACATCGAGGACAGGCTCGACGACGTCGTTGCCATCGTCCTGACGCACGGCCACGAAGACCACATCGGCGCTGTGCCGTACCTTCTGCGCCTGCGCCCGGACTTGCCCTTGGTCGGTTCCCAGCTGACCCTTGCCCTCATTGAGGCCAAGCTCCAGGAACACCGGATCAAGCCGTACACGCTCACGGTTGCCGAAGGGCAAGTGGAGCAGTTCGGGCCGTTCGAATGTGAATTCGTTGCAGTCAACCACTCGATTCCGGACGCCTTGGCTGTCTTCATCCGAACCGCCGGCGGCAATGTGCTGCACACGGGCGACTTCAAGATGGACCAGCTGCCCCTGGATGGCCGCATCACGGACCTGCGCCACTTCGCCCGCCTCGGCGAAGAAGGAGTGGACCTGTTCATGGCCGACTCCACCAACGCGGATGTCCCAGGCTTCACCACGGCCGAGAAGGAAATCGGTCCCACGCTGGACCGTCTGTTCGGTCAGGCCAAAAAGCGCATCATCGTTGCGTCCTTCTCCTCGCACGTTCACCGTGTCCAGCAGGTTCTCGACGCCGCCGCCAAGCACGGCCGCAACGTCGCCTTTGTGGGCAGGTCGATGGTGCGCAACATGGCCATCGCGGCAAAGCTGGGCTACCTTGACGTCCCACCGGGAATCCTCGTGGACATCAAGAACATCGAAAAATTGCCGGACCACCGCGTAGTCCTGATGTCCACGGGCTCCCAAGGTGAGCCCATGGCAGCGCTTTCCCGCATGGCCAATGGCGACCACCGTGTAGTGGTTGGAGAGGGCGACACAGTCATTCTGGCCTCAAGCCTCATCCCGGGTAACGAGAATGCCGTCTACCGGATCATCAACGGGCTGCTCAAACTCGGCGCCGACGTCGTCCACAAGGGCAACGCCAAGGTGCACGTTTCCGGCCACGCGGCCGCGGGCGAACTGCTCTACTGCTACAACATCCTCAAACCGCTGAACGCCATGCCCGTGCACGGCGAAACCCGCCACCTCATCGCCAACGGCAACCTGGCGGAGGACTCCGGCGTCCCCTCGGACCGCGTGATCCTCAGCGATAACGGCACAGTCATCGACCTCAGGGACCACAAGGCCAACGTGGTAGGCCAAGTTGAAGTGGGCTTCGTCTACGTGGACGGCTCCAGCGTGGGTGAAATCACCGACGCCGATCTCAAGGACCGCAGGATCCTCGGCGACGAGGGCTTCATCTCCGTCATCACCGTGATCAACCGCACCACGGGCAAGATTGTCTCAGGCCCGGAGATCCACGCCCGCGGCGTGGCCGAGGACGATTCGGTGTTCGATGAGATCATCCCCAAGATCAACGCGGCCCTTGAAGACGCAGTGCTCCACCACGCGGACCACACCAACCACCAGCTGCAGCAGGTGGTCCGTCGCGTGATCGGCACGTGGGTCAACCGCAAGCTCCGCCGGCGGCCCATGATCATCCCGCTGGTATTGGAGGCCTAGCTTCTAGAGGCCTAGCTTCCAGCGGCATAGCCAGCACGGACCCCGGAGCCAGTCTCCGAACGGCCCGGTTCTTACGAACCGGGCCGTTCGTGTGTTGGGGCCCAGGTCCAGGTGACACCGAGCCCGCTGATTGTTCAACAGGGGCAACATGGTTTCCCCGCGCCCCTGAAATCCGCGGGATTCCGCACGGACTGGGGTAGCGTGGCGGATATGGCGACTCGTACTACCTCCGCGCCTAGAGGCAGCTCCAATAACAAATCCGGCGGCTCGGGCAGCGGCCGGACCCCGGCCAAGTCCGGGAGGAGCGGCACAGCGACGGCCCGCGGCAAGCAGGCTGCCGTCGTCGAACCCCAACAACCCTGGATCCTGCGTGCGTTTGCCGGAGCATGGCTGGGAATCGGGCACGTGGTCGGTGCAGGCATTCGCCGGATCGGCCACGACGTCAGCGACCTTGATCCCTCGGATCGCCGGGACGGCGCCGCGCTTTTCAACCTGGCGCTCGGTGTCTTCATCGCGACCTTCGCCTGGTGGGGCTTCAAGGGCTGGTTCCCCGACGTCGTCTACGGCATCGTGAACGGGACCTTCGGCTGGGTGTCGCTGATTCTGCCGCTCATGCTTTTCGTCTGCGCATTCCGGCTCTTCCGGCAGCCGTGGGACAGCCGCGGCAACAACCGCGTGGGCATAGGCTTCCTGATCATGACTTTCGCCGGGACGGGTTTGGCCCACATCATCGGGGGCCAGCCGACCGTCGCTGATGGCTTCGACGGTCTCCGGCGAGCCGGGGGAATGCTCGGCTTCCTCGCGGCGTCGCCTCTTGCCGCCATCCATCCCGTAGTACCGGTCATCGTCTACGGCGCCTTGGCGTTCGTCTCCCTCCTCATTGTCACGGCCACGCCTTTCGGCGCCATTCCCCGACGTATCCGCGGCGCGTACGAGCACCTCATGGGCGTCGACCTGGTGGATGCCGACGCCGGACACGGCGATTCGCACGATCGCAGTTACCTCCACGAAAACGAGGCGGCCGTGGAGCCGAAGAAGAAACGCCGCAAGCGCTTCTTCGGCAGGGACCACGACGACGACACCGGGCTTGAAGGCTATGTCGGCGATGAGGCGTTCGAGCACGCAATCGTCGACGACGACGCCCCTCCCGCGAAGGGCGCCCCTTCCGTGCCGCCTGGGGTGCGCCGCCCGACCCAGGCCGAAATCGCCGTCGAGAAGATCAAGGCCGCGCAGGGACTTGGAAGCCCGAAGGCAGATGCGGACAACGCCACAGAAGCGATCCCCTTGATTGCGCCGGCCGCGGCCCTTTCGTCGGCCGTGCCGCCCGTCATTGTGCCTTCGGCGCCTGTCAGTCCGCCGCCGCCCCCGACACCGATCCCGCAGCGCACCGAACAACTTTCGCTCGCCGGCGACGTGACCTACACGCTGCCGTCGTCGGACAACCTGACTCCCGGTTCCATCCCGAAGGAGCGCACGGAAGCGAACGACGCCGTAGTGGCTGCCCTGACGGACACCATGCAGCAGTTCAACGTGGACGCCACGGTCACCGGCTTCAGCCGTGGGCCTACCGTGACCCGCTACGAGATCGAACTTGCGCCGGGCACCAAGGTGGAGCGCGTGACGGCCTTGTCCAAGAACATTTCCTACGCGGTGGCGTCGAGCGATGTCCGTATTCTCAGCCCGATCCCCGGCAAGTCAGCAATCGGCATCGAGATCCCCAATACGGATCGCGAGACCGTGTCCCTCGGCGATGTCCTGCGTAGCCAAAACGCGAGGCGCACAGACCATCCCATGGTGATGGGCGTCGGCAAGGACGTCGAGGGCGGCTACGTCGTCGCAAACCTCGCCAAAATGCCTCACTTGCTCGTGGCGGGTGCCACGGGTGCCGGTAAGTCGTCCTTTGTGAACTCCATGATTACGTCCATCCTCATGCGGGCCACGCCGGACGAGGTCCGCATGGTCATGGTGGACCCCAAGCGGGTGGAACTCACCGCGTACGAGGGCGTTCCACACTTGATCACTCCGATCATCACCAACCCCAAGAAAGCTGCTGAGGCGCTGCAATGGGTGGTCCGTGAAATGGACGCCCGCTATGACGACCTTGCCAACTATGGTTTCAAGCACATCGATGACTTCAACAAGGCCGTCCGTGCCGGGAAAGTGGTTCCGCCGGTTGACTCCAAGCGCGTCATCAAGCCGTACCCCTATCTGCTGGTGATCGTTGACGAGCTCGCCGACCTCATGATGGTGGCCCCGCGGGACGTCGAAGACTGCATCGTCCGAATTACCCAGCTTGCCCGCGCCGCCGGTATCCACTTGGTTCTGGCGACCCAGCGTCCTTCGGTGGACGTTGTGACAGGCCTGATCAAGGCCAACGTTCCTTCCCGGATGGCCTTTGCGACGTCCTCTGTCACCGACTCCCGCGTGGTCCTGGACCAGCCCGGCGCGGAGAAGCTCATTGGCCAAGGTGACGCGCTCTTCCTTCCCATGGGGGCCTCGAAGGCGATGCGTGTGCAGGGCGCCTGGGTCACCGAATCCGAAATCCACCGGGTGGTGGAGCACGTCAAGGGCCAGCTCAAGGCCGTCTACCGGGACGACGTCGCGCCCGAGGCGCAGAAGAAGCAGATCGACGACGACATCGGAGACGATCTCGAAGTCCTGCTGCAGGCTACAGAACTCGTGGTCACCACGCAGTTCGGCTCCACGTCGATGCTGCAGCGCAAGCTCCGCGTCGGCTTCGCCAAGGCCGGCCGCCTCATGGATCTTCTGGAATCGCGCGGGGTCGTGGGGCCGTCGGAAGGCTCCAAGGCCCGCGATGTCCTGGTCAAGCCGGACGACCTCGCTCCCGTGCTGGCGGCGATGAAGGGCCAGGAGGCTCCCGCTACGCCTGATGCGCACACCGCAGCCCTCAGCGACAACGCGAACGCGAACATCGCCGTCGGGGGCTATGCCGAAGACCTGGTCGCCTCCGATCTCGAACGCCGCAAGCAGGTGACGGATTACCACGACGGGGCGGACAGTTCCGATGACGAGGAAGACGGTGGCGAGGACGCCTGGTCACTGACCGGACGGTAGCCTAGGGGAGTGACTACATCCGAGGGCAGCAAAGCCGGTTCCAACGGATCGGACATCTGGAACCTGCCAAACATCCTGACGATGCTCCGAATTGTCCTGGTCCCGTTCTTCGTTTGGTTTCTCCTCGCGGACAACAGCCAGAACGGGATCTGGCGCTGGGCCGCCGTGGTCGCCTTCGCTGTGGCCATCTACACGGACAAGCTCGACGGCGACATCGCCCGGAGCCGCAACCTCGTCACCAACTTCGGGAAGATAGCCGACCCCATTGCCGACAAGCTGCTCATTGGATCCGCGCTGGTTCTTCTGTCAGCCCTGGGCGAGCTGCCCTGGTGGATCACCATCCTCATTCTCGTGCGCGAATGGGGGATCACTGCCCTGCGCTTCTTTGTCATCCGCTATGGCGTCATGCCGGCCTCGCGTGGCGGCAAGCTTAAGACCGTCATCCAGACCGTCGCCATCTTCCTTTACATCCTGCCGTTGTATTCCCTCGCGCCATGGCTCGGGAGCCTTGCGTTCTGGGTCATGCTCGTCGCCCTCGCCATCACGGTGTGGACCGGCGTCGAGTACGTCATCGAGGCCGTTAAGCTCCGCGCCGCAGGAAGGCGGGCCGCATGAGCCGGACCGCTGACGAGGTGGCCGCGGCCGCCGTCGCCCTCGCCATCGAGCGGGGCCTCACGGTGGCTACCGCGGAATCGCTGACGGCCGGCCTGGTTGCTGCGACCCTCGCTGATACGCCGGGCGCCTCAGGCATGCTCCAGGGCGGCGTGGTCGCGTATCAGAATTCAGTGAAGGCGGCGGTTCTGGGGGTCTCGCCGGAGCTGCTCTCCGCGGTCGGATCCGTTGACGCCGCGGTGGCGGTGGCCATGGCCGACGGCGCCAGGCGCGCATGCGGGGCCGACGTCGGAGTGTCCACAACGGGAGTTGCCGGGCCCTTGCCGCACGACGGAAAACCGGTGGGAACCGTCTTCATCGCCGTCGCGACGTCGAGCGGAACTACGGCGCACGCCTACTCCTTCCACGGGGATCGCCCAGCCATCCGCGCGCAGGCAAATGTGGCCGCGCTGGAGCGCTTGCTGGAGTGCCTTGTCCGCACCGACCTACCACGCGTAAAGTAGCCGGGAACAAAAACCGAAGCTCAATAGTTGTTACATTGTGTCGCCTCGGAATGGCCGGGGCGCCTAGGATGTAGAAACAACCGGTGCACCTGCGCGGTGAACCGGACTCACGAGGGAGCAAGGCGATACAGATGGTTAAGCAGCCCGTATCCGTAAACGGCGTTGTCCGCTGGAAGGATGTGGGCTTGGCCGAGAAGGCACCGAGCGAACAGAAGGAGCGCAAAATGGTTGTACTGCGTCACGAAATCGGTGATGTTCTGCGCGATGTCCGCCAGCGTCAGGGCCGTACGCTCCGCGAAGTCTCGCACAGCGCCCGCGTTTCCCTTGGCTACCTGAGCGAAGTTGAGCGTGGTCAGAAGGAAGCATCCTCAGAGTTGCTGTCCTCAATCTGCTCGGCCCTGGACGTTCCGTTGTCCGGCATGCTCCGCGAAGTCAGTGACCGGGTTGCCGTCGCCGAAGGCGTCGCTGTTCCGGACACCGTCCCACAGGAATTCGCCCAGCGCTATGGCCGCGATCTCGACCGTGAGCTCAGCGCCGAATTGAACGGTGACTTCACCCAGGGCATGCTCTCCGGAGCCCGTTAGACGGACCCTGCCCTCCGGTAAGCCGTTACCGGAGCGCGATCCAGCACGTTCACGCCCGGAATGCCGGGATCCGTGCGGTGAGACATAGCCGAATACTTGAAGTAAAGAAGGAGGGCCTCCAGTTGGAGGTCCTCCTTCTTGGGTCTGTGTGGCTTGGGGTCAGTCCTTGCCGATTCCTTCGCCGTAAGCGGCGTTGAGCCGCTCAATGTAGTCTGCCAGCGTCTGGATTTCCTCCAGCGGCCACTCACCCAGCCGTTCCCGGAATACCTGCCGTCGTGCGTCCTGGACCTGGTGCATCTTTTCTTCGCCCTTAGGGGTGAGCCGGATCGACTGTGCGCGGCCATCTTGGGGATCGGCCTCTTTGTAGACCATGCCGATGCTCTCGAGGAACGCGATCTGGCGGCTCACCGACGGTTTCCCGACGCCGATGCACGAGGCGAGTTCCGTCAGGCGAATGGGGCCCTCTTTCCGGATGATCGACAGCAGTCCGTAAGCAGCTGGTTCCATGTCGGGATGGACCTGCCGGGATAACTGGTGGGACAGCGATCGTGCGCGTCGCCAGAACATGCTCAGCTGGTGTTCCACCTGCTGGAGGGCGGCGTCGACGTTGTCGCCTGCCTCCACCATCTCTGGTGCGTCGTCGGGAGTGTTGCTCATGACAACCATTCTAGAGTCCGGTCCCGTGAGAGACTCTATTGGTGCGGATCAGTGACTTCTGGCGGCTGATGGACGATGAATTCGGGGCTGGCTACTCCCGGGTCCTCAGCAGCTCCCTTGTATTGGCCGGCGTCGGCGGCCGTACGGCAAACGACGCCTTGGCTGCGGGCTACAGCCCCCGCGACGTCTGGCTTGCCC
This sequence comes from Arthrobacter sp. MMS18-M83, assembly GCF_026683955.1. Lineage (NCBI taxonomy): Bacteria > Bacillati > Actinomycetota > Actinomycetes > Micrococcales > Micrococcaceae > Arthrobacter > Arthrobacter sp. MMS18-M83. The sequence goes on along the minus strand of NZ_CP113343.1, from coordinate 812,437 downwards.
TGTGCGACGTCCAGGACGTTCCGCCGGAGCGACGGCTCGGCAGGGACGTCAAACCTGCCGACAAGGGCTCAGGGACGTTCTGACTTCCAGTTCCCGGGGGACACGCCAACAAATTTGTTCGAATATCTGTTCGGATGAGGCTATGCTCCTTTCAGAGGAAAATTGACCCTAGCGGACCGGTTTTCGCATCATCCGAACCCTGTGGTTTTCCACATAGACGAAGTCGCACGCAAAATTGTCAGCGGCCCGTACTAGCGTCGGATGAGACAGGAAAGCGGCCGTTCAGGCCAGTCCACAGCGAGAAAGCATCAGAGGTGTGAACCATGGCGGCAAATCAGGATCGCGAGAAGGCGCTCGAGGCAGCGCTTGCCCAGATTGACAAGCAATTCGGCAAGGGCTCGGTCATGCGCCTGGGTGACGAAGTCCGGGCGCCCATCGAGGTCATTCCGACCGGCTCCATCGCCCTGGATGTCGCTCTTGGCATTGGTGGCCTGCCTCGTGGCCGTGTCGTTGAGATTTACGGCCCGGAATCCTCGGGTAAGACCACTGTCGCGCTCCACGCTGTGGCCAACGCGCAGCGTCAGGGAGGCATCGCAGCCTTCATCGACGCCGAGCACGCCCTCGATCCCGAATACGCGGCGAAACTGGGCGTCGACACCGACGCGCTCCTGGTTTCGCAGCCGGATACCGGTGAGCAGGCGCTCGAGATCATGGACATGCTGATCGGCTCCGGCTCCTTGGACGTCATCGTGATCGACTCCGTCGCCGCCTTGGTTCCCCGCGCGGAAATCGAAGGCGAAATGGGCGACTCCCACGTCGGCCTTCAGGCCCGTCTTATGAGCCAGGCCCTGCGTAAGATCACCGGCCGGCTGAGCCAGACCAAGACGACCGCTATTTTCATCAACCAGCTCCGTGAGAAGATCGGCGTCTTCTTCGGCTCCCCGGAGACCACTACAGGTGGTAAGGCCCTGAAGTTCTATGCTTCCATCCGCATCGACGTCCGCCGCATCCAGACGCTGAAGGAAGGCGCGGATTCGGTAGGTAACCGCACCAAGGCCAAGATCGTCAAAAACAAGATGGCTCCGCCCTTCAAGATCGCTGAGTTCGACATCATCTATGGCCAGGGCATTTCCCGTGAGGGCGGCATCATCGACATGGGCGTCGAGCACGGCATCATCAAGAAGTCCGGTTCATGGTTCACCTATGACGGTGACCAGCTGGGTCAGGGTATGGAGAACTCCCGCCGCTTCCTGCGCGACAACCCGGAGTTGGCCGCGGACCTCGAGCGGCTCATCAAGGAAAAACTCGGTGTCGGAGTCAAGCCTGCCGAGACCGAGGCGTCGCCGAAGCTGAAGGCCGTTGACGGCTAAGCGCCAGGGCCACTCTCAGTCATCGGGTTCTGCTCGGTCCTTCGGGTCTTCCCCGTCTTCAGAGTCCGCCCGGTCCGCCCGGCCCTGGGGTCCATCCGCGGATTCGCCCGTGGCGGCGGACCCTGAAGCCGATCCGGAAGCAGTTGCGCGGGCCATTGTGCTCCGCCAACTGACCAACTCGCCCAAGAGCAGGCTTCAGCTTGCGCGCAAACTGGCTGAGCGGAATGTGCCGGAAGTCGTAGCCGAAGCTGTATTGGACCGTTTCGTGGAAGTCCGGCTCATTGATGATGCCGAATTTGCCGAGATGTGGGTCCGTAGCCGCGCTCAGTCGAGGAAGCTTGCCCGGGGCGCCTTGCGGCGCGAATTGGCGGACAAAGGAATCGATGCTGAGACGGCTGAGGTTGCCCTGGCACAACTGAGCGATGACGACGAGCGGAACGCGGCCAAGGATCTGGTCGCGCGTCGGCTGAGGGCCGGCGTCGACCTTTCGGACAGGGCCGAACGCGATAAGCAGACCCGTCGCCTTGCCTCGATGCTCGCACGAAAGGGCTACCAACCATCAGCGGCTTTCCGGATCGTTGGCCAGGTCCTGGACGAAGCTTTGGCAGGCGAATCGGAGCTCCGTGGTGGCTGGGAAACCACCGCGCCGGAGACGAACCAGACCACTTAGACGGGGAGCCGGCACACTGAGAGCTACCTGTGAGTGTCCTGCCCGGCGGCGACGTTGGGTATGTGCTTTGGTGACCGTCGGCTAAGGTTCTGGACTAGTGTTCCGATTCGGAAGCAGGTCAGATCCAATGAAACCGTTGCCGTGGCGGCTTTCGGCAGTCGTTGTGCCTTTGCTTGTCGCGTCGTTGCTCCAAGCAGTACCGGCCTCGGCCGACGACGCTCCGCCTTCGGGCTATCCCAGTTGGGCGGAGGTACAACGAGCCCAGGGAAATGAGGCGGACGCGAGTGCCGAAGTGGCACGCATCAACCAATTGCTGGTGGGACTGCAGCAGAAGTCCGGCGAACTTGGTGCAGCCGCCATCAAAGCGGGAACCGAGTACGCCAAGGCCCATGACGCTCTGGTGCATCAGCAGGAAGTGACTCAGAAGCTGGTTGAGGCGTCCCAGCAGGCCAGGGCCAAATCGGATTCCTTGAAGAAGGCCACCTCATCCCTTGTGGTGAAGGCATACGAGTCTGGCGGCTTTGATCCCGGCCCGTGGTCCCTCGCGAATGCCGCCGTCGAACCTGACAATGTCCAGAGTTACGCTCTGCTGAACCGGGTTTTGGATCGTACGGCGAAACTCCACGCGGATGCCCTCAGCGCGGCCCAGGCATCTGCGGCCGCAACGGCCCAGGAACAAGCTGCCCGGGACGTCCTGGCACAGTTGGACAGCGACGCCGCGGCAAAGGCCCAGGCTGCAGAGTCTGCCAGGCGCGCTGCCGAAGACAGTGTCGCCGCCACGGAAGGTCAGCGTACGACTCTCGTTGCCCAGCTCGCGTCCCTGACCTCCACTTCCGCCGCCGTTGCGCAAAAGTACCAAGAGGGCCAAGTGGCGCTGGCCGCCTATCAGGCAGCGCAGGAGGCAAAGAGGGAGGCAGCACAGCGCCAAGCGGAGGCCGCCGCGGCGGAAGCCAACAGGCAAGCCCAGCAGGCTCAGCAAGCCCAACAACCCATCAGCAGCGGACTCGGCGGCGGAGGAGGTTCCGTAAGCGGCGGAACCGGTTCCGGATCCCGAGCCGGTGGCGGGGGAAGCGTCGTCAACGATCCGGCAGGGGCGCGTCAGTATGCTTCCTCGCGGCTCGGCGCCTATGGCTGGGGCCAGGAACAAATGCAGTGCTTGTCCCAGCTATGGACCCAGGAATCAAGCTGGATGACAGATGCCACTAATCCAAGCAGTGGTGCCTATGGAATTGCGCAGGCGCTGCCGCCGGACAAGTATTATTCCGCAGGTAGCGACTGGCTCAGCAACTACCGGACCCAGATCGATTGGGGACTTGGCTACATCCGCGACCGCTACGGTTCTCCCTGCAACGCGTGGCAGCACGAGATGGGCTTCAACTGGTACTAGCCCGAGGGGCTACCCTAGATTGGTGAGTTCCCCTTCCGTAGCACCAGCACCAGCCTCCCTTGAGCAGCCCAGCCCGTCCCCTGCGAGCGACGCCGCGCCCGCCCAGGAGGCGCAGCGCACTTACCAGGTCCGCACCTTCGGTTGCCAGATGAATGTCCATGACTCTGAGCGTATGGCCGGACTTCTCGAAGATGCAGGTTACGTGCCCGTCGGCGGCGGCGTCGCCGACGTCGTAGTCTTCAACACCTGCGCAGTCCGCGAGAACGCGGACAACAAGCTCTACGGCAACCTCGGAGAGCTCAAGCAGGTCAAGGCGGCGAACCCCGGGATGCAGATCGCGGTGGGCGGATGCCTGGCACAGAAGGACCGCGAAACCATCGTGCGCAAGGCGCCCTGGGTGGATGCCGTGTTCGGTACCCACAACGTGGGCGCCCTCCCGGCATTGTTGGCCCGGGCCCGACACAACAACGAGGCCCAGTTGGAGATCCTGGAATCGTTGGACGTCTTCCCATCCACCCTTCCCACCAAGCGTGACTCCGTGTACTCGGGTTGGGTTTCAATCTCCGTAGGCTGCAACAACACCTGCACGTTCTGCATCGTCCCATCGCTGCGTGGCAAGGAGAAGGACCGTCGTCCGGGCGAGATCCTGGCTGAAATCCAGGCCTTGGTGGACGACGGCGCCGTCGAGGTCACCCTGCTTGGCCAGAATGTGAACTCCTACGGCGTGGAATTCGGTGACCGCCTGGCCTTTTCCAAGTTGCTCCGCGCTTGTGGAGACATCGAAGGCCTTGAGCGCGTGCGCTTTACGAGCCCGCACCCGGCTGCCTTCACCGACGACGTCATCGACGCCATGGCCGAGACCCCCAATGTCATGCCGCAGTTGCACATGCCGCTCCAGTCCGGATCGGACAAGGTGCTCAAGGACATGCGCCGTTCGTACCGCTCCACCAAGTTCCTGGGCATCCTTGACAAGGTCCGGGACAAGATCCCGCATGCCGCGATCACCACCGATATCATCGTGGGCTTCCCCGGCGAGACTGAAGAGGACTTCCAAGCGACGCTTGACGTCGTCGAGAAGTCACGCTTCGCCTCGGCGTTCACCTTCCAGTACTCCAAGCGCCCGGGCACCCCGGCCGCGGACCTTCCGGACCAGCTGCCCAAGGCGGTTGTCCAGGAGCGCTACGAGCGCCTGACGGACCTCCAGGACCGCATCGCAGCCGAGGAGAACGCGAAGCAGCTTGGGCGGCGGGTTGAGCTCCTCGTCACGGCCCAATCAGGTCGTAAGGCCGAGGAAACGCACCGCTTGTCCGGCCGCTCCCAGGATCAGCGGCTGGTGCACTTCTCCGTGCCGGAGGGCGCAGAGGCGCCACGGCCAGGCGATTTTGTCACGGTGACCATCACCGAGGCAGCAGCATTCCACCTTGTTTCAGACCCGGTCACGACGGCGGATTACAGCCTCAGGCGCTCCCGTGCCGGGGACGCCTGGGACCGCTCGCAGGCCGATTCCTGTGGCGCTCCAGCGACTGGTGCAGGTGCCGGGTCAGCTGGCATGAAAGGCGTCTCCCTCGGCATGCCGTCGCTGCCGGTGCGGCGCGGCTAGCTGGACATGACAGAAGCATCGGCCGGATCAGCTGATCCGAGGCCGCCCGTGATCGCCGTCGTCGGGCCTACAGGGTCCGGCAAGTCCGATCTTGGCGTCGACCTCGCCCTGGAGCTTGACGGCGAGGTCATCAACGCTGATGCCATGCAGTTTTACCGGGGCATGGACATCGGCACGGCCAAGATCAGTGTCGCGGAACGCAGAGGAGTGCCCCACCACCTCCTGGACACCATGGACGTGACCCAGGAAGCCAGCGTTTCCGATTTCCAGGCCGAATGCCGATCGGCTATCCGAGATATTCATAGCCGCGGCAGGCGGGCCATCCTGGTCGGCGGTTCAGGACTTTACGTTCGGGCAGCGCTCGACGTGCTGGAATTCCCGGGCACGGATCCCGACGTCAGGCGACGGCTGGAGCAGGAGCACGAAACATCCGGTCTCCCTGTCCTTCAGGAGCGCTTGGAACGTGTCGATCCCGTTTCCGCAGGCAGGCTAGGGGACGCGCGCCGCGTCATCCGGGCGCTGGAAGTCTTCGAGCTCACAGGACGCCCGTTCAGTTCCTTCATGCCGCAGCGCGAGTACTTTCAGCCGGCCGTGCAGATAGGGCTCGACGTCGATCGGGACGTACTGCGCGATCGGCTCGCCGAACGGGTCCACCGGATGGTCGACACCGGACTTCTCGAGGAGGTTGCGCGGCTGGACGCCGCCGGGCTGCGGCGGGGCAAGACGGCCTCGCGTGCGCTCGGCTACGCCCAGTTCCTCAGGGTTCTCGGCGGCGAGTCGGACGCGGCCAGGGCGGCCGAAGAGACCATCGTGGCCACTCGCCAGTTCGCCCGCCGCCAGCTCACTTGGTTCCGTGCCGACCCCCGGATCCACTGGCTTGACTGGCGGGACCCCGATTTGGTGGCGAAGGCCGCAGAAATCTGCGCAAGCCAGGCGTCGGCGATTTAGGCGCAACCCGCGGTACAGGTAGCCTTGATCCATGGACGAAACCCTTGCATTTTCCGCCCCGCAGCCTGCCGCTGCCGGCGGTACCGTTCCCGCCTCCGGTCTTCACGGGCTGGCCTTCTCCAAGGGGCACGGTACGGGCAACGATTTCGTCCTGATCGCGGACCCCGAGGACGCGCACCAAATCTCTCCGGAGCAGGTTGCAGCGCTTTGTGACCGCCACTTGGGAGTGGGTGGGGATGGGCTCATCCGCGCCGTCCCGTCGCGTTTCCTCGCTGAAGGCCGCCAGCTCCTCGACGCAGACCCTGATGCCGAATGGTTCATGGACTACCGCAACGGCGACGGTTCGCTGTCCGAAATGTGCGGCAACGGCGTCCGCGTATTCGTCCATTTCCTCGTCGAACAGGGCTTTGTCGCCCTGAACGCTGGTGAGTCCTTGACGATCGGAACCCGCGGCGGCATCAAAAAGATCGTCCGCACAGCTGACGGTTACGCGGTTGACATGGGCCCTTGGGAGTTCATTTTCCCCCAGGATGCCACCAGTAAGGCCATGGACTCCCTCGTCAGTGCCGACGGATTGGAAGTTGCCCGGCCCGCCCTGTCCGTCAGCATGGGCAACCCGCACACTGTGGTGGCACTCGCCGAGCTTTCGGAGCTTAAGGCTACGCAGCTCTTCAAGGCACCCGTTGTGGATCCCAAGCCGGTGAACGGTACGAATGTCGAATTCGTGGTTCCCGCAGAGCCTCTCGTGCACGACGGGATAGGCAACATCACGATGCGCGTCCACGAGAGGGGCGTCGGCGAAACCCAGTCGTGTGGCACGGGTGCCTGCGCGGCCGCCGTCGCAATCCGTCACTGGGCCGGGGAAGGCGCTCCCGACACGTGGCGCGTCAACGTGCCGGGCGGCGTCGTCCGGGTGCGGTTCTTCCCGGGCACGAGCGGACGGGAACACGTGGAGCTGAGCGGCCCGGCCGTGATTGTTGCTAGCGGGACGCTTTCCTGATTCGCAGGATGCGAAACGATTTCGACGTACTTTCCCGCGAGACGGAGAAAGAATCGTCGAGAGTGTCGGCAAGCCAACGCTGAAGTGAATCCGCGCCGAGGTTTTTCTGGACCACGAGCCAGGCGTTTCCACCCGGCGCAAGCCGCGGCAGCCACGTAAGCAGCAGATTGTGAAGTTCATCCTTGCCGATACGGATGGGCGGGTTGGACCAGATGGTGTCAAACGTCACCGCGGGGTCGACGTCGTCCGGCAGGCTGGCGGTAACGTTCCGGAGGTCCAGCAGGGCGGCGTTCTCGTTTGTCAGAGTGATGCAGCGTTCGTTGACATCAACCGCGTGGACGCGCGCGTGCGGAGCCATGAGCCCCATGGTCAACGCGATGGGTCCCCAGCCACAGCCGATGTCCAGCAGGTTTCCCTGCGGGGCAGGGGGCGGAACTTCGGAGAGCAGGACCGCTGTTCCCTTGTCGATCCCGTCGGGGCTGAAGATGCCGCCCGATGTCTGGAGCCGGCGGGTCGCGCCGGCCAGTTCCACCGTGAGGGGCTTGCGGGTGAACGGCCCCGCGGGCTGTGCGCTGAAATAGTGTGCAGACTCCATAGCTTGCCAGATTAGTGGCCAGCAGCGGGCAAGGGAAACCGCGGGGCGCCCAAGCCGAGCTTGACATTGCCTGATAGTGTGGTCCGCATGTTCTTGATCTTTGAGTAGTCGGCACCGCCCGCGACGTAGGCCTGCTTCATTTGCAGCGCCATTCCGCCTTGGCAAGTCCGTTCCAGACCTTCCCTATTGACGTCTGGACACTCAGCAGATCGTCCCCTTCCCGCCTTGGGTCCGGTGCACGCAATCCGCGTACGCCGCCCCGGGTGGAGAGCTCCGACCATCGGCAGAGCCTTGCAAGGCATCAGCCCTGCGCGAATTCCGCGCCACAAGACCCGAATCGGCACTATTCTGGAAATGCCGAACCCCTAAAGGAGACCATGACCACGCAGAAGAACACCGGACCCGATTCCGACGCCCAGGACATGAGTCCTGAAGAAATCCAGGCTGTCATCGACCGGATTCTCTCCAAGGACGCACCTGCCATAGTGCAGGAACGCGACGAGCCCAGGGGCGTGTTTGGCAAGGCCCAGGCGATTTCCCGCCTGGACGAAGAACACAGCATCTACGACGGCGATCAAGAGGATCTGGCCGAGCGCCGGGCTTTGGGCCGCACCGCGGGTCTGTCCACGGAACTTGAAGATGTCACGGAGGTCGAATACCGGCAGCTGCGCCTGGAGCGCGTGGTGCTGGCAGGCCTCTGGACCGAAGGCACCCTGGCCGACGCCGAGAACTCCTTGAGGGAACTCGCGGCGCTGGCCGAGACTGCCGGCTCGGAAGTCCTGGATGGGATCGTCCAGCGGCGCATGAAGCCGGACCCCGGCACCTTCCTTGGCTCAGGCAAGGCCCTGGAGCTGAAGGACATCGTGTCGTCCACCGGTGCGGACACCGTGGTGGTCGACGCCGAATTGGCGCCGTCCCAGCGGCGCGGCCTGGAGGACATCGTCAAGGTCAAGGTGGTGGACCGCACCACGTTGATCCTCGATATTTTCGCGCAGCATGCGAAGAGCCGCGAGGGCAAGGCCCAAGTCGAACTGGCGCAGCTGGAATACCTGTTGCCGCGCCTGCGTGGTTGGGGCGATTCCATGTCCCGCCAGGCCGGTGGCCAGGTGGGCGGTGCCGGAGCAGGTATGGGTTCGCGAGGTCCCGGTGAAACCAAGATCGAACTGGACCGTCGTCGAATCCGCACTCGGATGGCCAAGCTGCGGCGTGAAATCGCCGCGATGAAGCCGGCCCGTGAGACCAAGCGGGCCAACCGCCGTCGTAATGCCGTTCCTTCGGTCGCCATTGCCGGCTACACGAACGCGGGAAAGTCCTCCCTCCTCAACCGCCTGACGGACGCGGGCGTCCTCGTGGAGAACGCCCTGTTCGCCACGCTGGATCCAACGGTCCGCAAAGCCCAGACCCCGGACGGGATCGGCTACACGCTATCGGACACGGTGGGCTTCGTGCGTTCGATGCCCACCCAGCTCGTGGAGGCGTTCCGCTCCACGCTGGAAGAGGTAGCGGAGGCCGATCTGATCCTCCATGTCGTGGACGCCTCGCACCCGGATCCGGAGGGCCAGATCGCGGCCGTCCGGACGGTCTTCAGCGAAGTGGATGCCCGGAAAATCCCGGAAATCATCGTCTTGAACAAGGCAGACGTCGCCGATCCCTTCGTTGTCGAGAGGCTCAAGCAGAAAGAGCCACGCCATGTGGTGGTGTCTACCCGCACAGGACAGGGCATCGCCGAGCTTCTTGGCGCCATTAGCACGGCCATTCCGCGTCCCGGTGTGCGCCTTGAGGTTCTGATTCCGTATAACCGTGGGGAACTCATCAACAAGCTGCACAACACCGATGCCGAAATCCTGAGCCTTGAGCACGAGGAAGAAGGCACCCGAGTGGTGGCCATGGTCCATGAGAACCTGGCCGCCGAGTTGGAGTCGTTCGTCAGCAATGGTTGATCCGGAAGCAGGGGAACGCGGCGAAACCGTGCGTGAACGGACCGCCCTTGAACTCCTGGACAAAGCCGTCGCCGGTATGGGCGGCCAAAACCGTACGGGCCAGCACCAGATGGCCAAACACGTGGCACGGGCGATCGAGACCGGTGAACACCTTCTAGTGCAGGCGGGAACGGGCACAGGCAAGTCCCTCGCGTACTTGATTCCCTTGATCGCGCACGCGATGGAGAGCAACAAGCCCGCGCTCGTGTCCACGGCCACCCTCGCCCTCCAGACGCAGATCGTGGGCCGGGACCTGCCGCGGCTCCTGGAAACCATCAATCCAGAGCTGGAGCGGCCGGTCAGCATCGCGTTGGTCAAGGGCAGGGCCAACTATGTGTGCAAGCACAAGTTGGAGGGCGGATTTCCCAGCGAGGAACCTGCCGAAGGGCAATTGTTCTCCCTCGGCGAGGACACCAGCGTTCCCCATCTCGCGGCCGCGATCGGCGGCCCCCCGTCTCAGCTCGGCAAGGAAGTGCTGAGGCTGCGGGAGTGGGCCGGGAAGACCACGACCGGGGATCGCGACGAGCTCATGCCGGGCGTGACGGACCGGGCCTGGCGCCAGGTGTCCGTCACGTCCATGGAGTGCCTTGGGGCGCAAAAGTGTCCGATGGCGGAGGAGTGCTTCAGCGAGCTGGCCCGCCACCGCGCCGCGGAGTCCGACGTCGTAGTCACCAACCACGCGATGCTCGCCGTCAGTGCTTTCGAAGGCCTGGCCGTGCTGCCCGAGTACGACGTCGTGGTGGTCGACGAGGCCCACGAGCTCCAGGACCGCGTCACGGGTGCCGTTTCGGGGCAGCTGTCGGTGGCAATGATCCATGCTGCCGCCTCCAGCGCCCGCAAACACACCGCCATCACCGTGGACGCATTGAACGCCGCAGCAGACCGCCTAGAGCTTGCAATTGCCGGCGCGCCTTCCGGGCTCCTGCCCAACGGGCTCAACGACGAACAGCTTGATTGCGTGGACCAGCTCCGGGAAGCCTGCCGGGCGGCGATTTCCGATTCGAAGGGGGATTCGTCCAACGCGGTGGACGGCGGACGCCAGCTCGCGCGCTCACGGCTGATGTTGATCCTTGAACTCTGCGAACGGCTGCTCTCCGCCAAGGAAAACAAGGAAGTCGTTTGGCTATCCCGGAACAGTACCTTTGATCCGCAGCAGGGATACACGGCGCCTGACGAGGATTCGCCTGTGCTCATTAACATCGCTCCCCTCAGCGTGGCAGGACGGCTCCGGGAAGGGCTCTTCGCGGGCCATACCGTGGTGTTGACCTCAGCCACCTTGGCTATCGGTTCCGCTTTCGAGGCCACCGCGGGAGGACTGGGACTGACCGGGCAAGGCGCTCCGAGCTGGACTGGCGTGGACGTCGGCTCGCCGTTCGATTACCCCAAGCAGGGCATGCTGTACGTTGCCAGGCACCTGCCTAAGCCCGGACGCGGGACCTCGCCCGAGGCACTTGACGAACTTGAAGAGCTCATCAAGGCCTCCCACGGCGGAGCCTTGTGCCTCTTTTCTTCCCGACGTGCAGCGGAGGAAGCCGCGGAGGCGATGCGGTCACGCTTGGACGTCGAGATCCTGTGCCAGGGTGAGTCGACCATGGCCGCGTTGGTGAGGCAGTTTGCCGACGAAGATGACACCTGCCTGTTCGGCACCATGTCTCTTTGGCAAGGCGTGGACGTTCCGGGCGGTTCATGCCGGTTGGTGGTCATTGACCGGATCCCGTTCCCGCGTCCGGACGATCCCCTGATGACAGCACGGTCCCGCGCCGTAGCGCAGGCCGGGGGCAATGGTTTCATGGCGGTGTCTGCCACGCACGCGGCCATCCGGCTTGCCCAGGGCGCTGGCCGTCTCATCCGTTCGAACGGTGACAAAGGCGTGGTGGCAGTACTTGATTCACGCCTTTCGACCGAGCGTTACGGCAACTTCCTCCGGGCAGCCTTGCCACCCTTCTGGGCCACCACGGACCGCACTGTTGTGCGCGGCGCGCTCGAACGGCTTTACGCCGAGTCAGCCAAGGCCTGAATCGGATGTCCTGGAAGCGGACGCGTCCTAAGCGGGCGCGTCCTAAAGTGAGCGCAGCACCGAGACGACTTTGCCCATGATCGTGGCATGGTCGCCCAAAATGGGTTCGTACTGAGTGTTCTGGGGGAGCAGCCACGTGTGGCCGTCACGCTGCCGGAAGGTCTTGACGGTGGCTTCGTCGTCTAGGAGAGCTGCCACGATGTCGCCGTTGATGGCATCATTCTGGCGCCGTACTACTACCCAGTCTCCGTCGCAGATGGCGGCGTCGATCATGGAATCACCGGCGACCTTCAGCATGAAGAGCTCGCCATGGCCTACCAACTGGCGGGGCAGCGGCAGGACGTCCTCAACTGTCTGATCCGCCAGGATGGGTCCACCAGCGGCGATGCGGCCAACGAGCGGCACCATGGCCGTATCGCTGGCACTGGCAAGCTCAGTGACGGCCAAGCCGCCGGCGCTGCGGAGTTTCGACGGCGCGTCAACGCCCGGTATGACAGAGCCGCCATCCAAGGTCAATGGCATGAGGACTTCCATCGCCCGCGGACGCTTGGGATCGCGACGAAGATAGCCGAGCTTTTCGAGCTGCGACAACTGGTGCGTGACGCTGGACAAGCTGGCCAGGCCAACAGTGTCCCCGATTTCGCGCATTGACGGCGGGTAGCCGTGATCGTTCACTGAACGCTGGATGGTCTCCAGGATCTTCTTTTGGCGGACGGTCAGGCTCTTGGGAGCCTTCTGCGGCTGAGGGCTCCGCGGTGAGGCCGATCCGCTGCCAGTGGCTTTCGCTGCCATGTTCGCCAACGCCCTTCCGTTCCGCCCGATCTGCGCTGAGGCGCTTGCCGGGACTGTTGGCCTGAAATGTCAGACCCTCCTGTTGCACTGATTCAGTGCTTGTTTCTTCACTCAAACGTAGGGCAGGCACAGGCGTTTATCAAACATTTGTTCTAGCGAGTCTCGACATCGTTCGTTGATAAGTGCTAAAAATGTCATAGCAAGGTTCGAATATGTGTTCTATAAAAGTGCAGCTGGTCCGGGTGTTCGTTCGAATCGTTCGAAGACATGAACGAACAGCCGCCCTGTTAGCACTGACTGAAGGCAAGAATTAGCAGCCGCACTCCAGAGGTTCTGGAACGCGGCATTGTTCAGAAGGGCTCAGCTCATGTCCGCTATCACCATCAACCACCCATCCGGCCGCCGTACGGCACCGGGCCGGCTTCGCTTGACCCGCCGGGGCCGCATGGTCTTCTTCGGTGTTCCAGGAATGCTCTTGGTTGCAGCGCTGCTGAGTCTGGCGGGATTCCTGAATTCGCCTGCCAAGGCTGCGGATTCGGCGGCCCAGCTGCAGCCCACTTCCACTATCAGCGTCACGGTGCAAACCGGTCAGTCCCTATGGGGGATTGCAGGAACTGCCGCACCTTCCCGGGATCCGCGCGACGTCGTTGCCGAAATTATCCAACTGAACAACTTGGAGGACGGCCACATCGTGCCGGGTCAGCAACTGTTCATTCCTGCCACTTAACCGCGACTCTGACCGCACTAAGAGGTCCTTTGAGCGGGCGCTTAGCCGTCACAGTTTCAGGGCATCAGCCGCCGCACCTTAAACTGTCATGGTGAGTGACCAGCTTGAGCGACTTGACCGACTTCCCCTCCGGACCAACCTGCGCGGCCTGAGCCCCTATGGCGCGCCGCAGCTTGATGTGCCGATTTTGCTCAACGTCAATGAAAACACCCATGGCGTGCCCGCGGATGTCCAAGCGGCCATCACCGAGGCCGTGGCGGCGGCCGCTTCGGGACTGAACCGCTACCCTGACCGCGAGTTCACCGAATTGCGCGAGGCCCTCGCCGAGTACCTGGGCCACGGAATGGCTGCCGAGAACATCTGGGCGGCGAACGGCTCCAACGAGGTTCTGCAACAGATCCTCCAGGCCTTCGGCGGCCCTGGGCGCACTGCTCTTGGCTTCCCGCCCACATACTCCATGTACCCCCTGCTCGCCAGTGGGACGGACACTGCCTACATTGCCGGGGTTCGGGCTGAAGACTACGGCCTTGACGCAGCGTCCGCCGCCGCGCAGGTTCGCGAGATCCAGCCGAACGTCGTGTTCCTGTGTTCTCCGAACAATCCCACCGGCACGGGGCTTGGCCTTGACGTCGTGGAGGCCGTCTACGAGGCCGGAGAAGCAAGCCAGGCGATTGTGATCGTGGACGAGGCGTACCACGAGTTCGCCCACGACAACACTCCGAGCGCGTTGACGCTTCTCCCCGGCCGTGAGCGTCTCATCGTTTCCCGGACCATGAGCAAAGCCTTCGCCCTCGCTGGTGCCCGCATCGGCTACATGGCGGCGGCCCCCGAGGTTGCCGACGCGATCCGCTTGGTCCGCCTCCCGTATCACCTCTCGGCGATCACCCAAGCAACCGCGCTGGCCGCACTGCGGCACCGCGAGGCCCTCATGGCGGACGTCGAAGACATCAAGATCCAGCGGGACCGCATTGTGAACGAGTTGACCCGGATGGGGCTCAAGCCGGCCGCTTCGGATTCCAACTACGTGTTCTTCGGCGGGCTCAAGAATCCGCACGCCTTGTGGCAAGGCCTGCTGGAGCGTGGAGTCCTCATCCGTGATGTCGGCATACCGGGCCACCTCCGGGTCACGGCCGGTACCGAGCCGGAGACCACCGCTTTCCTCGAGGCGCTCGAAGCCTTGCTGGACGGCCAAGTCGCCGCACCGGCCTAGACTTGAACCAGTCCCACCACTCCTTCCTCCTAAGGACATCTCAATGAGCGAAAACGGCGCCAGCACGGCGGCCGCCCGGACAGCACGCATGGAACGCACCACCAGTGAGTCCTCCGTCCTGGTCGAAATCAATCTCGACGGCACCGGGGTCTCGGACATCAGCACCACGGTGCCGTTCTACGACCACATGCTGACGGCGCTCTGCAAGCATTCGCTCATCGACATGACCGTCAAGGCCGCCGGGGACACCCAGATCGACGCCCACCACACGGTGGAGGACGTTGCGATCACCTTCGGTGAGGTGCTGCGCACCGCGCTGGGCAACAAGGCCGGCATCCGGCGCTTCGGTGAGGCAACCGTTCCGTTGGATGAAGCGCTGGCCCACGCCGTCGTCGACGTTTCCGGACGTCCGTACCTGGTCCACAGCGGGGAGCCCGCTGGCCAGGAATACCACCTGATCGGCGGACACTTCACCGGTTCGCTGACGCGCCACGTCTTTGAAGCGATCACCCTGCACGCCGGCATCTGCCTCCACATGAACGTCTTGGCAGGCCGGGACCCGCACCACATCGTGGAGGCACAGTTCAAGGCCTTCGCACGTGCACTCCGTTCCGCCGTCGAGTCCGATCCCAGGGTCGAAGGCATTCCGTCCACCAAGGGCGCCTTGTGAGTGGGCAGATCCTCAAGGATGGCGCCATCGTGAACCCGAAGGCTGCAAGCCGCATTGTCTCGCCTGAGGGAAAGCCGACAGTAACTGTCCTGGACTACGGGTCGGGAAATGTCCGCTCTGCCGTTCGGGCGCTTGAACGTGCCGGCGCGGATGTCACGCTGAGCGCCAAGCCTGAAGACGTCCTCAATGCCGACGGCCTGTTGGTCCCGGGCGTCGGTGCTTTCGAGACGGTCATGCGTGAACTCAAAGCAGTCGATGCCATCCGGATGATCGGTCGTCGCGTTGCCGGCGGCCGGCCGGTCCTAGGCATCTGCGTTGGGCTCCAGGTCCTGTTCGAGGCGGGCGTAGAGCACGGAACGGAGGCCGAAGGCATGGGCGAGTGGCCCGGCAAGGTGGAGCTCCTCCCTGCACCCGTTGTCCCGCACATGGGCTGGAACACCGTGGACGTGCCGGAAGGCTCAAAGCTGTTCGCCGGCGTCGAGCACGAACGGTTCTACTTTGTGCACTCCTATGGCGTGCAGAAGTGGGAATTCGACGTCGTCCAGCCCCGCATGGCACCGCCGAAGGTGACTTGGTCCGAACACGGCGCCCCGTTCATCGCTGCCGTGGAAAACGGTCCTTTGTGTGCCACCCAATTCCACCCGGAGAAGTCCGGCGACGCTGGAGCCCGCCTCCTGCGCAACTGGGTCGAAAGCCTGCGTCCGCACTCTCCGGCACCCGAGACGGGCACAACTGCCTGACATGTGGTCAATCATTTTCATGGGCCTGGCCGGTTTGCTGGTGGGCGGAGGAATCTCCTTCCATCAGCAGAAACGCCCTGCCTGGGTCTCCATTTCGTTCTATATCCTGGCCGGTCTGTCACTGCTGGCGGCCTACCTCTTCACCTTGCCGGGCAACTAACGCCCGTTCCCACAACACCGAGGACTTCAATGACCACCGCCTCCGAACTGCCCGTTCTGGAACTCCTGCCCGCCGTCGACATCGTGGACGGCCAGGCCGTCCGCCTCCTTCAGGGAGAAGCCGGCTCGGAGACCAGTTACGGCACCCCGCTGGAAGCAGCCCTGAACTGGCAGAACGCCGGCGCCGAGTGGGTGCACATGGTGGACCTGGACGCCGCTTTTGGCCGCGGCAACAATGCTGACCTCATCAGCGAGGTCGTCTCGCAGCTGAACGTCAAAGTGGAGCTGTCCGGCGGACTGCGCGACGACGAATCCCTAGAGCGTGCGCTGGAGCTCGGCGTCGCCCGTGTGAACCTCGGTACCGCCGCCTTGGAAAACCCGGAATGGACCCGCCGGGCCATCGACCGCTTCGGTGACAAGATCGCCGTCGGGCTCGACGTCCGCGGCACAACGCTCGCGGGCCGCGGCTGGACCAAAGAAGGCGGAGATCTCTGGGAGGTACTGGCGCGCCTTGAGGACGCCGGCTGCGCGCGCTACGTGGTCACCGACGTCACGAAAGACGGAACGCTTCAGGGCCCCAACGTCGAACTCTTGCGCCAGATGGTGGAAAAGACGGGCAAGCCGGTGGTTGCGTCCGGCGGCATCTCGAGCTTGGAAGACCTGCGGGTCCTGCGGGAGCTCGTGCCGCTCGGCGTCGAGGGAGCGATCGTTGGCAAGGCGCTGTACGCCGGTGCTTTCACGCTCCCGGAAGCCCTGGACGTCGCCGGCCGCCGCTGATGTCGCAGGATCCACAGTCCCCGGCTGCCGGCAAGGCTTCAACCCCGGCCCCGCGGCAATTGCCCGGGCACATCGCGGCGGCCCTAGCGGGCGCCGGGGGAGTAGGCGACTCTGCCGGCCAGTCCTGGGCGGGACGGAACCTCAGCGGTGATGCCGCCAAGATCCATAATTTCGAGGATGACGACGGAACGGCCGACGCCGGGTACCTCGCCGCCGTCGCGGCCCTGCTCGCCGGCACCGGTAGCGAGGCTGGTGTAGTGGCTTCGTTGGCAACGGCCAGGGTCTTTGTCCCTGTGGTGGCCCAGCTCGCTGAGGAAGCCGAGGGCGTCGACGGTTTCCATGCCGACAAGCAGGCCGACATGGCGCTCGTGACATTGAAGGCGCCGGATGGCCGCACGGCGATGCCTGTCTTCACGTCGGCCGCGGCGTTGGAAGCCTGGCACCCACAGGCTCGTCCCGTCGCCGTTTATGCCGCCCGGGCGGCGTTGTCTGCCGTCTCGGAGGGAGCGCAGCTTCTCGTCATCGATCCGGGGTCGGATGTCACCTTCGTGGTGCGCCGGCCTGCCATGTGGTCACTGGCACAGCAGCGCGACTGGACGCCGTCGTACCTTGATGATGAACTGGAGTCTGCTCTCAATTCCTTGGCGGGGACGTACCCGGCAGTGCGGCGCCTAGAGATCCGGCCAGGTGCGGGGGTAGCTTCGCTCACGGCCGATGGATCGACTATGGCCGGCGGAGGACCGGGACCAGAACTGCGCGTGGTGCTGTACCTCGAAGACGGTCTGGATGCCGCTGCGATCCAGGATCTGGTCTCCGGGCTGAACGGGCGTTGGGCGCAGAACGAATTGTTCGCCGAGCGGGTTGACTCGATCGAGGTCAGCTTGCAGCGGGCGGCACAGTAGCCGAAGGCACAGGGGGAACTTCCTTGTCCTGCCGTCGGCAGAACAGGGGATGTAGCTCGTGAATTTCTCTCTCTACCGGGAGATGCTGTCCATCACGTCCGTGCGGCGTCTCCTGCTGGTGGGCATGGTTGCCCGAATACCGCACTCGGCAGCCGGGGTTCTGCTCACCCTGCACATCGTGCTGACCTTGGGCAAGGGTTACGCCGCCGCCGGTGCTGCCGCCGCGGTATTCACCATCGGCATCGCGATTGGCGCTCCGTGGCGAGGGCGCCGCGTGGACACTGTCGGCCTGCGCAAGGCGCTCATCCCTTCCGTGGTCTCGGAGCTGGTCATTTGGTCCGTTGTCCCGCACGTGAGCTACGAATGGATCCTGCCGCTCGTCTTTGTCGGTGGCCTTCTGACGCTGCCGATCTTCAGTGTCATCCGCCAGTCGCTCGGCGTCCTGGTAGATGGCGAGCAACGGCGTTCCGCGTACGCCTTGGACTCGATTGCCACCGAAGTGGTCTTCATGATCGGCCCCGCAGTTGGCGCGGTTGTGGCAACGAGCGGGTTCACCGTCCTGGGACTGACCATCGTGGGCGTCTGCACGTCGGCTGCCGGGCTTTTCCTTCTGTGGTTCAACCCGCCCACCCGCAGCGATGATGTCCTGGATGCCAGCCAAACGGCTGACCGCGACGCCGACGAGCTCCACGCTGCCGAAGCTGCGGTGGTGGCATCAGCGCCGGCACATCTCCAGGAAGCTGCTTCAGAGATGGCTCCGACGGTCTCGCAACCTTCCGGCCTGCGGGGAAAGATGGCGAGGAACTTCACATGGTTCACTGCGGCAGTGGCCGCGGTGTTCGCCGTTGCCGCAGGATCGGGCATGGTCCTGAGCGGAACCGACGTCGGAATCGTGGCGGTATTGCAGCGCGGCGGGCACGAGAGCGAGATCGGGATTGTTTTCTTCTTCTGGTGCGCCTCATCGGTAGTCGGCGGACTCATTTACGGAGCGATGCACCGGCCCGTCTCACCGATCCTGCTCCTGCTGGGCATGGCGGCCCTGACCATTCCGATGGGCTTCGCCGGGGACACGTGGACCCTTGCCTTGCTGTCCCTTCTACCGGGTCTGTTATGCGCGCCGGTGCTGTCCGCAGCCTCTGAAAAGGTCGCAGACATCGTGGATGAGGATCGGCGCGGCGAGGCAATGGGCTGGTATGGCTCGGCCCTGACTGCGGGCGTGGCCTTCGGTTCGCCGGTCGCCGGGCTTTTTATCGACGGGGTGGGACCGTGGGCCGGATTCGTGGCCATCGGAACGGCTGGAGTGGTGCTGTGCCTCGCCGGACTGTTCCTCCAGCTGCGTCGGCGCCGGATCGTGGCCATCGCCCAGGCCGGCGCTGGGGATCGCGCCAACTGAGTTGCGCCGCTAACGCGGCTGTGGCGCCTAAACCGCCAGGATACGACGACGGCGGGCTGGCCAGGAAGGCCAGCCCGCCGCTGCGGTCTAACAGGTGAGTCCGGGTCAGTTGACCGGGCCGGTGAACTTTTCGCCCGGGCCCTTGCCTGGCTCGTCCGGGATCAGCGAAGCTTCGCGGAATGCGAGCTGGAGGGAACGCAGGCCATCGCGCAAAGGGCCCGCGTGCTGTGAACCGATTTCCGGTGCCGCGGCCGTGACCAGCCCGGCCAAGGCGGTGATCAGTTTGCGGGCTTCGTCCAGGTCCTTGAGCTCCTCAGCCTCGGGGTCGTCGGCCAAGCCCACCTTGACAGCCGCTGCGCTCATGAGGTGAACGGCGCCGGTGGTGATGACCTCAACAGCCGGAACTTCCGAAATGTCGCGGATCTGCTGGCCTACTCCGGCGTCAGTACCGGTGGGCTCGTGGTCGAGGGAATTGCTGTCTGAAGTGCTCATGCTGGTAAGCTTGTCACAGACCGACTGGAAGTCGCCATTTTTCTATGGCTCACGCAGTATTCGGCCACCCATCGTTAATGTGCGGTTGGCGGACGATTTCTGTAGAATTGGTTTTCAGTTTGCAAGCGGAGTTCTCTCCCACCCGCGTCAGCCGTTTCCCTTCGGGGATGTAAGTTGCCGGGTACCTGGTCGGACACCGTTCAAGGTATGCCTTGGATGGTGCGAACGCCTCCATCGAGGGGCTGTATCCGATCTTTCGAGGCCTTCGATTGCGCCAGCAATTGGGGGCCTTCTCTATTTGCCGGTGGAATACTCATCACAACAACAGGAGCTTTGACATTAGCGAGCCAAGAATCAATGAGCGTATCCGCGTCCCCGAGGTGCGTTTGGTCGGCCCTGCCGGCGAACAGGTTGGAATCGTCCGTATCGAGGACGCCCTGCGTCTTGCTGCCGAGGCTGATCTGGATCTCGTTGAAGTTGCACCGCAGGCCAAGCCTCCGGTGTGCAAGCTGATGGACTTCGGCAAATACAAGTACGAAGCCGCTGTCAAAGCCCGTGAAGCCCGCAAGAACCAGACCAACACGGTTCTGAAGGAAATCCGCTTCCGCCTGAAGATCGATACCCACGACTATGAGACCAAGCGCGGCCACGCGCTTCGCTTCCTGGGCGCTGGTGACAAGGTGAAGGCCATGATCCAATTCCGTGGACGTGAGCAGCAGCGCCCCGAAATGGGCATCCGCCTGTTGCAGCGCTTTGCCGAGGACGTTGCCGAAGTTGGCGTGATTGAGTCCAGCCCGCGCATCGATGGCCGCAACATGGTCATGGTGATCGGCCCGCTGAAGAACAAAGCCGAGGCAAAGGCCGAGGCCCGCCGTGCGGCGCAGCGCGCAGAAGCCAAGGCCCAGAATGAAGCCAAGGCTGCTGGCCGGATCGACCTTTCAGGCGAGGATGCTCCCCTGACGCAGTCCCTCGCGGACCTGGTTCCGGCGGAACTCCTGACCCAGGTAGAGGAAAACCAGGCCGAGGACACGGTGGCAGTGGAAACCGCGCCGGAGTCCGTTGAGGCCGAGGTTGCCGAAGCTGAAGAGGCTGCTCCTGTTGTTGAGGAAGCGGTTGCTGTTGAAGAGACACCGGTTGTCGTAGAGGCCCCGGTCGTTGAAGAGGCTCCCGCAGTCGTAGAGGCTCCGGTTGTGGAAGCAGCTCCGGTTGCCGAAGCAGCTCCGGTTGCCGCACCGGCGCCAGTAAAGCCTCCCGCGCCAGCAAATGCTCCGGTTCCGGCAAAGGCTCCTGAGCAGGCAGCTTCGAAGCCTGTTGTACCGGCTGCCCCGAAGCCTGCTGCTACACCGGTGCCGAAGCCGATGGCGAAGCCTGCGATTCCGAAGCCTGCAGCTCGACCGGCAGCCCCTAAGGCTGCTCCCAAGCCTGCGGCACGCAAGACCAACTAGTCACGCCGCAGGAGGCATCCCCTCCGCCCGGCACGAAAGCAGCGGTCACCCCCTATGGGGTGGTTGCACGAAAGAACTGCAGACCCAGTCTGCGGATACGTAAGGAGATCGGTTCCCATGCCGAAGATGAAGACCCACAGTGGTGCTAAGAAGCGCTTCAAGCTGACCGGTACCGGCAAGCTGAAGCGTCAGCAGGCCAACCGCCGCCACTACCTGGAGCACAAGTCCTCCACCCTGACCCGTCGCCTTGCCGGCGACAAGATCGTCTTCAAGGGCGATGCCAAGGTCATCAGGAAGATGCTCGGCATCTAAGTTCCAAGTTTTCTGGTTGCTGCCATCCGGTAGCCGCCGACTACACCAAAGCCTTCTCAGGCCGGCCGGGTTTCCGGCAGTAGCAGCTTGGGATAAGAATTTTGAAGGAGTACGCACGTGGCACGTGTGAAGCGGGCGGTAAACGCCCACAAGAAGCGTCGGGTTGTCCTTGAACGGGCCAAGGGTTACCGCGGTCAGCGGTCTCGCCTGTACCGCAAGGCAAAAGAGCAGCTGCTGCACTCGTTTGTGTACAGCTACGGCGACCGCCGCAAGAAGAAGGGCGACTTCCGTCGCCTCTGGATCCAGCGAATCAACGCTGCATCCCGCGCCAACGGCCTGACCTACAACCGCTTGATCCAGGGCCTGAAGGCCGCTGAGGTCGAGGTTGACCGCCGCATGCTGGCAGAGCTGGCCGTTTCTGACGCCAACGCTTTCGCCGCGCTGGTCAAGGTCGCCAAGGACTCCCTGCCTGCCGACACCTCCGCTCCGGCCGCCAAGGCTTCCGTTTCCGAGGACGAACCTGCTGCCAAGGCTCCCAAGGCCAAGGCTGCGAAGAAGCCGGCCGTTGAGGCTGCTGAGTAGTACGCGTAACCGCAGTTCAAGGGACAGTGGCAATAGCCACTAAAGTTCTTTATATGAACGAAACCGGGCGCCCGCAAGAACTTCCGATGTCCAACCCCCGAGCTGATCGGGTCAGGGATGTCGCAAAGCTTGCAGGGCGCCCGGCCCGTTTAAAGCGCGGCAGGTTCCTCGCGGAGGGCCCCCAAGCTGTTCGGGAAGCACTGGTCCTGCATCGGGAGCGGACGGCGGCGGGGGAGCCCGGCGTCGTGCACGAACTTTACGCAAGCGAAAGCTGCCTGGACCGGCTCCCTGAACTGGGCGAGCTCGCCGATGGTGTTGCCTTGCGGCTGGCGAATGACGATGTCCTGGCCGCCATGGCGGACACGGTCAATCCCCAGGGCATAGTGGCCGTCTGCAGTTTTGTGGACGTGAGCCTTGAATCGGTGCTCGACGCCGGACCGCGGCTGATCGCCGTCATGTGCCAGGTGCGGGACCCTGGCAACGCGGGAACAGTGCTGAGGGCCGCAGATGCTGCCGGGGCGGATGCTGTGGTCCTGACGGCCTCCAGCGTGGATATTTACAACCCCAAGGCCGTGCGGTCCACCGCGGGCTCCCTCTTCCATTTGCCGGTTGTCCTGGGTGTGGACGTCGAGGAGCTCGTGGCCCTCTGCAAGGAGCATGGCATCGGGATCCTGGCGGCGGACGGTTACGGCACCCTCAATCTGGACAAGCTTCAGGATGAGAACGCCGCACGCCGGCTGGGTGCGTCGGTAGCTCCCTCTGACTACGCACTCGAGGCGCCGACGGCCTGGTTGTTCGGCAACGAAGCACAAGGGCTTTCAGACTCCGAACTGGCACTCGCGGACCATCGTGTTGCGGTACCCGTCTACGGCTCGGCTGAAAGCTTGAACCTCGGCACAGCCGCTACTGTATGCCTCTACGCCAGCGCACGCTCCCAGCAGGCTTCCTGACAATTTCGCCAAGGTACGGTATTGCTTGCAGGAAGGTGACGCCGCGGTCCGTTCCCGCAATTCACTCTCATCCCCTGAACCGAAGAAGAGGTGGAGCTTTCGTGGCTGCAAATGGCGGTAACAAGGCAATCGTGGCGGCATTGGGTGCCAACCTGGCGATCGCTGTGCTCAAGTTCGTCGCATTCGTCCTGACCATGTCATCGTCCATGTTGGCCGAGGCGATCCACTCCGTGGCCGACTCCGGCAACCAGTTGCTCCTGCTGCTTGGCGGGAAGCGGGCACAACGGGCGGCGAGTCCCGAACACCCGTTTGGCTATGGCCGTGAGCGTTACATATACGCGTTTATCGTTTCGATCGTGCTGTTCAGCGTTGGCGGCCTTTTCGCGCTCTACGAATCCTGGGAGAAGTTCCAGCACCCGCATGCCATTGAGGGCGATTTCTGGTGGGTGCCGCTCGCTGTGCTGCTCGGTGCGATCGTGGCGGAATCGTTCTCTTTCCGCACCGCAATCCACGAGTCCAATCCTTTGCGCGGCAACCAAGGCTGGGTCAAGTTCATCCGCAATGCCAAGCAACCGGAATTGCCCGTGATCCTCCTGGAGGATTTCGGAGCCCTCCTGGGCCTCGTCTTCGCGCTGTTCGGAGTCAGCCTGACCCTCATCACGGGCAACGGCCTTTGGGATGCTGCGGGCACAGGGATGATCGGCCTGCTTCTTGTTGCAATCGCCGTAGTGCTCGCGGTGGAAACCAAGTCCTTGCTGCTCGGCGAATCAGCCACGAAAGAGGACAATGCACGCATCACGGAAGCCATTGAGTCCGATGGCACGCGCATCATCCACCTGAAGACCATGCACCTTGGTCCGGAAGAGTTGCTGGTTGCGGCGAAGATCAGTGTTGGCGCGGCAGATACCGGCCAGGCCATCGCCAAAGCGATCGACGACGCCGAACTCAGGATCCGCACCGCGGCGCCGATTGCCCGGGTCATCTACCTTGAACCGGACGTGGAGCGGGTCCAGGTCTAAGCGGCCTACCGCCTATCCGCCCAGCGGCTTCTTGCGTTCCAACCAGCCACTGATGCCGGCGACGCCGAGGCCCAGGACTGCCAGGACAGCGCCTACGAGGGCCGGGGCCACATAGCCCCAGCCCCATGCGATGACCACGCCGCCGAGGAACGCGCCAAGGGCGTTCGCGATGTTGAGCGCGGAATGGTTGAGCGAAGATGCCAGAGACGGTGCGTCGGGCGAAGCGTCGAGGAGCCGGGTCTGCAAGGGCGGAACGAGCATGGAGCCGATGCCGCCCACGACGAAGACCATGATGAATGCCGACCACGCCCAGTGGGCCGCGATGGCGTAGACCACCAAGGCGAGTGCGATGGCCGGAAGGACCCGGTAGATGGTTCCCATGACGGATTTGTCGGCGATCCGGCCGCCCAGGATGTTTCCCGCCACCATACCGAGTCCGTAGAGGGCCACCACCAGGGGTATCAGCGACTGCGGGATGCCGGCCACGGAAGTCATCGTGTGGGCGATGTACGTATAGGTGGCGAAGAAGCCGCCAAAACCGATGATTCCGATCAGCAGTGCCAGCCACACCTGGATGCGTTTGAGGGCGCCAAGTTCCCGGCGAATGCTCGCCTCGGGGTGCGCGGGCTCAAAGGGGACGAACTTCCATAGCAGCACACTGGTGGCCAGACCGAGGATGCCCACCACCACGAAGAGCAAGCGCCAACCGAAGGTCTGACCAAGCCAGGTGGCAGCGGGAACGCCGATGACGTTGGCGATAGTGAGCCCGCCCATGACCATCGAAATCGCCCAGCCACGCTTGGTGGGGGCAACCAGGCTCGCCGCGATGACGGCAGCGATCCCGAAGAAGGCACCATGGGGCAGTCCCGAGGCAAACCTCGTGATCAACATGGTTCCGTAGTCCGGCGCAATGAAGGACGTCAGGTTCGCTATGGACAGGAACAGCATGAGTCCCAGGGCAAGTTGCTTGCGGGGGAGCCGGGCGCCCAACGCCGCGAAGATCGGCGCACCCACCACTACACCCAAAGCGTAGGCGGAAATCAGGTTCCCGGCCTCGGGAGTGCTGATGTTGAGTCCCTGCTCGATCTCCTTGAGCAAGCCCATCATGGTGAATTCCGTGGTCCCGATGGCGAATCCACCCATGGCGAGGGCAAAGATAGCCAGGGCCACGTGGCGGCTTCCGGTCTTTTTGGAGGTCTTGCGGACTGCGGTGGTGGTCATTGTCCTGTTTCTGGGAGTGAGCGGGAGGCCGCACGAAAGGGATTAAATCCGACTTTCAAGCTTAGTGGGAGGCTCCGGCGAATGTCCCGGTATGTGACAACTTCCATAATCAGGATCCCTGAACTCGCGGCCAATAGACTGTTGCGGTGACTGGACTGATAAGTGTGGCGGGCGCCGCCGTCGTCGATTCCCTTGAAAACCCGAGCCGGTTGCTGGTCGCCAGGCGCAGCGCTCCGCCGCAATTCGCCGGAATGTGGGAGTTCCCGGGCGGCAAGCTCGAGACCGGAGAGTCCTTCGAAGACGCGCTGCACCGGGAATTGATCGAAGAACTCGGGATCACCGTCCGCCTCGGGGCCGAAGTGGTGGCGGACGACGATGCCGGGTGGCCTTTGAGCGAGCGTGCCGTCATGAGGGTGTGGTTCGCTGAACTGCTCGACGGCGAACCGCGTCCGCTCCAGGACCACGATGAACTTCGCTGGGTCCCCCTCGGCAACGGCGACGAGGCGTTCGCGTTGCCCTGGATTCCCGCTGACCTGCCGATTGTCCGGGCCCTGCTGGAACGGGCGGGTTCAGGGCTGCCTGGCTAGAAAAGCGTTGACTGGCCAGCCGGTGGGAGGGAAGCAGCCGCTTCCTTGCCTGCAGCGGCGTTCCTGTGGCTGAAACCGCTGCTCCCGGAAAAGCCGTGGCGGGCCTTGAAGTAGTTGATGCGGCCGCTCAGCCAGGTCCTGTATTCCTTCGGGGCATACGAGCCTTGGCCGTAGAGACGCCGGTACTTCCCGACGAGGCCGGCGTGGTTGGCCGCCAGCCACTGCATGAACCATTCGCGGGTGCCCGGCTTCAGGTACAGCGCCCCGGCAGTCACTCCCGTGGCACCAGCCCCGGACAGAGCGGTGAAGAGAGACTCCAAGGCGTCATCATTGTCCGTCAGCCAAGGCAGGATGGGCATGGCCATGACTCCGCAGGGCAGGCCTGCCTCGCGCAGCCGGCGGATGAGTTTGAGCCGGGCACGGGGCGCCGGGGTCCCCGGTTCGACAGCCGAGGCAAGGGTTTCGTCTGTCATAGCCAAGGAGATGCCCAAATCCACGGGTACCTGGCTGGAGGCGTGCTTGAGCAGGGGGATGTCGCGGCCCAGCAGGGTTCCCTTGGTGAGGATGGAGAACGGCGTGCCGGAATCAGCCAAGGCGCGGATGATTCCAGGCATCAGCTCGTAACGGCCCTCGGCGCGCTGGTATGGATCTGTGTTGGTGCCCAGGGCGACATGATGGTGTCCCCAAGACGGCTTGGAGAGTTCCTTGCGCAAGACTTCTGCCGCGTTGATTTTCACTATCACCTGGGAATCGAAATCGTGTCCGGCGTCGAACTCCAGATAGGTGTGGCTCTTGCGGGCGAAGCAGTAGACGCAGGCATGGCTGCATCCGCGGTATGGGTTGACGGTCCATTCGAAGGGCATTTGGGAACCGGACGCCACCTTGTTGAGCACCGATTTGGCGGTGACCTCATGAAAGGTGACTCCGGAGAATTCGGGGGTTGAGACGGAACGCACAAGCCCGGCCAGCGGCAGCAGGGCGTCCGGAGCTGGGGCGGCTCCGGACAGGATGCTGTTGCTGTTGTCTCCGGGTGCCGGACCACGTTGTGGTGAAAGTGCCTGTGCGTCCCATCTCATGGCCTCCATTCGAATATATGTTCGAACGATTGTCAAGGTCTGCCGAAAGATCGGAGCTGGGACCGGGACGCCGGGTCGGCTGTTGCTAGGGTGGGGTTCATGATTCTGCTGACAGGATTCGAGCCTTTCGGCGGCGACTCCAGCAATCCTTCGTGGACCGCCGTCCTCGTGGCGCAGGAAATTTTGCGCGCTGAAGGGCATGAGGTGGAGGCGCTCGAGCTACCCTGCGTTTTCGGTGAATCCGCTGCCGTTCTGCGGGAGGCCATCGGGCGGCTGCGGCCGGAGCTGGTCATCTGCGCCGGGCTTGCCGGCGGCCGGGATCGACTTTCCTTGGAGAGGGTGGCCATCAATTGCGATGACGCCAGAAGTCCGGACAATGCGGGAAACCAGCCCATCGACGAACCTGTCATTCCGGCAGGTCCTGCGGCGTACTTCAGTACCCTGCCGGTGAAGTCCGCGCTCCGAGCCTTGCAGATCGCGGGAATCCGCGCGGAGGTCTCACAAACGGCTGGAACCTATGTGTGCAACCACGTGTTCTATGCCCTGATGCACGAACTCTCACGTGCTGGCACCGCGGCACATGCCCGCGGCGGCTTCATCCACGTGCCCTACGACGAAACCCAACTGCGTCGGGGGAGTGCCGCACCGTCCATGGCGGCGCGGGACATGGGCGAGGGGATCGCCGTCGTCGTGCGTACCGCTCTCGAGACTCGCGTGGACGCGAAGCTCTCCGCGGGAACTGTTCACTAGGCTGGCGCCGCCCACTTGGAGAGCAGGATCAGCCGGCGCTGCGCTCCGGAGACTCCAGCTCCCACTGCACCACCACGCTTGCCGAAACTGCCACGGTTCCTGTTTCGATGGCCACGCCCTGGGCGGCAACGGCGCGCTTAATGTCACCCGCCATCGGCACGGGCAACCCACGCTCTGGCCGCTGATCGATGGACAAGACCTGACCTAGCCGGGCGCCGGCGAGTGCGGCAAACCGGGTGGCTTTCGCCTCGGCCTCCCGCCACGCGGCCTCCTGCGCCTGCGCTGCGACGGCCGACGAATCCGTGAATCCTTGTTCGATCCCATTGATGCGGAGGCTGTCGCCACCGGCAGCGACGGCTGCGGATATGGCGACGGGGGCCGCAGACGGCGGGCTGACCCGGGCAACCAAGGTGGTTGAAGCAACATATCCAGTGACCTTTTGTCCCTGGTTTTCGGCCCAGACGAGCTCCGCCCGCAGATTGAGGCCGCTGGTCCGCAGGTCACGCTCAGCCACCCCGTGCCCGCGCAAGGCATCAATCACCGCCGAGGTCACCTCTCCGGCGTCGTCATAGGCCTCTCCGGCGGCATCACGCCTGACCTCGACGGCGAGCGTCAGCGTGAGAAGGTCGGGAACGGCTTCGGCCGTTCCCTCCCCGGTGACAGTTATGGTGCGGACCGGTGTCATGAGGCCATGCTAGTCCCGGGCGTCCGGACGGCGTCACGGGTTAAATCCGGGCCGAAGCCTTCAACTAGACTGGGAGTTAGTGCCCGCCGGACGCTTCCGGCGAGCATTGCTCCTGCCTTTGCCATGGCCCCGCCGGGTGAAGACCATTTCCGACTCGTAGCTAAGAACAGTAGATGACTGACACTTTGCCGGGCGCTGCCATCCCGAACCCTCTGGATGAAGCCGCCATCACCGCTGCCGTTGAGGAAGCAGTCGCCGCGATTGCCGCTGCATCCTCCCTCGAAGAACTCAAGGCCGTCCGCTTGGCGCACACCGGCGAGAAGTCGCCTTTGAGCCTTGCCAACCGTGAAATCGGTGGTCTGGCCAAGGAGCAGAAGGCCGCTGCGGGCAAGCTCATGGGCTCCTCGCGCGGCCGCGTCAACCAGGCGCTCGCAGCACGGACCGCTGTGCTCGAAGCCGAAAACGACGCCCGTATCCTCGTGGAGGAAACCGTCGACGTCACGGCAGCACCGAGGCGACGCCGCGCCGGTGCCCGCCACCCCCTGTCCACGCTTCAGGATCGCGTGGCGGACATTTTCGTCGGCATGGGCTGGGAAATCGCCGAAGGCCCGGAGGTTGAATCCGAGTGGTTCAACTTCGACGCCCTCAACTTCAAGCCGGACCACCCTGCCCGCGAAATGCAGGACACCTTCTTCGTTGAACCTCCCGAGGCGCACCTGCTCATGCGCACGCACACCTCCCCGGTGCAAGTCCGTTCCATGCTGGAGCGCGACGTGCCCATCTACGTGCTGTGCCCGGGCAAGGTATTCCGCACCGACGAACTCGATGCCACCCACACGCCCGTGTTCCATCAGTTCGAGGGCCTGGCCATCGACAAGAAACTGAGCATGGCGGACCTCCGCGGCACTTTGGAGCACTTCGCACGGCAAATGTTCGGTGACGAGGCGCAAATTCGCCTGCGGCCCAACTACTTCCCGTTCACGGAGCCGTCGGCGGAGCTGGACATTTGGCATCCCGGCGCCAAGGGCGGCCCCCGTTGGATCGAATGGGGCGGCTGCGGCATGGTCAATCCCAACGTCCTGCGCGCTGCGGGCATCGACCCGGACGAG
Source organism: Arthrobacter sp. MMS18-M83 (assembly GCF_026683955.1). NCBI lineage: Bacteria > Bacillati > Actinomycetota > Actinomycetes > Micrococcales > Micrococcaceae > Arthrobacter > Arthrobacter sp. MMS18-M83. The sequence continues at coordinate 783,273 of NZ_CP113343.1, read as the reverse complement.
TATTCAGGTTTTGCCTTCGGCATGGGCATCGAGCGTACGCTCATGTTCCGCAACGAGGTCGGCGACATGCGCGACATGATCGAAGGCGATGTACGTTTCAGCGAGCACTTCGGGATGGAGATCTAACAGTGCGTATCCCACTTTCCTGGCTGCGCGAATTCGCGCAGGTTCCGGCCGACGCCACGGCCGAAGACGTCATGGCGGAACTCGTCAAGGTCGGTTTTGAAGAAGAAGCCGTCCACCGTCCCACGGACGAACTCAAGGGTCCCATCGTGGTGGGCCAGGTCCTGAGCCTGGTCAAGGAACCGCAGAGCAACGGCAAGACCATCAATTGGTGCCAGGTCCGCGTGGTCCCCGAGGGGCAGGAGCAGATTCTCACCGGTGAGGGCATCGACCCCTCCGGCGTGCAGGGCATCATTTGCGGTGCCCACAACTTCGTCGAGGGAGACAAGGTAGTTGTTACCCTTCCGGGCGCCGTACTGCCGGGGGACTTCCACATTTCCGCACGCAAGACCTACGGGCACCTGTCCGCCGGCATGATCGCCTCGGTACGCGAACTCGGCATCGGCGAGGACCACGACGGCATCTTGGTGCTCTCCCGCATCGGCCTGGATCCCGAGGTCGGCACTGACGCCATGACGTTGCTGGGCCTCTACGACGAAGCCGCCGAAATCAACGTCACCCCGGACCGCGGCTATGCGTTCTCGATCCGTGGCGTCGCCCGCGAATATGCCCACGCCACCGGAACTGTCTTCACGGATCCGGCCGCCAAGGTCAATGCCCCTGCGGCACTCTCCGGCGGCTATGGCGTCAAGCTCAACGACGACGCTCCGATTTACGGAAAGCCCGGTTGCGACCGCTTTGTGGCCCGCACGGTCCGCGGAGTCGACGCCACCCGCCCCACCCCGCCGTGGATGGTTTCCCGGCTGCGTTTGGCCGGCATCCGCTCCATTTCGCTGCCCGTGGACATTTCCAACTACGCGATGCTCGAGCTCGGCCAGCCGAACCACTGCTACGACCTCGACAAGCTCTCGGGTGACATCGTGGTCCGCCGCGCCGTGGCAGGGGAGAAGATCACCACCCTTGACGGCAAAGTGCGTGCGCTCGACGTCGAGGACCTCCTGATCACCGACCGCTCCGGGGCAATCGGCATCGCCGGCGTCATGGGCGGAGCCAACACGGAGGTCTCCGATTCAACCACCAACATCCTGGTCGAAGCTGCGCACTTCGATGAGGTCTCGATCGCACGGTCCCGTCGCCGTCACAAGCTGCCGTCAGAGGCGTCCAAGCGCTTCGAGCGTGGCGTGGATTGGCAGGTTGCCAACATTGCCGGCCAACGCGTCGTTGACCTCCTCGTGGAGCTGGCAGGGGGCACCGCTGACGAAGCCGGGACCGACGTCGGGACCGCGCCCGACGCTGTGACCATCGAGTTGCCGGCTGGCTACGCGGCCTCCCGGATTGGTATCGACTTCACGGAAGAACAGATCACCGGTTCCCTCAAGGACCTGGGAGCCATCGTCCTGAAGGGCGACGTGAGCGGCTCCTATGTGGTCACGGCACCGAGCTGGCGCAATGACCTGGAAACCAAAGAAGACCTCTCCGAGGAAATTGCAAGGCTGGTGGGCTACGACAACATCCCGGCCACCCTGCCCGTGGCCCCACCGGGCCGCGGCTTGACCCGGACCCAACAGCAAAAGCGCCGGATGGTCCAGGCCCTCGCAGATTCCGGCCTGACAGAGGTCCTCTCGTATCCGTTCGTCTCCAAGTCGTCCAATGACACCTTTGGTGTCGCTGAGGAAGGCGCGGCACGAGCCGCCCTCAAACTGGCCAACCCGATCAGCGAGGAACACGGCTACCTGCGTACCTCCGTTCTTCCCGGCCTGATCGAGGTTGCCCGCCGCAACCATTCCCGTGGGTTCCGCGACCTTGCCCTCTTCGAGGCCGGCTCGGTGTTCCTTCCCGACGGGCAGCTGGGCACTGCGTCCATCCCTCCGCTGGGTGTCAAGCCGTCCGAGGAAGTACTTGACGGACTGTACGACGGCGTCCCGGACCAGCCGCTGCACATCGCCGCTGTTTTGACGGGCCATGATTCCCCCGCTGCCGCGGCCCACGCGCCGCGTGCATGGGACTGGGCGGACGCCCTCGATGTCGCCCGGCTCATAGGCGACGTCCTCGGTGTGGAGCTCGTGGTCAGCCAAGGCAGCCACCAGGCGTTCCATCCGGGCCGTGCTGCACAGTTGGCGCTCCGCTCGGGCGACGTCGTGGGTTACGCGGGCGAACTACACCCGAAACTGCTCGCTGCCCATGACATGCCGGCCCGCTCCGTGGCGCTCGAGCTCAACGCGGACGCGATCTTCGACGCGGCTCCGGACGTTATTGTTGCCAAGCACATTTCCGGGTTCCCGGTGGCCACGCAGGATGTTGCCCTTGTGGTACCGCGGGACGTTCCGGCGGACGCCGTCTTGGCTGCCCTCCGCGAAGGGGCCGGGGAACTCCTCGAGGACGTCGCCTTGTTCGATGTCTACGCCGGCCAGGGCATCGAGGACGGCAAGAAGTCGCTCGCCTTCGGGTTGCGATTCCGTGCAACCGACCGCACGCTGACGGCCGATGAGGCATCGGAGGCCCGTGAGGCCGCCGTCGCCGTCGCCGCAGAGCGATTCGGAGCAGTCCAGCGCTGACCCGCATCAACACCGGTATCGAGGGGCTGGCTGTTCACATCCAGCCCCTCGGACCCGCGCAGTCCGCCGCCATCGCGCAGATAGCGGCGGATTTGCTGTCTCCGGCCGAGATCCTTCGCGGAAACGCCATGGCCCCGCTCTTACGCTCGGAATTCCTGGCGTCCAGGGTGGCCCAGCAGAACTTTGCCGCAACCCTTCTGGGTCTCCCGGCCTCGAAACTCCGGGCGGCCTATGAGTGCCCGGACTGTGGGTCCGGTCCGCACATTGTGCATGGCCGGCCCGGATACCTGCTCGACGGCGGCCCCGCACCCCTAGTGCTCAGCGCCTCGCGGGCGTCGGGCTGGGTGCTGTTTGCCGCCGTCGTACATCCCGAACCCGGGCTCCGGCTGGGAGCCGATCTGGAAAGCGCGGCAGGCACGGAGTTCGCCGGCTTCGACGGCGTCGCGCTGACCCCGCGCGAGCGTCGCCACCTCGATGCCCTGGACGCCGGCCACCGTGCGCTGGAGCGGGCGCGACTATGGGCTCGCAAGGAGGCCTGGTTGAAGATGGCGGGTGTTGGGCTCAGGGTGGACCCGAATTCCCTCGACGTACTGGAAAGGCCAGGGCTATGGGACGTCGAACTCCCGGCCAGCGCTGACGGCCAGGATCTTCCGGCCGGACTGGCTGGTGCCGTCGCGCTGACAGCCCCTTAGCTGGACCGGTGCATTAGCTGAAAGCGGGGAGCCTTGCCTGGTACAGCCAGGGCTCCAGCACGCTGGCGGCGTCGAGCCCCGGAACGTAGGCGTTGGCCGTGACGATGAATTCCGCCGTGGAGACCGAGCCATGGCGCTTGGTCTCGGTCCAATGCCGCAACAAACCGAAGAACGCCGTGTCACCGCATGCACGACGAATGGCGTGAAGGGCCAAGGCCCCGCGCTTGTAGACGCGGTCATCGAACATTCGCTCCGGCCCGGGGTCGCCGATCACCAGATCCTGCGTGCCGGCGTCGAGCTTTCGCCACGCAGCCCTCGTTCGGTTGGTTAGGGACATGACGCCGGCTTCTTCGGACCAGATCCATTCGGCATAGCAGGCGAAGCCCTCGTGCAGCCAGATATCCCGCCAACTGCTCGCGGTGAGCGAGTTGCCGAACCATTGGTGGGACAGCTCGTGGGCGATCAGGCGCTGCGCCTCCCACGATTGCTCCATGTGGTTGCGGCCGAAGATGGAGAGCGTCTGTGCCTCAAGGGGGATTTCGAGTTCATCGTCGGTGACCACGGCCGTGTATTCCGCAAAGGGATACGGACCGAAACACTCCACAAACGTCCGCATCATGTCGGTTTGCCTTGCCAGGCCTTCTTTGGCCTCGGACAACAAGCCGGAGGAGACGGCGACAAACTGGGGCACTGGAGTGTGCCTCGCCCCGTCGGCGTGGTGGGCCGTTCCTGCGTCGGCCTTGTTGAGTGAGGGGCTCAGCCGGTGGAGCCGGTAGCGGCCGATCTGAACCGTGGCGAGATAGCTGGCCATCGGTTCGCTCTGTTCATAAACCCAGGTCTCACGGCTTGACTTCCGGCTGTGCGAGACGAGGCGGCCGTTGCAGATGGCGCGATAGTTGTCGTCGGTGGTGATGCTGATCAAGTAGCTGGACTTGTGCCGCGGGTGGTCGTTGCAGGGGAACCAGGAAGCGGCACCGTTCGGCTGGCCCGCAACCAAGACGCCGTCGTCGAGCTCCTCCCAACCGACTTCGCCCCACAGGCCCCGGCGCGGCTTCGGATTGCCGTCGTAGCGGAGTTCGACAGTGAAGGCCTGGCCGGCCCGCAACCGGTCCTTTACGGTGACAACAACGTGCTCGCCGCGAGGGCTGAACTTCGGCACCTTCTTGCCGTCCACGATGATCTTGGAAGCTTTCAACCCCACCAGATCCAGGACTACGGAGTCTGTGTCTTCGAGCGCCATGCAACGAAGCGTCGCGCGGCCGTTGAGCCTGTTGCTGCCCAAGCTGTAGTCCAGATCCAACTCATATCGCAACACCTGGAATGCCGTACTCCCGTGGTGCAGGGTATAGGGATCGGCAGCAGTTCTGGTTGTTCCTGGTTCGCTGCGGCTCATGTGCGCTGGCTGCCTCCGTGTAGCTTGCTGTGCTGCTGTTGTCATCGGCTGGTGGTTTTCACGGGTCGTCTCGCCAATCTACGCTACGGACCGGACCAAGGGCTGACGGGGTTGCCCATCCAGTAGGTGCCCGCAGGAACAGTTTCGCCGCGCATGACGAGCGACGCCGGTCCAACCGTTCCGCCCGCCCCGATGCTGGCGCGCGGCAGGATCACCCCGTGCGGGCCCATCGTGGCGCCGTCCCCGAGAACTACCGTATCGATGCTCATGATGCGGTCGTGGAAGAGATGAGTCTGGACCACGCAGCCGCGATTGACTGTGGAACTTTCGCCGAGCGTGACAAGGTCGGCCTCGGGCAACCAGTAGCTTTCGCACCAGGTGCCCCGGCCGATTTTCGCACCGAGTGCCCTGAGCCACCACACCAGCGCCGGCGTCCCGGATGCCGAACGCGCGAACCATGGAGCACTGACCATCTCGATGAAGGCGTCAACCACTTCGTTCCGCCAGATGAACGAGCTCCACAGGGGATGCTCGCCCTCCTTGATGCGGCCCACCAGAATCCATTTCGCGGCAACCGAACTTGCCGCGGCCACGGCACCTGCGGCGAGGACCACGACGCCGCCCAATAAGGCCGCCAGCCAGTAAGAGGTCTCCGTAGCGATCCAGTCGAGGACCAGCATGATGCCGACGGCGATCGCCACCGTCAGGATGACCGGCACCAGACGGCACAATTCCCATAGGGCGCGTTTGGTCTTGAGGGCTAACGGGGGATTGAAGGTGAGGCTCTGATCGGCATTGACGGCGGTCCGGCGCAGCCTGACGGGTGGACTGCCCAGCCAGGAGGTGCCCGATTTTGCCTTGGCCGGCGTAGCCGACAACACTGCGACCAGCGAATTCTTGGGCACGCTGCGGCCCGCGGCGGTCATGCCGGAATTGCCGAGGAACGAGCGTTTGCCGATTTTGGCCGGTCCAATTTTCATCCAGCCGCCGCCGAGCTCGTAGGAGGCCACCATGGTGTCGTCCGCGAGGAATGCACCTTCACCGATGGTCGTCATGCGCGGAAGCAGAAGCACCGTGGAGGCCTCTACATTCCGGCCTACTTTGGCGCCCAGCAGGCGTAGCCACACTGGGGTGAAGAGGCTGGCGTAGATGGGGAAAAGCAGATCCCGCGCCATGTCCAGCACGCGTTCAGTGGCCCAAACCTGCCAGCCAACGCGGCTGCGAACGCGGTAGTACCCCTCGGCGAGACCGATGCCGAGCATCCGGGTGGTCGCCAGGATCAACAGGAGATTGCAGAGGAACCAGGCCAGTGCGGCCAAGGGGATGGCAAGCAAGAGCTCCGGGAAGGCATCCTGGAGGGAACTCCTGCCTTGGATGAAGCCCAGAACCACACAGGCACCGGCGAACGCCGAGATATAGGGGATCAGGGCGAGCAGTGCGGAAGCTGCAGCGAACGCCGCGAACCAAAGCCTGCCGATCAGATGGTGCGACGACGGAGTCTCCGGCCATCCATTCTTGGCTTTGCCACGGCGTTCGGCTGGGGAGCCGGCAACGAGGTGTCCGGCCTTGACCTTGCCCAAGACCGCGGAGCCGGGCTCCACACGCGCGCCGGCGCCGATGCTGGTTCCCGGCATGAGCGTGCTGCGGGAGCCCACGGTCGCGCCGGCACCTACATGGATGGCTCCGATGTGGACGTAGTCACCGTCGATCCACCAGGCGGAGAGATCCACCTCGGGTTCGATGTTGCAGCCGCTGCCCAGGGAAAGCAGTCCTGTGACCGGAGGCAGGGAATGCAAATGGACGTTGTTCCCGATCTTCGCCCCCAGCGCCCGGGCGTAGTACGGAACCCACGGCGCGCTGGCGAGGCTGATGGCGCCCGAGAGGTCTTGGATCTGTTCCGCAAGCCACAACTTCAAGTGAACTTTGCCCGAGCGCGGGTAGGTTCCGGGCTGGAGGCCACGGAGGAGGGTCCTCGCAGCCAGAATCGAAATGGCCATGCGTCCGGGCGGGCTGACGAACACCAGCCAGGACGCCAGGATCCACCACCATGACACCACTGGGGCGGCTGAGAAACCGGCGAAGTCGGCCAACAAATGGTTGGCGGCCATGAGGTAGGTGAGCCAACGCATGCCCACTAGGATGTTGAGGAAAATACCCATCAGGGTCTGGAAGATCTGCGATTTCCGGGAGGTCGGGCGAACCGTGCGTTCGGCTGCCGGCCCCTGGATGCCGCCTTCCGGCAGTGACTGCCGCGCGGCATCGATCAGGGCACCCACACGGGGGGTCGCATAGATCTCAGCCACCGTGATGGTGGGGTAACGCACTCGCAGGGCCGAGACGAGTTGGGCCGCGGCGAGGGAGCCGCCACCGTAGGCGAAGAAATCGGCGTCGAGCGATGTGACCCGGGAGCCTAGGACGCTTTCCCATTGCTCAGCCACCCATTGGGCATCCTCGGGAAGATTGAGCGGTGCCTTTTCGGCATCGGCAGCTCCCGCGCCCGCCAGCGGCCAGGGCAGCGAATGCCTGTCCACTTTGCCGCTGGTCTTCGTCGGTAGGGAATCCACCACCGTCAGCAGTGGGATCAGCGCAGCGGGAAGGCTTTCGGTGAGCAACTCCCGGGAAGCTGCGAGGTCGATGTCCTCGGGTCCCGCGGGAGCCAGGTAGCCGACAAGTATCTGGTTGCCGGCCGCCGTCGTACGGACGGCAGCGGCCGCTCCGGCAACGCCGGGCAGGGCCTGAAGTGCGGCGTCGATCTCGCCCAGCTCGATCCGCCGGCCACCAAGTTTGACTTGTTCGTCCGCGCGGCCTTGGAAGATGAGACCGGCTTCTTCATAACGGACGAGGTCGCCGGATCGGTACGCGCGTTCCCACCCCAGGGAGGGCATCGGCGCATACTTCTCTGCGTCCTTCGCGGGATCGAGGTAGCGGGCCAGACCTACGCCGCCAATGATCAGCTCACCCGTCTCGCCCTCCTCGACGGGAATCCCTGCGGCGTCGACGACGGCGAGGTCCCAGCCGTCCAGCGGCAAACCTATGCGTACGGGACCGGTGCCACCGAGTGGAGCTGCGCAGGCCACGACGGTTGCTTCCGTGGGGCCGTAGGTGTTCCACACTTCGCGGCCGTCCACTGCGAGCCGTTCGGCGAGTTCGGGTGGGCACGCTTCGCCGCCGAAAATGAGCAGGCGCACGTTCTCGAGGGCTTCGGCGGGCCATAGCGCTGCGAGCGTGGGAACGGTGGACACCACCGTGATTCCATGGTTGATGAGCCACGGGCCAAGATCCATACCGGAACGCACGAGGGCACGCGGAGCCGGGACCAGGCAGGCACCGTGCCGCCACGCCAGCCACATCTCTTCGCACGAAGCGTCAAACGCCACGGAAAGACCGGCGAGGACCCGGTCCTGCGGCCCGATGGGATCTTGCTGGAGGAAAAGCCGGGCTTCGGCGTCAACAAATGCTGCGGATGAACGGTGCTGCACCGCCACGCCCTTGGGTGTGCCCGTGGAGCCTGACGTGAAGATGACCCAGGAATCGTCATCCAGGCCCGGTGCACGCGGGGCCGGGTGCGGCGTTAGCCGCTCCCCGGAGACGTCGATCATGCGGCCCTTTGTGACAACGGCGGACACCTCGGCTTCTCCGAAAACCAGCCGCGCGCGTTCCTCGGGATCGTCCGCGTCCACTGGCACATAGGCGGCCGCAATCGAGAGGATCGCCAGGATGGCAATGTAGAGATCATTCGTGCCGGACGGGATCCGGACGCCGATCTTGTCACCGGGGCCCAGTCCAGCCGCACTGAGCGTGGCGGCAAAACCGCGCACTTGCGCCATGAGTTCGGAGTAGCTTAGCGACTTGCGCCCGTCATCGAGGGCCGAGGCTTCCGGAAACGTTCGGGCCGTGTCATCGATGATTTCGATGAGCGTGCGCGTCGGCGGCGCGGCTCCTGCGCCTTGCAGCTGGGGCAGGTGCACAGCTTGGAGTTCCAGGCGGTCTGCCGGGATTTCATGTTCCTGGGTCACGTTCGAAGCTTCTCGGATTGAGGTGAACAAAAAGTGTGAGCGCTTGGCCGTTGCTTTGGCTTAGCCCAATGTTAATTGAAAAGACAATGTTAATTGAAAAGACAGCGTGCCGTTCCTTCGATTATGGGATCAAAAGTAGCTTGCCCGTGGTCTTGCGGGCTTCCAAGTCGCGGTGGGCCTGGGCCGCTTCGGCGAGAGGGTACGTCCCGCCGATCCGGACTTTGAGCTCGCCGCTGGCGGCGGCGCCGAAGACCTCGGCCGAGCGCCAGCGCCGTTCCTGCGGGTTCTGGAGGAAGTGGCCAAGGGTCGGACGTGTCAGGGACAACGATCCGCCCGCGTTCAGCCGTTGGGGGTCAAAGGGAGGCACCGGCCCGGAAGCTGCCCCGAAGAGGACAAGCGAGCCGCGGATTCGCAGGCTCGCAAGGGAACCGTCAAAAGTATCCTTGCCGACGCCGTCGTACACCACGTTGACCCCTTCGCCGTCCGTGAGCTCACGGACCCTGTCCGCAAATCCGGCGTAACGCAGGACCTCGTCCGCGCCGGCTTCCCGGGCAAGGACTTCCTTCTCGTCCGAGGAGACTGTGGTGATGACACGAGCGCCGCGGGCCTTGAGCAGTTGCGTCAGGATGAGCCCCACACCGCCGGCACCTGCATGGGTCAGGACGGTGTGGCCCGGTTCCACGCGGAAGGAAGAGTTGATCAGGTAGTGCGCGGTCATTCCCTGGAGCGGAAGGGCGGCCGCTGTATGGTCGTCGACGCCGTCCGGCACCGGAAGCGCCTTGTCGGCGTCTACGAGGGTGTACCCGGCGTAGCTGCGCGATCCTTCAGCGGTGGCGACCCTGTCCCCAACGGCGAAGTCCGCGACGTCCGAGCCGATGGCCTCAACGGTGCCCGCCGACTCAGAGCCGGGAGTGAACGGGTATTCAACTTTGTAGATGCCGCCACGCTGATAGGTGTCAATGAAGTTCACCCCGGCGGCTCCGACCTTGACGAGCAACTGACGTGGGCCCGGGGCCGGAACCTCTGCTTCGGTGAGTTCGAGGACTTCGGGTCCTCCGGCCTGCCGGGCGATGATCGCATGCGTCATGGGTCTCCTTCTCCGTCGAGGCACTTTCGCGCCCGCATTCACACAACCATCCTAGGGAGCGGAGTCCGTCGAGCGTCCACTCAGGGGCACAGGCCTGTGTTTCGCCCTAATGTGCCCCTGCGGTCCTCGGAGTGTCAGCCTCTGCCGTGCGCGGAAGCCACTGGGCAGTCAAAGCCGCGGCCGGCGGCGAGTCCCACCTCATTGAGGTAGCGCACGACGATTCCGTATGACTGCATCAGGGTGGTTTCGGTATAGGGAATGGAGTGCTCTTCGCAGTAGCTTCGAACGATCTCCGAGGCGCGGCGCAGGTGGGGGCGGGCCATGTCCGGGAACAGGTGGTGTTCGGCCTGGTGGTTGAGGCCGCCCAGCAGGATGTTCATGAAGGGTCCGCCGGAGATGTTCCTGGCAGTCAGGATCTGGCGACGCAGGAAATCGACGCGGGAGTCGGTAGGCAGGACCGGCATTCCCTTGTGGTTGGGCGCGAAGGAAGCGCCCATGTAGAAGCCGTACACCATGATCTGGACGCCTAGGAAGGCGAAGGCCATGCCCACAGGGAGGAAGGTGAACGCGAGGGCCGGGAGTGCGAGGAGCCGTGCCAGAAGGATGGGGGTCTCCACCCAGCGGTGCTTGATGGCTCCGGGCCGGAGGATGTACATCAGGGACTCCCACTGCAGGCTGATGCCCAGCAACATGAGGAGCGGGAAGAAGAACCAGCCTTGCCTGCGGGTGAGGAACGCGAAGCGTCCTTGCCTGCCGGCAGCGGCTTCAACGTGGAAAGCCAAGGCTCCGGTCTTGATGTCCGGGTCTTTGGAAATCACGTTGGGGTTGTTGTGGTGTGCGCCGTGCTTCTGCTCCCACCAGGAGTAACTGATGCCGGCAACCGAAGTGGCCAGGATGCGGGCGGACCAGTCATTGGCTCTGCGGGAGGCAAAAATCTGACGGTGACCGGCCTCATGGGCCAGGAAGCTCAACTGGGTGCAGAGGATGCCCAGGGCTGCGGCGATGAGGAGTTGGTACCAGCTGGGGCCGATCAGCGCGAAGCCAAACCAGGTGCCGGTCAGCAAGAGGACCAGGGCCGCAAAAACGGTGATATAGAAGCCAACGCGGCGCTTCAAAAGCCCTTCCGCGCGGACCGTCTTGAGGAGTTCGGAATAGCTGAGCACGACAGCGTTTGGCTGCCGGACGCTCCTAATGGGACGTTCAGTGGTGGAAGTCGGTGACATATGCAGTTGCCCCGTAACAATAACGGGCAACGATGCAACCGACGATCGGCTGCACGGTCTAGATCACCCTCTATTCAGCATACGCCCCCAAAGGAGCTGTGCCGGCACGACCCGGCTTCGGTGAGGCATCGGAAAAGGCGTGCATAAATATCGGCAACCATGAATATTTTTGCTGTATAGTCTTGCCATGACTATTTCTGTTGCCGTCTCCGGTGCCAGCGGCTACGCCGGTGGTGAGGTATTGCGCCTCCTGGCAGGCCATCCGGACGTCACCATCGGTGCCATCACCGCGCACAGCAATGCCGGTTCCAGACTAGGGGAGTTGCAGCCGCATCTCCATGGTTTGGCCAGCCGGATTCTCGAAGACACCAGCGTGGAGAACCTCGCCGGCCACGACGTCGTGTTCCTGGCGCTCCCGCACGGAGCTTCCGCCGAGATCGCCGCGCAACTGCCGGAAGGCACGCTGGTGATCGACGCCGGCGCGGACCACCGGCTCGAAGACCCCCTTGCGTGGGAAAAGTTCTACGGCTCGGCCCATGCGGGCACCTGGCCCTATGGGCTGCCGGAACTCCCCGGCCAGCGTGAAGCCCTCAAAGGCGCCAAGCGCATTGCGGTACCCGGGTGCTACCCGACGTCGGCCCTTCTCGCCCTCACTCCCGGTTTCGCCAACAAGCTCCTCCAGCCGGACGACGTCGTGATTGTTTCGGCCTCCGGCACCTCGGGTGCGGGCAAGGCAGCCAAGGTCAACCTCATCGGCTCCGAAGTCATGGGCTCCATGAGTCCCTACGGTGTGGGAGGCGGCCACCGCCACACCCCCGAGATCGAGCAAGGGCTTTCCAATGCCGCCGGTGAACAAGTCACCGTGTCCTTCACTCCCACCCTTGCGCCCATGAGCCGCGGCATACTGAGCACGGCAACGGCCAAGGTCAAGGCAGGCGTCACCGCAGCCGAACTCCGCAGTGCCTGGTCCGAAGCCTACGACGACGAACCCTTCGTCCACCTGCTTCCTGAAGGCCAGTGGCCCACCACCAAGTCGGTGCAGGGTTCCAACCATGCAGTCATGCAGTTGGCTTTCGACGAACACTCCGGCCGCGTAATTGTCACGTGCGCCATCGACAATCTGACCAAGGGGACCGCCGGCGGCGCTGTGCAGTCCATGAACATCGCCCTCGGCCTTGACGAATCCGCAGGCCTCAACGTCCAAGGAGTTGCACCGTGACCATCACCGCCCCCCAGGGATTCCGGGCCGCCGGCGTCAAAGCAGGCATCAAGGCGTCGGGCAATCCTGACCTCGCCTTGGTCGTCAACGACGGCCCTCTCAAAGCGGCAGCAGCCGTTTTCACATCCAACCGCGTGGCCGCGGCTCCCGTGCATTGGTCCCGCCAAGTGGTCTCCGACGGGCGGGTGGATGCAGTGGTACTGAATTCCGGCGGGGCAAACGCGTGCACCGGGCCACAGGGATTCCAAAATACGCACGCAACCGCAGAAAAAGTGGCGGCTGTCCTCGGGATCTCCGCCTCCGACGTCGTGGTCTGCTCCACCGGCCTCATCGGTGAGCAACTTCCCATGGACAAGATCATCCCGGGCATTGACGCAGCTTTTGCGGAACTCTCCGACGACGGCGGCCTGGCCGCCGCTACGGCGATCATGACCACGGACAGCGTTGCCAAGGAAGCTGTCTTCGCCGGCACCGACGCCGAAGGCAAGACCTTCACGGTCGGGGGCATCGCGAAGGGGGCCGGCATGCTGGCACCGGGCCTCGCGACAATGCTGGTGGTGCTCACCACGGATGCCCAGGTCCAGGCGGAAGAGCTCGACGTCGTGCTCCGCGACGCCACGCGCGTCACCTTCGACCGCACGGACTCGGACGGTTGCATGTCCACGAACGACACCGTGGTCTTGCTGGCCTCCGGGGCCTCCGAGGCCATCCCGTCCGCTGAACAGCTTGGTTCCGGCATCACCCAGGTGTGTGCCGAACTTGCCCGCAAGCTGATCGGCGACGCCGAAGGTGCCAGCCACGACATTGCCATCCGTACGTTCAACGCGGCCAGCGAACGTGACGCCGAAATCGTCAGCCGTTCCGTGGCCCGCTCCAATCTGTTCAAGACCGCCATCTTCGGCAAGGACCCGAACTGGGGCCGGGTCCTGTCCTCGGTGGGCACCACGGACGCCGTCTTCGAACCGGACCAGCTCAACGTCTCTATGAACGGCATCCAGATCTGCCGTAACGGCGGCATCGGCGAGGACCGCAGCCTCGTGGATCTTGAGCCCCGCGAGGTACTTGTGGAAATCGACCTGCAGGCCGGCGACGCGGAGGCCACCATCTGGACCAACGACCTCACGCACGACTACGTGCACGAGAACAGCGCCTACTCGAGCTAGACGGGGATGACCATGACTGCGCACACCCGCGAAAACACGTCCATGAGTGATGCCCAGGACAAGGCGGCGACCCTGATTGAGGCGTTGCCCTGGATCCAGCGCTTCGCCGGCACCACCATGGTGATCAAGTACGGCGGAAACGCCATGGTCAACGAAGAACTCCGCCGCGCCTTCGCCGAGGACATCGTCTTCCTGCACCACGTGGGCATCCACCCCGTCGTGGTTCACGGTGGTGGCCCGCAAATCAATTCGATGCTCAGCAGGCTCGGCATTGAATCCGAATTCAAGGGCGGCCTGCGCGTCACCACCCCCGAGGCCATGGACGTGGTCCGCATGGTGCTCACCGGACAAGTGGGACGCGAACTCGTTGGTCTCATCAACTCCCACGGACCCTATGCAGTCGGGATGTCCGGTGAAGACGGCGGTCTGCTGCGCGCCGTGCGCACCGGCACGGTGGTGGACGGCGAGGAAATAGACCTCGGCCTGGTGGGCGAGGTAGTGGGCGTTGATCCCACGGGTATCGAGGACATCCTCGACGCCGGCCGCATCCCGGTGATTTCCACGGTTGCCCCCGAGATCACTGACGAAGGGGACGGCACAGGCTCCACCACTGGCCAGGTCCTCAACGTCAACGCGGACACGGCTGCAGCTGCGGTCGCCTCTGCGCTGGGCGCGTCAAAGCTCGTTATCCTGACCGACGTCGAAGGACTCTATGCCAACTGGCCGGACAAGTCATCGCTCATCTCTTCGCTGACGGCCACGGAATTGCGGGAGATGTTGCCCCGACTGGAGTCCGGCATGATCCCCAAAATGGCGGCCTGCCTGAAGGCCATTGATGAAGGAGTGGAGCGGGCGCACATCGTGGATGGCCGCTTGCCGCACTCCATGCTCCTGGAAACCTTTACGACCGCGGGCATCGGAACCCAGGTTGTCCCCGACGAGGAAGTGAACTCATGAACGCCAACGAAGCAGAACTGGTCGAGACGCCCGCAGACGCTATAGCCGGGCACAGCACGGGATCCGACTGGCTGGCCCGCTATTCTTCGTCCCTCATGGGCGTCTTCGGCACCCCGCAGCGTGTTTTGGTCCGCGGTGCAGGGGCCCTTGTGTGGGACGCCGACGGCAAGGAATACCTCGATCTCCTGGGCGGCATTGCCGTGAACGCCCTGGGCCACGCCCACCCCTTCGTCACGTCGGTCATCTCCAGCCAGCTCGCCACTCTGGGGCACGTCTCCAACTTCTTCACGAGCCCTACGCAGATCGCGCTCGCTGAGAAGCTCCTGTCCATCACCAACGCTCCCGCGGGTTCCAAGGTATTTTTCGCCAACTCCGGAACCGAAGCCAATGAGGCCGCCTTCAAGCTGGCTCGGCGCAACAGTGAAGCGCCCGCCGGTGCAAAATCAGCAAAGCGCACCAAGATCATCGCACTCGAAGGCGCCTTCCACGGCCGCACGATGGGCGCCTTGGCCCTGACCGCCAAGGAAGCCTACCGGACGCCGTTCGAACCGTTGCCCGGCGGCGTGGTCCACATCCCGTTCGGCGACATCGAAGCCCTCCGCGCCGCCGTCGACGAAACGACGGCTGCCGTGTTCCTCGAGCCCATCCAAGGCGAGGCGGGCGTCCGCCCGCTCAGCGTCGAATACCTTCTCGCGGCCCGCGAAGCCACCACCGCTGCCGGCGCGCTGCTGATCCTGGACGAGGTCCAGACCGGCATCGGGCGCACCGGCAAGTGGCTGGCCAGCGAAGACGCCGGAATCGTCCCCGACGCCGTGACCCTCGCCAAGGGCCTGGGCGGCGGCTTCCCGGTTGGCGCGCTCATCACCTTCGGAGCGCCGACGTCGTCGCTCCTGACAGCGGGCCAGCACGGCACTACTTTCGGCGGGAACCCGGTGGCCACGGCCGCCGCCCTCGCCACCTTGCATGCCATCGAAAGCCAGGGCGTACTGGAAAACGTGCTCACCGTCGGCGCGCGGCTGCGGGCCGGCCTGTCCGACGTCGACGGCGTCGCGGAAGTCCGCGGGGAAGGCCTCCTGATCGGTTTCGATCTCGACGCCGAGATCGCGCCCGCCATGGTGACCGCCGCGCTCGACGCTGGTTTCATTATCAACAGCCCCGGCCCGCGCACCATCCGGCTGGCTCCGCCACTCATCCTGACGACGGAACAAGCCGACCGTTTCCTTGAGGCGCTGCCGGGCATCATCCGGGCGGCAGCCGCCCAGACCGCTGCATCTCTGACCACTGCTCCCCAGACCGCTGCACCCCTGACCGCTAAGGACGCACAGTGAATACCACCCGTCACTTCCTCAAGGACACGGACCTCACACCGGCCGAGCAAGCCGAGGTGCTGGAGCTCGCAGTCCGGATGAAGGCCGCACCGTATAGCGTCCAACCGTTCGCAGCGGACGGCAACGGACGCAAGACCGTCGCCGTCATCTTCGACAAGACCTCCACCCGTACCCGGGTGTCCTTTGCCACTGGCATCGCGGACATGGGCGGCAACGCGCTCATCATCAATCCGGGCGAGGCGCAGATCGGCCACAAGGAGTCCGTTGAGGACACCGCGAAGGTACTCGAACGCATGGTCTCGACCATCGTCTGGCGCACCGGCGCGCACTCCGGCCTCGTGGCGATGGCCGAGAACTCCAAGGTTCCCGTCATCAACGCTCTCTGCGACGATTACCACCCGTGCCAGCTCCTGGCGGACCTCCTGGCGGTCAAGGAGCACAAAGGCGAACTTGCCGGACTCACCATGGCCTACCTCGGCGACGCCGCGAACAACATGGCCAACTCGTACCTCCTGGCGGGCGTCACGGCGGGGATGCACGTCAGGATCTCGGGGCCGGAAGGCTATCTGCCGGCCGCTGACATCGTGGCTGCAGCCGAGGAACGGGCCGCAGAGACCGGTGGTTCCGTGCTCATCACCACTGACGCCGCAGAAGCCCTTCGGGGGGCCGACGTCGTCGCCACAGACACATGGGTGTCCATGGGCCAGGAAGCCGAAAAGGAAGCCCGGATGCAGCTCTTCCGCGGGTACTCCGTGAACGAGGCCGCCATGGAGCTAGCCGCACCGGACGCCGTCGTGCTTCATTGCCTGCCCGCCTACCGCGGCTACGAGATCTCCGCCGGTGTTATCGACGGGCCGCAGTCCATCGTCTGGGACGAAGCAGAGAACCGCTTGCACGCCCAGAAGGCGCTCATGGCCTGGCTCATGCACAGATCGGGACTCGCATTCGTCGACGGGCTTTCCCCCGTTGAAGGCGCTGTTTCTCCTGGAAAAGGCGCTGCGGAGAGCACGTTCTAGTGTCCACCCATCCGGCGTCGCATGGCGCCAGCCCCGCCACCAAGACTGCCCGGCAGGCGCGGATCACCTCGATCCTGACCGGTGAGTCCGTGCGCTCGCAGGCAGAGCTCGCAGCCCTTCTGGCGGACGACGGCGTCCAGGTCACCCAGGCGACCCTCTCCAGGGACCTGGTGGAACTGGGGGCGGTTCGCGTGCGAGGCAAGGACGGCGCACTGGTCTACGCGGTGCCCGGCGAGGGTGGTGACCGCAATGCCAAGAGCGGTATCACCCAGGAAATCCTGGACGCGCGCCTGTCGCGGCTCTGCGGGGAGCTGCTGGTCACCGCGGAGGCTTCGGGCAATATCGTGGTGCTGCGGACGCCGCCAGGTGCCGCCAACTTCCTGGCCCTGGCCATCGACCACTCGGTGATGCCGTCTGTATTGGGTACGATCGCAGGCGACGACACCTTGCTTTTGGTTGCCAGGGATCCCGACGGCGGGGCCGAATTGGCAGCCCGGTTCCTCCAACTGGCCCAGGAAGCCGGACCGGGAAACTAACCCGGCCCAGTAACTGAACTATTCCGGCCTTCTGGTCGGTCCCAAGCATTTGACTCAAAAGAACCAAGCAACAACAAAGGAGCACTCTCGTGACTGAGCGCATTGTTCTGGCCTACTCCGGTGGCCTTGATACTTCCGTAGCCATCGGCTGGATCGGTGAAGCCACCGGTGCCGAGGTCATCGCCGTGGCGGTCGACGTCGGACAGGGCGGCGAGTCGCTGGAGACCATCCGGCAGCGTGCCCTCGGCTGCGGCGCCGTCGAGGCCTACGTGGCCGACGCCCGCGACGAGTTCGCGAACGAATACGCCATGCCCACGTTGAAGGCCAACGCCCTCTACCAGGGCCACTACCCGCTGGTCTCGGCCATCTCCCGCCCGGTGATCGTCAAGCACCTCGTCAAGGCCGCCCGTGAATTCGGTGCCACCACCGTGGCGCACGGCTGCACCGGCAAGGGCAACGACCAGGTCCGCTTCGAAGTGGGCATCCAGACCCTCGGCCCTGACCTGAAGTGCATCGCCCCAGTCCGCGACCTCGCCCTGACCCGCGATAAGGCCATTGCCTTCGCCGAGGAAAAGGGACTGCCGATCGAGACCACCAAGAAGAACCCGTACTCGATCGACCAGAACGTCTGGGGACGCGCCGTCGAGACCGGCTACCTCGAGGACATCTGGAACGCTCCCACCAAGGACATCTACGACTACACGGCCACCCCGGAGTTCCCGCCGGCACCGGACGAGGTCACCATTACCTTCGAAGCCGGCGTGCCCGTGGCTGTCGACGGCGTCAAGCGCACTCCGCTCCAGGTCATCCAGGAACTGAACCGCCGTGCCGGTGCCCAAGGCGTCGGCCGCATCGACGTCGTCGAGGATCGCCTCGTTGGCATCAAGTCCCGCGAAATCTACGAAGCTCCGGGTGCAATGGCCCTTATCACCGCGCACAAGCACCTCGAAGACGTCACCATCGAGCGCGAGCAGGCCCGCTTCAAGGCCACTGTCGGCCAGCGCTGGTCCGAACTGGTCTACGACGGCCAGTGGTTCTCCCCGCTCAAGCGTTCCCTGGACGCCTTCATCGAGGACACCCAGCGCTACGTTTCCGGCGACATCCGCATGGTCCTGCACGGTGGCCAGGCCATCGTCAACGGCCGCCGCTCGGAAACCTCGCTCTACGACTTCGACCTCGCCACGTACGACACCGGCGACACTTTCGACCAGTCGCAGGCCAAGGGCTTCATCGAGCTGTGGGGCATGTCCTCCAAGGTTGCCGCAGGCCGCGACCTGCGCGTGTCAGGCCAGTAATGACCTCGGCAACAAATGAAGGCGCTCTGTGGGGTGGCCGGTTCGCCGGTGGCCCCGCAGATGCCCTTGCCGCATTGAGCAAGTCCACGCATTTTGACTGGCGGCTGGCCCGCTACGACATTGCCGGTTCCAAGGCGCATGCCCGCGTGCTGCACAAGGCGGGGCTGCTGGACGACGCCGAGCTCGAAGGCATGCTCGCAGCGCTCAGCCAGCTGGATGACGACGTCGCGAGCGGCGCCTACCAGCCTGCCGAATCCGACGAAGACGTCCACGGTTCCCTGGAACGCGGACTCATCGAGCGGGCTGGGACCCACTTGGGCGGCAAGCTCCGGGCAGGGCGTTCGCGCAACGACCAGGTGGCCACGTTGGGCCGGATGTTCCTGCGCGACCACGCCCGCATCATTGCCCGCGGCGTGCTCGCCACGATCGATGCCCTCGTAGAGCAGGCCAAGGCCCACCAAGGCGTTGCCATGCCTGGCCGGACCCACCTCCAGCACGCCCAGCCCGTCCTGCTGAGCCACCACCTGCTGGCCCATGCCTGGGCGCTGCTGCGCGATGTGCAGAGGTTCCAGGACTGGGACAAGCGGGCCGGCATCTCGCCATACGGTTCCGGTGCCTTGGCGGGTTCTTCGCTGGGCCTGGATCCCGAGGCCGTCGCTGCGGACCTTGGCTTCTTCTCGGCGGTGCACAACTCGATCGACGGCACAGCCTCGCGCGATGTTTTCGCCGAGTTCGCGTGGATCTGCTCGATGATCGGCATCGACTTGTCGAGGGTCTCCGAGGAAGTCATTCTGTGGGCCACCAAGGAGTTCTCCTTCGTGACGCTGCATGATTCGTACTCCACGGGGTCTTCGATCATGCCGCAGAAGAAGAACCCGGACGTCGCCGAACTCGCCCGCGGCAAGGCAGGGCGCCTCATCGGCAACCTGGCCGGCCTGTTGGCGACGCTCAAGGGCCTGCCGCTCGCGTACAACCGCGATCTGCAGGAAGACAAGGAGCCGGTCTTCGACGCCGCGGACACCTTGGAGGTGCTGCTCCCTGCAGTCTCCGGGATGATCGCGACGCTCACCTTCAACACTGAGCGCATGGCATCCCTGGCACCGCAGGGCTTCGCCCTTGCCACGGACATCGCCGAGTGGCTTGTCCGCCAGGGCGTGCCGTTCCGGGAAGCCCACGAGCTTTCCGGTGCAGCGGTGAAGCTGGCTGAGGGACGCGGCGTTGAGCTCTGGGACCTGACCGACGAGGAGTACGCGGGCATTTCGGAACACCTGACACCCGAGGTCCGCTCCGTGCTCAGCACGGAAGGTTCGCTCAACAGCCGCAACTCGCAGGGCGGCACTGCACCGGCCGCCGTCGAACGTCAACTGACGGTGCTCGCGGCTGAACTCGACCGCGTGCGCGAGTACGCGGGCTAGCGTCCAAGACGCTCCCTCAGCTTTGGCATGATTTCGGCCAACGCTCCTTCAGTAAAGTGCAGGAACGTTGGTGATTTTCACGCCAAAGCTGAGGGGGCGTTGTCAGTTAATCCCCGTTAACAGCGCGATTAACTCTGTCGGATACTATGGCGCTATGACCGAGATCACTACCTCAGCGCTTCTTGCCGAGCTCCACAAAGCAGCCGGCACTGTCACCGAAGTCGTCTCCAAGCTCGACGACGCCGATGTCAAAGCTCCCTCCCAACTGCCCGGATGGACCCGCGGCCACGTGCTGGCGCATATTGCCGGCATCTCCAACGCCATGGCCCGGCAGCTGGAATACGCCGCCCGCGGCGAGACCATCGACATCTACGACGGCGGCTACGAGGGCCGTACGAAGGCCATTGAGCTCGCCGCGAGCCACAGCCTCGCCGAACACCGTGCCGCCACGGAAGCCGCCCTCGCCCGGGCACTGAGGGGCTTCGACGGGCTCGTGGAGTCCGGCTGGAACACCCGGATCAGCTTCCGGAACGGAACTGTGCTCGACGGCGGTCGGGCGCTTTGGCGCGAACTGGTCATTCACGCCACGGATCTGGGAATGGGTCGCGGCCCGGAGACCTGGAGCAGGCAGTTCTGCGAGCACCTCTTCGATTTCCTCTCGGCCCGAGTCCCGACGGACCAGAAATTCGTGCTTCAGCCTTTGGGCCTCCCACAGCTGGTCTTAGGCTCGGGGCGCCAGTCGGTCGCCATCAACGGCATGATCACGGATATCGCGGCGTGGCTCGCCGGCCGCACGCCTACCCTGGGGAGCCTGCGGGCTTCTGCCGATGCGGACGGTGTTGATTTGCCGGAGCTGCTGCCGTGGCCATCGAGCGTTCCAGCGGTGCACTAGCGCTCCTGCGTTTGCTCGCTGCTGCCCTCCAGAGGTGCATCGTGGCGTAGGAACGCCACGGGCTCACATTGCCGAAGTCGGCAGGCAGTCCCTCCGCGGCCGCCAGGTTCTTGAGTCCGTTTCGGACCGCGGCGTCGTTGGCCAGGAAAACGTCCGGATCGCCGATCACCCGCATCGCGACATAGCCCACGGTCCAGGGCCCGACGCCGGGCAGCGGCAACAGCTTGTCGGCGAGGGTTTGGGGGCCGTCGCCATAGTCGAAGTCGAGTTCCCCGCTGGCCATGGCCCCCGCCGCGGACAGCACCGAATCAATGCGGCGCTGCGGCCCTCTCAGCAATCCCGTGCGCGAGCGGGCGATTTCCTCCGCCGTGGGGAACAAACGATCCAGGCCAAGTGCATGTCCGGCGTGCCCTTCCGGCAGGCGGGTTCCGGCGTCGGACAGTTGGGTCAAAGCCGTGCGCGCGGCCGCCACCGTGATTTGCTGGCCGATCATCGCCCGGATGAGCAGTTCTTGGGGGTCCACGGCGCCCGGGACCCTGATCCCGGGGATCTCCCGCACTGATGGGCGGAGCCGGGCATCGGCGGCCAGCGCCTCGTCCACGGCTACGGGATCGGCGTCGAGATCGAACAACCGTCTCACGCGGCTCAGGAGGACTGGAAGATCGTGGAGGTCCAGGGCACTGACGGCGAGAGTCAGCCCACCGCCGCGCGCCCCGGCGTCGTACTCCACAGTGAACGCGGCATTTCCGCGGGGCAGGTGGATGGTTCGCGCGTAGGTGGTAGGACTCGCCAGTTCGACGCCGGGAACCGCGCGGGCGGCAAGGAAATCGAAAATCCCCGTGTCGAAAGGCTCCCGGAACGGGAGGTTGAGAGTCAGCGAAGTAGCCTCCGCCTGTTTGCCCTCATGGCCAAGAGGCTTCGCGGTGGCCCGCACCGCTGTCGGGGTCAGGGCAAAGACTTCATTGATGGTGTCGTTGAATTGGCGGACGCTGTTGAATCCGGCGGCGAACGCCACGTCTGCGAGCTTCATCGAGGTGGACACCAGGAGCGTCCTGGCCGTCTGCGCCCGGCTGGCCCGTGCCAAGGACAGCGGACCGGCACCGAGCTCATGGCTGAGTATCCTGCTGAGCTGGCGGGAAGAGTAGCCCAGCCTGGTGGCGAGTCCTTCGACGCCCATCCGGGAGATCGCGCCATCGTTGATGAGCCGCATCGCCCGGCCGGCGACGTCCGAGCGCAGGTTCCAAGCGGGCGTGCCCGGAACGGCCTCCGGAAGGCAGCGTTTGCACGCCCTGTAACCGGCCTCGTGCGCCGCGGCAGAGGTTTCGTAGAACGTCACGTTCTCGGCCTTCGGCGTCCGGGCCGGGCACGACGGCCGGCAGTAGATGCCGGTCGAGCGGACGGCAGTGAAGAACTGGCCGTCGAACCGGGGATCCCGCGCATCGATGGCGCGGTAGCGTTGCCAAAAGTCCATTGCTCCATCCTTGCAGCATCGGAAGGCCCGTTCTAGCGGAAATCGGACATTGCCCGCGGCGGATCCAGTTGGCGGATTCTTGCTAGGGTCTGGGCATGACAATGCAGGGTGCAGCTCCGGAAGCCATCAGGGCCATCCTTTCCGGAGATCCGCGGGATGTAGCGCCTTTGCTCCTTGGCGCTGTGCTGAGCCACCGGACTCCTGAGGGCACGGTGTCCGTCCGGCTCAGCGAGGTCGAGGCCTATCTGGGTCCGCGGGACTCTGCCCAACCCGATCCTGGATCCCACACCTTCGGCGGCCCCACGGCCCGGAACGCGCCCATGTTTGGTCCGGCCGGCCATCTCTACGTGTACTTCACGTATGGCATGCACTATTGCGCCAACATTGTCTGCGGTCCCGACGGCGTTGCGTCCGCGCTGCTGTTGCGGGCAGGCGAGGTGGTGGCCGGGCACGCCCTGGCACAGTCCCGCCGTCCGGCGTCGAGATCCCTGACCGACCTCGCCAGCGGGCCCGCCCGGCTAGCCTCCGCTTTGGGGTTGACCACGGCGGACAGCGGCCGCGATGCCTTGGCTGAGCCGTTCGGCCTCGAACTTCCGGCTACCCCGGCAGCGCAATCAGCAGTCGCTAGCGGTCTCCGGGTGGGAGTATCAGGCGACGGCGGTTCCGCCGACTACCCGTGGCGGTTTTGGCTCTCCGGGGACCCCACAGTGTCCCGCTACAAGCCGGGCCGCAGCCGCGCCGTCTAGCTCCGGAGGTATCCCTCAAGCGGCGTGTTCGGTACGGGTTGGCTCGGCCACATAGGCGCAGTGGTTGTCGGGCAGTTCGAAGGGCGCCAGGCGACCAAGCAAAGACTCGCGCACCTGGGGCCATTCCTCCTGCAGGATCGAGAACACGGCCGTGTCGCAGCGGCTGCCGTCTGGAGCGAAGCGGTGCCCGCGCAGAGTGCCCTCGTAGCTGGCGCCGAGCCGCTGAATGGCCGAGGCGCTGCGCGTATTGCGCGCGTCGCAGCGGAACCCGACCCGGTGGACGTCCAGCACTTCGAAAGAGTAGGCCAGCAGCAGCTGTTTCGCCGCCGGATTGACGTGGCTGCCCCAAAACGGGCGCCCGTAAAAGGTCCCACCGATCTCCAGGCGCTGCTGTCGGGGACTGTAGTCGCACAGGGAGGTGGTTCCAAGCAGAGCTCCTGTCCGCTGCTCGACGACGGCGAACGGAATGGTTGCGGGATCTTCGAGCCGGGCCGAGAAGAGTTCGGCCAGTTCCGCGGCGCTCAAAGGCTGTTCGGCGGCCATGCCGGACCACATCCCGGAGTCCACGAAGTCAAACAGTGGGCCGGCGTGGGCGGGGGAGAGCGGGACCAGGCTGATGCCGTGTCGGGTCAGGGCAACGTCGTGCTGCATTGCAGCATTTAAGCACCACCGGGTACGGACAGAAAAGCTCAGCAGGTTAGCTCTGAGTGAACATTGCGTGACGTACCGGCGTGGGGGCCGTTTCACACACGTCAAGCAAAACCGCTGTAGAATGGACGGTCCGTCTTTTTCGATAGGGGAACGTTTCGATGCACGACGCTGATTTGCTCCACGAACGGGAGTACGTGGCCGGTCTTTACTCGCGACTGGATGAGTTGCGGGAGGAAAAGCGCCAGCAGCTAGCGCAAGTCCGGCGCGCCGGAGCGGTGGGCACCATGCAGAACGTTTCCGAACGCGACGCCTTCGCGGCACTGTACGAGGACCGCCTCGCCCAGCTCGACGCCGTCGACGACCGTCTCGTGTTCGGGCGCCTTGACCTGGACACCGGAGAGGCGCAGTACATTGGCCGCATCGGCCTCTCCACTGCGGATCTCCAGCGGCTTATGGTCGACTGGCGCGCCCCGGAAGCCGGCCATTTCTACCAGGCGACCGCCTTCGACCGGCAAGGCGTCCGCCGTCGTCGTCACCTGATACTGCAAGGCCGCGAGGTCAAGGCAATCGAAGACGATGTCCTGGATGCCAGCATGCTGGCTGACAACGCGTCTCTCCAAGGCGAGGGCGCGCTGCTTGCGGCCCTGAATTCCAAGCGCACCGGCCGTATGTCGGACATTGTGGGCACTATCCAGTCCGAGCAGGACCGCATTATCCGGTCGTCCATCTCGGGTGCCTTGGTTGTCCAGGGCGGTCCCGGTACTGGCAAGACAGCCGTCGCGCTCCACCGCGCCGCCTACCTCCTGTACACCCACCGTGACCGCCTGAAGTCCGCGGGCGTGCTGCTCGTTGGCCCGTCGTCGTCGTTCATGCACTACATCGAGCGGGTCCTGCCTTCCCTCGGCGAGACCGGCGTCGTCATGGCCAGCCTCGGACGCCTCATGCCCGGGATCCATGCCGTGCCTGAACAGGATCCCGATGTCGCAGCGCTCAAGGGCAAGCTGGACATGGCGGGCGTCATCGCCAATGCCGTGGCCAACCGGCAGCGGACTCCCGCGGAGGACCGCATCCTCGAGGTAGATTCCCGCAAGCTCACGCTGTCTGTCCGGCAGGTACGCCGTGCCCGCGACAGGGCGCGCGCCACGGGCAAGCCCCACAACGAGGCACGCGTGACGTTTGTGAAGATCCTGCTGCGCGAGCTCACGGAGCAGCTGACGGAGATTGTCGAGGAGTCGAACATCGGCAACAACGCCGACCGTTCCTACCTCGCCGAAGACGTCCGCTCGGCGCGCGACGTCAGGATCGTCTTGAACCTGTGCTGGATGCCCATGACGCCCGAGAAGCTCGTGTCCGAGCTCTTCAGCAAGCCCGCCATCCTGGAAGCCTGCACACCGCACCTCACACCGGCGCAGCGTGCGTTGCTGCTGCGGCCTGCGGATGCCCCGTGGACGGAAGCCGATGTTCCGCTGCTCGACGAGGCCGCTGAGCTTCTGGGCGAGCTGGATCCTGCCGCCGGCAGGGGACTGGCGCAGCAAGAGCACGACCGCGCCCGCGACATCGCCAACGCCAAGCAGACCCTGGTCAACATGGAGGCCATGGGCGTCGACGTACTGATGACGGCTGAGGAACTCGCCGATCAGAACCAGGAGCGCGAGACGCGCCTGACGGCGGCAGAACGTGCCACGACCGATCGTTCGTGGGCGTTTGGGCACATCGTGGTGGACGAAGCCCAGGAGCTCTCGCCCATGCAGTGGCGGCTTTTGGTCCGCCGCTGCCCGTTGAAGTCGTTCACGATCGTCGGCGACATCGCCCAGACGAGTTCCTCTGCCGGTGCGAATTCCTGGCAGAGTGCGCTCGCGCCGTCGTTCGGGGACCGCTGGCAACTCGAAGAACTCACCGTCAACTACCGCACCCCCTCGCAGATCGCCGAAGCGGCGGTCCGGATGGCGAACCGTGCAGGCCTGGTTGTTTCGGCTCCCAAGGCCGTCCGCGAAGGCAAATGGTCGCCCATCGTGGACCGCGTGGACAAAGCGGACATGGTGGACCGCCTCGTTGCGATACTTCCTGAGGAACTGGAAGCGATCGACGGCGGCCTCCTCGCCGTGATTGCCGATGGCGCGCTCCTGCCGCGCGCTGCAGCCGCCCTCCGTGGCGTTTACGGCCACCGCGTGGGCACCGGAGCGGGGAGTTACTCCCAGGACATCGTGGTCATCAGCCCGAAGGAAGCCAAGGGCCTCGAGTTCGACGGCGTCGTGGTTCTGGAGCCCGCTGCCATGCTCAATCACGAGCACGGCAAGGTGGGCGATCTCTACGTCGCCATGACCCGTCCGACGCAGCGACTCCGGCTCATCACCGCCGCCCCGCTGCCCGCGGGCATCGAGCGCTGAGGGAAACAAGCAAGCTGAATGGCAATCCTGCTAACTTAGAACTCGTGTCACACGTAAACAACCTCGAGTCCCAGCACAACGACCCGGGCTTTGCCAATATCTGGCAAGAGCTCAAATGGCGCGGCCTTATCCACGTTTCCACTGATGAAACGGAATTGGAAAAGCTGCTCGCCGGGGACCCGATCACGTATTACTGTGGCTTCGACCCCACGGCACCGTCCCTGCACCTCGGCAACTTGGTCCAGCTTTTGCTCATGCGCCGCCTCCAGCTGGCCGGTCACAAGCCGCTCGGCCTCGTGGGCGGCTCCACCGGACTGATCGGCGACCCGCGCCCGACGGCGGAACGCACCTTGAACACCAAGGACACGGTTTCGGAGTGGGTTGGCTACCTTCAGGCCCAGGTCCGCCGCTTTCTCAGCTTCGAGGGCGACAATGCCGCACGCATGGTGAACAACCTTGACTGGACCGCGCCCCTGAGTGCCATCGATTTCCTGCGTGAAATCGGGAAGCATTTCCGCGTGGGCACCATGCTTCGCAAGGATGCCGTTGCCTCCCGTCTCAGTTCCGACGAAGGCATCAGCTACACCGAGTTCAGCTACCAGATCCTGCAGGGCATGGACTACCTCCAACTCAACCGCGATTACGGCTGCGTGTTGCAAACCGGTGGCTCGGACCAGTGGGGCAACCTCACGAGTGGCACGGAGCTGATCCGTAAGGTTGACGGCAAGGTTGTCCACGCCCTGGGCACGCCCCTCATTACCAATTCGGACGGCACAAAGTTCGGTAAGAGCGAGGGTAACGCGATTTGGTTGGACGCCCACATGTGCAGCCCGTATGCCTTCTACCAGTTCTGGCTCAACACTGCAGACGCCGACGTCGTTGATCGCCTCAAGGTCTTCACTTTCCTTAGCCGTGCCGAAATTGAGGAACTTGGAGCCGCTGTTGCCGAGCGCCCGTTCGCTCGCGAGGGCCAGCGCAGGCTCGCCTATGAAGTTACGTCGCTGGTGCACGGAGTCGAGGCAACGGAGAAGGTGATCGCTGCTTCCGCCGCCCTGTTCGGCAATGGCGATCTCTCGGTTCTGGATGAAGTCACCTTGGCGTCCGCCACGGCCGAGCTGCCGTCAGCCTCGATCGGCGCAGATGGCCTGGGTATCGTTGACCTCTTGGTCGCTTCCGGACTGTCCGAGAGCAAGTCCGCTGCTCGACGCACGGTGGGGGAGGGCGGCGCCTACGTGAACAACAGCAAGGTGACCGACCCCGACGCCGTGATCGACCAGGCGGAACTGCTTCACGGCCGGTATCTGTTGTTGCGCCGCGGAAAGAAGAATTTGGCCACCGTCGAAGTGACGGTCTGACGGTTCCTTGACCCCACGGTGGGGGGGCGGGTTTCTTCCGCTGTGTGCCGTGATGCAGACGCGCCAATGCTGACTATTGCACGCTCCTCCGAGGCCGACTTGCGCGGCTCCGGGGGAGCGTGTATCGTTTTCTGAGTTGCTGCCGCTGATGCGGACAAATTGCAACAAAATCCCATTGAATTGTGAATGATCCGGTTTGGACGAAAGTCTGGAAATCGGATAATTTATCGACCCTTTGGGGATATTCGATTCATTTTTGATGAATTTCGGGAGAAATCCTGGATTTGCAAAGTGAAAATGAATGAAATACAGTAGAAACATCGCAGCGAAGAAATGCGGAACGTCGAATTCAGTTGAATTTGTTCCGAGAAGTATTCGGATTGTGTCTGTTGTTTGAGAACTCAATAGTGTGCCAAGTTTGTTGATACCGATTTGTTTTTATGAATTGGTTGTTTTGGCTGGTTCCGTGTCACCTCCGTGGTGCGGGGCTGGTTTTTTACAGCTGGTTTCAAATTTTGTGCAGCTCTTCCGCCGTTATTTCCGGTGGTTGTGGTTGTGTCTGTTTTTGTTTTACTTCAACGGAGAGTTTGATCCTGGCTCAGGATGAACGCTGGCGGCGTGCTTAACACATGCAAGTCGAACGATGATCCCTGGCTTGCCGGGGGGATTAGTGGCGAACGGGTGAGTAACACGTGAGTAACCTGCCCTTGACTCTGGGATAAGCCTGGGAAACTGGGTCTAATACCGGATACGACCGGCCACCGCATGGTGTGTTGGTGGAAAGCTTTTGCGGTTTTGGATGGACTCGCGGCCTATCAGCTTGTTGGTGGGGTAATGGCCTACCAAGGCGACGACGGGTAGCCGGCCTGAGAGGGTGACCGGCCACACTGGGACTGAGACACGGCCCAGACTCCTACGGGAGGCAGCAGTGGGGAATATTGCACAATGGGCGGAAGCCTGATGCAGCGACGCCGCGTGAGGGATGACGGCCTTCGGGTTGTAAACCTCTTTCAGTAGGGAAGAAGCTTTCGGGTGACGGTACCTGCAGAAGAAGCGCCGGCTAACTACGTGCCAGCAGCCGCGGTAATACGTAGGGCGCAAGCGTTATCCGGAATTATTGGGCGTAAAGAGCTCGTAGGCGGTTTGTCGCGTCTGCTGTGAAAGACCGGGGCTCAACTCCGGTTCTGCAGTGGGTACGGGCAGACTAGAGTGATGTAGGGGAGACTGGAATTCCTGGTGTAGCGGTGAAATGCGCAGATATCAGGAGGAACACCGATGGCGAAGGCAGGTCTCTGGGCATTAACTGACGCTGAGGAGCGAAAGCATGGGGAGCGAACAGGATTAGATACCCTGGTAGTCCATGCCGTAAACGTTGGGCACTAGGTGTGGGGGACATTCCACGTTTTCCGCGCCGTAGCTAACGCATTAAGTGCCCCGCCTGGGGAGTACGGCCGCAAGGCTAAAACTCAAAGGAATTGACGGGGGCCCGCACAAGCGGCGGAGCATGCGGATTAATTCGATGCAACGCGAAGAACCTTACCAAGGCTTGACATGAACCGGTAACGCCTGGAAACAGGTGCCCCGCTTGCGGTCGGTTTACAGGTGGTGCATGGTTGTCGTCAGCTCGTGTCGTGAGATGTTGGGTTAAGTCCCGCAACGAGCGCAACCCTCGTTCCATGTTGCCAGCACGTAGTGGTGGGGACTCATGGGAGACTGCCGGGGTCAACTCGGAGGAAGGTGGGGACGACGTCAAATCATCATGCCCCTTATGTCTTGGGCTTCACGCATGCTACAATGGCCGGTACAAAGGGTTGCGATACTGTGAGGTGGAGCTAATCCCAAAAAGCCGGTCTCAGTTCGGATTGGGGTCTGCAACTCGACCCCATGAAGTCGGAGTCGCTAGTAATCGCAGATCAGCAACGCTGCGGTGAATACGTTCCCGGGCCTTGTACACACCGCCCGTCAAGTCACGAAAGTTGGTAACACCCGAAGCCGGTGGCCTAACCCTTGTGGGGGGAGCCGTCGAAGGTGGGACCGGCGATTGGGACTAAGTCGTAACAAGGTAGCCGTACCGGAAGGTGCGGCTGGATCACCTCCTTTCTAAGGAGCACCATCTCCGCCTCTTGTCGCTGTCCGCATGGATGGTGCGGGGGTGGGTGGAAGCAAAGCCCATTGCGCAGGCGTCTGTTCTGCGGTGGGTGCTCATGGGTGGAATATCAGCAGATAGCGGCCGGTGGTTTCCTTTTCCGCCCCTAGTACGGTTGTCTTGTCCTTTTGCGGGGCGGGGTGTCCTGGAACGGTGCGGGTCGGGGGAGGGCCGGTTTTCGTGTTTGGCACACTGTTGGGTCCTGAGGCAACAGGGCCGCGGCCCGCGGGCCCCCTTGCGGGGGGTGCGGGGGTGCGGGTTTGGTGTTTCTGGTTTCCTGGCTGCATTTGCCGTGCGTGGCGGCTGTCCTCTTTTGTGGGGGTGGTTGGTGCGGGGGTGTGGTACGGGGTTGTTGTTTGAGAACTACATAGTGGACGCGAGCATCTGACACGGGCAGGCTTTCGGGCTTGTTTGTGTCTACAGCAATTTCTTTTTGATGAACCTGGATCCGGCCGTGTTGTGCATCCTTCGGGGGTGTGCGGGGTGGTTGGTTTCCGTGGTTCTCTCGAAATGTTTTTGATCTTTGTGTGGTCAAGTTTTAAGGGCACACGGTGGATGCCTTGGCATTAGGAGCCGAAGAAGGACGTAGGAATCTGCGATAAGCCTGGGGGAGTTGATAACCGAACGTTGATCCCAGGATGTCCGAATGGGGAAACCCCGCCAGGCGCGCTTGCGTGATCTGGTGACCCGCATCTGAACACATAGGGTGCGTGGGGGGAACGCGGGGAAGTGAAACATCTCAGTACCCGCAGGAAGAGAAAACAAGAGTGATTCCGTTAGTAGTGGCGAGCGAACGCGGATGAGGCTAAACCGTTCCATGTGTGATAGCCGGCGGGCGTTGCATGGGCGGGGTTGTGGGACTTTCCGTGCTGGTTCTGCCGGACCGGTGGGGTGAGAGCATGGACATAGGTGAACGGTCTTGAAAGGCCGGCCGTAGAGGGTGGGAGCCCCGTAACCGTAATGTTGTGTGCCGCCTGGAGAGGATCCCAAGTAGCACGGGGCCCGAGAAATCCCGTGCGAATCTGTCAGGACCACCTGATAAGCCTAAATACTTCCTAATGACCGATAGCGGACCAGTACCGTGAGGGAAAGGTGAAAAGTACCCCGGGAGGGGAGTGAAACAGTACCTGAAACCGTGTGCTTACAATCCGTCGGAGCAGTCGTGAGTAATCACAAGTAACTGTGACGGCGTGCCTTTTGAAGAATGAGCCTGCGAGTTAGTGTTACGTCGCGAGGTTAACCCGTGTGGGGTAGCCGTAGCGAAAGCGAGTCTGAACAGGGCGATCGTAGTGGCGTGATCTAGACCCGAAGCGGAGTGATCTACCCATGGCCAGGTTGAAGCGACGGTAAGACGTCGTGGAGGACCGAACCCACTTCAGTTGAAAATGGAGGGGATGAGCTGTGGGTAGGGGTGAAAGGCCAATCAAACTCCGTGATAGCTGGTTCTCCCCGAAATGCATTTAGGTGCAGCGTTGCGTGTTTCTTGCCGGAGGTAGAGCTACTGGATGGCCGATGGGCCCTACAAGGTTACTGACGTCAGCCAAACTCCGAATGCCGGTAAGTGAGAGCGCAGCAGTGAGACTGTGGGGGATAAGCTTCATAGTCGAGAGGGAAACAGCCCAGACCACCAACTAAGGCCCCTAAGCGTGTGCTAAGTGGGAAAGGATGTGGAGTTGCGAAGACAACCAGGAGGTTGGCTTAGAAGCAGCCATCCTTGAAAGAGTGCGTAATAGCTCACTGGTCAAGTGATTCCGCGCCGACAATGTAGCGGGGCTCAAGTACACCGCCGAAGTTGTGGATTTCAGATAGTAGACAAGCCTTCGTGGTTCAGTCGTCTGGAGTGGTAGGGGAGCGTCGTGTGGGCGGTGAAGTCGCGGTGTAAACCAGCGGTGGAGCCTACACGAGTGAGAATGCAGGCATGAGTAGCGAAAGACGGGTGAGAAACCCGTCCGCCGAATGATCAAGGGTTCCAGGGTCAAGCTAATCTGCCCTGGGTAAGTCGGGACCTAAGGCGAGGCCGACAGGCGTAGTCGATGGACAACGGGTTGATATTCCCGTACCGGCGAAGGACCGCCCATGCCAAGCGGGGGATACTAACCGCCCGGAGCCTGCCCAAGCACCCTTGTGGTGTGCGGGTTTTGGCCGAGCGCGGGACCTGATCCCGGGAGGTAAGCGTATTAACAGGTGTGACGCAGGAAGGTAGCCGGGCCGGGCGATGGTTGCCCCGGTCTAAGGATGTAGGGTCAGCGATAGGCAAATCCGTCGCTGTGTCTTTGATGACGATCCTGAGATCTGACGGGACCCCCGCGAGGGGGGATCCGGTGATCCTATGCTGCCTAGAAAAGCATCGACGCGAGGTCCCAGCCGCCCGTACCCCAAACCGACACAGGTGATCAGGTAGAGAATACCAAGGCGATCGAGAGAATTATGGTTAAGGAACTCGGCAAAATGCCCCCGTAACTTCGGGAGAAGGGGGGCCCCAACCTTGAACACCACTTGCTGGTGGGAGGGGATCGGGGCCGCAGAGACCAGGGGGAAGCGACTGTTTACTAAAAACACAGGTCCGTGCGAAGTCGCAAGACGATGTATACGGACTGACTCCTGCCCGGTGCTGGAAGGTTAAGAGGACCGGTTAGCCGCAAGGCGAAGCTGAGAATTCAAGCCCCAGTAAACGGCGGTGGTAACTATAACCATCCTAAGGTAGCGAAATTCCTTGTCGGGTAAGTTCCGACCTGCACGAATGGAGTAACGACTTCCCCGCTGTCTCAACCATAAACTCGGCGAAATTGCAGTACGAGTAAAGATGCTCGTTACGCGCAGCAGGACGGAAAGACCCCGAGACCTTTACTATAGTTTGGTATTGGTGTTCGGAGTGGCTTGTGTAGGATAGGTGGGAGACGTTGAAGCCCGGACGCCAGTTCGGGTGGAGTCATCGTTGAAATACCACTCTGGTCACTTTGGACATCTAACTTCGGCCCGTGATCCGGGTCAGGGACAGTGCCTGATGGGTAGTTTAACTGGGGCGGTTGCCTCCTAAAAAGTAACGGAGGCGCCCAAAGGTTCCCTCAGCCTGGTTGGCAATCAGGTGTCGAGTGTAAGTGCACAAGGGAGCTTGACTGTGAGAGAGACATCTCAAGCAGGGACGAAAGTCGGGACTAGTGATCCGGCGGTACATTGTGGAATGGCCGTCGCTCAACGGATAAAAGGTACCTCGGGGATAACAGGCTGATCTTGCCCAAGAGTCCATATCGACGGCATGGTTTGGCACCTCGATGTCGGCTCGTCGCATCCTGGGGCTGGAGTAGGTCCCAAGGGTTGGGCTGTTCGCCCATTAAAGCGGTACGCGAGCTGGGTTTAGAACGTCGTGAGACAGTTCGGTCCCTATCCGCTGCGCGCGCAGGAAATTTGAGAAGGGCTGTCCTTAGTACGAGAGGACCGGGACGGACGAACCTCTGGTGTGTCAGTTGTACTGCCAAGTGCACCGCTGATTAGCTACGTTCGGATGGGATAACCGCTGAAAGCATCTAAGCGGGAAGCTCGCTTCAAGATGAGATTTCCATGCACCTTGTGTGTGAGAGGCCCCCAGCCAGACCACTGGGTTGATAGGCCGGATGTGGAAGACAGGACCAAAGACTGTTGAAGCTGACCGGTACTAATAGGCCGACAACTTACACCACACAAACAAACACTGCTTGCGTCCACTATGTGGTTCCCGAACAACAAACCGTTCCGGAACAAAACACAACTGAATAACAACACCACAATGTTGTAACCAGTCTTCCCACACCACCACCCCCCGGGGCGGCGGTGACGGGGTAACAGGGTTACGGCGGTCATAGCGTGGGGGAAACGCCCGGTCCCATTCCGAACCCGGAAGCTAAGACCCACAGCGCCGATGGTACTGCACCCGGGAGGGTGTGGGAGAGTAGGACACCGCCGGACAACCATTCAGGTCGAGACCCCCCAGCCACCACGGTGGTTGGGGGGTCTCCCGCATTTAAACACACACCCCGCCACCCCGGACGCTCCTTCACATACACGCCCCTTTCCCCAAACCCTCCACCACATACACGCCGGAAACCGCGGACCCTCCATCACCTATGGGCGGGAAATCCCGGACGCCCCATCACGTACACGCCGGAAACCACGGACCCTCC
This sequence comes from Arthrobacter sp. MMS18-M83, assembly GCF_026683955.1. Lineage (NCBI taxonomy): Bacteria > Bacillati > Actinomycetota > Actinomycetes > Micrococcales > Micrococcaceae > Arthrobacter > Arthrobacter sp. MMS18-M83. The sequence continues at coordinate 749,450 of NZ_CP113343.1, read as the reverse complement.
CTCATCGTCAAGCTGGTTGTGAGTCATTCATTACCTGTTGATTGAAGGAGCCGGCGATGGCCGTTGATAACAAGGGTTTTACGCGTGAAGAGATCCGTGAGTTCATGCATGAGTACTATTTGCAGCCGCACGGGACGAGGAAGGAATGGATGGCCTCGACGTCCGTTTCCGAATGGACGTTCCGCAGGTGGCGCAAGATGATGGTCCAGGGCGATATCGACCGTGGCCTGATTCCGCGGGAGCATGGAGGCATGGTCCCAACGAATCGTGAACTCTCCGCGTTTGAAAAAGCACGCGCGAAGGAAATGGCTGCCCACCGTGCCGAAGTCGAAAAACTCCAGAAGCGGGTGCAGGAGCTGGAGGACACGAATTCCGTCCTGGGAAAAGCTATCGGGCTCTTGCACGAGTTGAGCGTGCCAGAGCCCGATACAACCCCGACGAGCGCTCACAACGATTCATAGCGGCCGAGAACACTCTGGTCCTGGAGCTGCATGTGATCATCGGCTCCCGGCGGACGGCGCTCAAGCTGGCGGGCGTCTCGCGCGGGACCTGGCATTACCGGTCCAATCCCCGTCCGGCGGTGCAGCACCCGATCCACCAGACCGACCGGGCCTACGAATCCCGGATCAGCACCCGATCCACCAGACCGACCGGGCCTACGAATCCCGGATCAGCACCGCACATCAGGACCGGATCCTGGGGCTCATCCTGGCCAGCTGGGAGAAGGGCAACTCCGTTGACCATGCCTTCGCCACGGCCTGGGACAACGGCGTGCTGCTCGCCTCCAACCGCTCGTGGTGGCGGATCGCGGCAGAGTACGAGGACCAGCAGGCCCGCCCGACCATCCCGCGCAAGCGTGGGGGCACGCGTGGTTCCTCTGAAAAGCCGGTCCTCAAGGCCACCGGACCCTGCCAGGTCTGGTCCTGGGACATCACCGACATCTATTCCACGTGGCAGGGCAAGGCTTTCAAGGTGTACTCCATCATGGACATCTTCTCCCGGGAGATCGTCGGCTGGCGGGTGGAGGAACGCGAGTCCGACCACCTCGCCGCGGAGATGTTCAAGACAGCGATCGCCCGGCACGGCGCCCCGCGCATCGTGCATGCCGATTCAGGCCCGGCCATGAGATCAACCCTGCTCCGTGACACCCTCACCGCCCACGGCGTGGAACTCAGCCACAACCGCCCTTACGTCTCCAACGACAATCCCTTCTCGGAGTCAGGCTTTCGCACGATGAAATACCGGCCCGGCTACCCCCGGATCTTTAACGATCTCGAGGCCGCCAGGGACTACCTCACCTGCTACGTGCACTGGTACAGCACCGATCACAAACACTCCGGCATCGCACTGTTCTCACCATCACAAGTCCACGACGGCTCGTGGAAAGAACTCTGGAACAAGCGAGACAAAGCCCACCAGGACTACTACGAACGACACCCAGGAAGATTCCGCCAACGACCCACCACACCGGCCCCCGCCACACACGCCGGGATCAACCTCCCCCAGACCAAAACACCCCAAAAACCAGCCCAGTGACTCCACACAGCTTGACAACTTTCGCCTCCATCACACACGCGCCCTACCCTGACCGGTACCCCCGCACCCAAAACTGCAGGAGCGTCCCGTCAGGACCGGCCATAGGTGAGCGAGCGTCCGGCCGGAAGGCCCCAAAACTGCAGGAGCGTCCCGTCAGGACCGGCCATAGGTGAGCGAGCGTCCGGCCGGAAGGCCCCAAAACTGCAGGAGCGTCAAAATTCCGACCCCCGGGATCTGGTTTTGGGAGCCAGCTGCAAGACTGCCGGGCGGGCCGAAAGTTGTGATGCTTCCCACGGGAAGCTGATTAGGCGGTCCTCGAATGCGTCCGCGGATGGCCGGTCACCTAGAATTGCATAAGAGATACGAGCCGGATCCCGGCGGCGTGAGAACAAAATACGGATAAGAGCGGCTGCGCATGCGCCAGTGGTCAGCTCACAACAGGAGGAATCCATCATGGCTGAGCACAACGGCGGCAATCGCGGCAACTTCGGCGCTGGCCGAGGCGATCGCGGCCCGTTCCGCGCCAACAACAATTCCGGGGGCGACCCGCGAGGATTCCGTTCCAGGGACAACCGTGACGGCACTGCCGGCGCTCCCGGCGGTGATCGTGACCGCAAGCCGTTTGGTGATCGTAAGCCAGCCGGTGACGGTGAGCGCCGCAGCTTTGGTGATCGTGACCGCAAGCCCTTTGGCGATCGTCCACGCGGTGAGCGCGATGCGCGCCCGAGCTTTGGCGATCGTGACCGTAAGCCCTTTGGTGACCGTCCGAGCCGTGAGGGCGATCGTGACCGCAAGCCCTTTGGTGAGCGTGACCGTAAGCCGTTTGGTGATCGTCCGCGTCGTGATGGGGATGCGCGCCCGAGTTTTGGTGATCGTGACCGTAAGCCCTTTGGTGACCGTCCGAGCCGTGAGGGCGATCGTGACCGTAAGCCCTTTGGTGACCGTGACCGTAAGCCGTTTGGTGATCGTCCGCGTCGTGATGGGGATGCGCGCCCGAGTTTTGGTGACCGTGACCGTAAGCCGTTTGGTGATCGTCCGCGTCGTGATGGGGATGCGCGCCCGAGCTTTGGTGACCGTGACCGTAAGCCCTTTGGCGACCGTCCGAGCCGCGAGGGCGATCGTGACCGCAAGCCGTTTGGTGATCGTCCACGCGGTGAGCGCGATGCGCGCCCGAGTTTTGGTGACCGTGACCGTAAGCCGTTTGGTGATCGTCCACGCGGTGAGCGCGATGCGCGCCCGAGTTTTGGTGATCGTGACCGTAAGCCCTTTGGCGACCGTCCGCGCCGCGAAGGAGAGGGAGAGCGCCGCAGCTTCGGCGATCGCCCCGAACGCGGTCCCCGCAAGTTCGATGGCCCACGTACCGAGGGACGTAGCTTCGGCGGCGGATCCTGGGAGGATCGTCCCGCGCGGGTTCCGAACGCCGCGGACCTGCGCAGCGCCAACCGCCCGGACCGCGAGCGTTCCCCCGAGATCGACGACGACGTTACGGGCCAGGAACTCGACCGCGTCACCAAGCACCAGATCAAGACCCTTGAAGGCACTAATGCCGATTGGGTCTCCAAGCACCTAGTCATGGCCGGCCGCCTCATCGATATCGACCCTGAGCTGTCTTTCCAGCACGCCCTGGCTGCCAGCCGCCGTGGTGGACGCTTGGCAGCTGTCCGTGAAGCCGTGGGCCTGACCGCCTACGCTGCAGGCCACTATGGCGAGGCACTTCGCGAATTTCGCACCTACCGTCGGATCAGCGGATCCAACGTCCATTTGCCGCTCATGGCCGACTGCGAACGCGGCCTGGGGCGGCCGGACCGCGCGCTGGACGTCGTCCGCTCTCCCGAAGCACAGGATCTCGACGCCCCCGGCAAGGTTGAACTCGCAATTGTGGCGTCGGGAGCCAGGACCGACCTTGGCCAGTTGGACGCCGCTGTGGCCGAGCTGGAGATCATCCAGCTCGACATCAACCGCGCCTTCTCCTACAGCCCGCGCCTGTTCCGTGCCTACGCAGACGCCCTGATGGCAGTGGGTCGCACAGAGGAAGCCGGCAAGTGGCAGCGCCAGGCAGTCGTGGCTGAAAATGCCCTCGGCGTGGGAGAGTTCGAGGACCCGGACATTATCGACCTCGGCGAAGGCGACGAGCGCGAAGCTCCCAAGCCCCGCTTCCGGAACGTCGAGGAGGGCACCGAACGGGCTGAAGAGTCAAGCACCGAGGCTGCACCGCCGCGCGCGGAGAAGGTCATCGATTCTGAAGACTCGGAACAGCACGAAGTGGAACTCGACGACGTCGAGTCTGACTACTTCGAGTCCGATGACGCCGAATCGGATCCCGATTCCACCGAGGAAGACGAGGCAGACGAAGACCAGGAAAAGACTTCCGGGGACGGCGAAGAGACCAAGAATGACTGAGGCCTCGCTGGTTTCGCAATTCGACGCTGTTCTGTCCGATCTGGACGGAGTCGTGTATGCGGGCCCCCACGCCATTCCCGGTGCGGTGGAATCCCTGCAGCGGCTTGAGTCGGTGGGGGTGCGGCTTGGGTATGTAACCAACAACGCCTCGCGCACCCCTGCCCAGGTTGCGGCGCATCTTCGTGAGCTTGGGGCGCCGGCCGAGGACAATCAGGTGGTCAGCTCTTCGCAGGCCGCTGGCGACCTTCTCGCCGGTCTCCTGGCTCCCGGTTCGCGCGTGATGATCACCGGTAGCGCGGCCTTGGCTCACGAAATAGAACTCGTTGGCCTCACTCCGGTCCACAGCGCCGAAGAGAAGCCCGTGGCAGTAGTCCAGGGCTTCAATCCGGAAATCGCGTGGAAGGACCTGGCCGAGGCGTCCTACGTTGTCGCTTCGGGTGCCCTTTGGGTCGCCACAAATACGGACATGTCCATTCCCCAAGCCCGGGGCATTGCACCCGGAAACGGGACCCTGGTAGCCGCCGTCGCGTCTGCCACGGGCAAGCAACCGCGTGTCGCAGGCAAGCCCGAGGCTCCTCTATTTCACTCCGCTGCGCGGCGGCTGAAGTCCGAACGCCCGATCGTCGTCGGCGACCGTCTGGACACCGATATCCTCGGCGGCAACCGTGCCGGCTTCGCGACGGCGGCGGTCCTCACCGGCGTCGACACGCCCGAGTCCATCCTTGCTGCGCGCAGTTCGGAACGCCCCGGCTACTTGCTCGCTGATCTCACTGAACTGTACGAGCCGTACCCCGAGATCGTCGAGGAAGAAAGCACGTTCCGTTGCGGAAAGGCAACTGCCGAGGTCCAAGATGGCCTGATCACCATCTCCGGGTCCGAGAAGGACCTGGACGCCTGGCGTGCTGCGTGTGCGGCCTGGTGGGCCGCCAACCCGGACGCGGCAGAGGCTACATCGCCGCGGCTCGAATGGCTGGAAAACTAGACTGGTGCAATGAGCGAGTTGAACGATCTCCCGGAGAGCGCCGTCGAACTGAGCGCCGTCGAACCGCACGATGCTCCATGGCCGGACGACACTGCCCCCACCGGTGATGCAGCCGTGGATTCGACCCTGGAACGGCTGGCGGACATCCCCTCCGTGCCGGTGGCCGAGCATAGCGGCATGTACGCCGAGATCCACGACTCCTTGATGGCGGCCCTCGACGCCGAAGAACGCTGAGCATGGCCAGACTCGACCAGGAACTCGTCACCCGTGGCTTGGCGAGATCGCGGACCCATGCCGCGAAGCTTATTGCGGACGGAAAAGTCAGCTCCGGGGGCAGCGTTCTCGCCAAGGCGGCACAACAGGTCTCAGAAGCGACCGAACTTGATGTCCTGGCCCATGCCGAGGACATTTACGTCAGCCGCGCCGGCCACAAACTGGCCGGAGCCCTGGTGGCGTTTCCTTCCGTTGTCGTGGAAGGAAAACGGTGCCTCGACGCCGGAGCCTCCACCGGCGGCTTTACGGACGTGCTGCTCCGGCAAGGTGCCGCGCACGTGGTGGCGGTCGACGTCGGGCATGACCAGTTGGTGCCGTCCTTGCGGAACGATCCGCGCGTCGCTGTCCACGAGGGCCTCAACGTCCGCTACATGACTCCGGAACAAATCGGCGGCCCGGCCGCGCTCACTGTGGCGGACCTGTCCTTCATTTCCCTCACCCTGGTTCTGCACCCGCTCGCGGCATGCACCGAACCCGGGGGAGACCTTGTGCTCATGGTGAAGCCCCAATTCGAGGTGGGCAAGGAACGGCTGAGCCGCACAGGAGTGGTCACATCCGATCATGAACGGCGGCGGGCTGTAGCCCAGGTTGCCAAGGCGGCCGTGGATGCCGGCCTTGAACTCTGCGGCCTGGCACCGAGCCCCCTGCCGGGCCAGGACGGAAATGTGGAGTACTTCCTGTGGATAAGACGCAGGATTCAGGCGGACTTGCCTAAGATCGAAGAGCGGGACGAGGAAGTTGCTGCACTGATGGAACGAATCTGGACCACCCACTAGAAAGCAGAACACCATGAGCAGGCGCGTTTTGGTCCTTGCCCACACCGGGCGTGAGGACTCCCTTCGCGCGGCCTGGGATGCCTGCGGGCAGCTCCACTACTCAGGTCTGATTCCCGTGATGCAGAAATCGGAACTGGACGACATCGAACGGTTTTACGGTGTGGTGGATAAGCCGATCGAAATCCTCCACGAGGATGTCCGGTTGGAGGACGTCGAACTCGTCATGGTTCTTGGCGGCGACGGCACCATCCTGCGGGCAGCTGAGCTGGTCCGTAACGTCGACGTTCCCCTCCTGGGCGTCAACCTTGGACATGTCGGATTCCTCGCGGAGAGCGAACGGGCCGATCTTGCCCAGACCGTTGAATGGATCGCCAGCCGCGAATACACGGTGGAAGAGCGCATGACAATCGACGTCCAGGTGTGGGTCCGTGGCCAGAAGATCTGGCACACCTGGGCCCTCAACGAGGCCGCCATTGAAAAGGCTGACCGGGAGCGCATGATCGAAGTAGTGACCGAAGTGGATGAACGTCCCCTGACGTCCTTTGGCTGCGACGGAGTGGTGCTCGCTACCCCCACGGGTTCCACGGCCTACGCTTTCTCTTCCGGCGGGCCGGTGGTGTGGCCCGAGGTGGAAGCCTTGGTGATCGTGCCCATCAGCGCCCATGCCCTCTTCGCCAAACCCCTCGTCGTTTCACCGCGGTCCAGGCTTGCGGTGGAGATCCTCACCCGCACGGACGCCCAAGGCGTGCTTTGGTGCGACGGTCGACGCTCCGTGGACCTCCCGCCGGGCGCCCGGATCGAAGTGACCCGGTCCACCCGGCCCGTACGGCTTGCCCGCACCCACCAGACTCCGTTTTCCGCACGACTCGTCAGGAAGTTCGAGCTCCCCATCCACGGCTGGCGGGGACCGGCACCCCGTTCGGCGGACATCCACACCGGTCCTACCCCCGTGGTCAGGACTTTCAAGCCCAGCCCTTTGCCAACGCCCCAGGACGTGCGGACAGGCAGAGCGGCCGACCCCACCAAGGAGATGTAAACCATGATCGAGGAACTCCGGATCCGGGATCTCGGCGTCATCACCGACGCCACGTTGCCGTTGGGGCCGGGCCTGAGCGTCGTCACGGGCGAAACCGGCGCCGGCAAGACCATGGTGGTTACCGCCGTCGGCCTCCTCCTGGGAGCACGGTCCGACGCCGGTGCGGTACGCTCTGGCGCCAAGTCAGCCTCCGCGGAGGCTCGGCTCTTGCTTGATCCGGCGCACGCCGCCGTGGAACGGGCCGTGGAGGCCGGCGGCGACGCTGAAGAGTACGACGGCGGCACTCAGCTCTTGCTGGCCCGCACCGTGGGCGCGGACGGCCGCAGCCGCGCCTTCGTGGGCGGCCGGTCGGCGCCCGTGGGCGTCCTGGCAGAACTTGGCGAAAGCCTGGTGGTGGTGCATGGCCAGTCGGACCAGATCCGGCTCAAGGGCGCCGCGGCGCAACGGCACGCACTGGACCGTTTCGCCGGGGCGGACCTCGCCGCGGCGCTCACTGCTTATCAGGACCTTTACAGTCATTGGAAGTCCAGCCAGGCGGAACTCGATACCCTCCGAAGCGAGGCCCGGGAACGGCTACGGGAGGCAGAATCGCTGGCCGTCGCGCTCCAGGAAATCGACGACGTCGACCCCCAGCCGGGAGAGGACGATTCCCTCAAGGCCGAGGCAGTGAAACTGGCCAACGTCGAAGAGCTCCGCATTGCCGCCGCGGCAGCACATGAAGCGCTGATCTCTGAGGAATTCGGCGAAGCGGCCGATGCCACGACTCTGATCGACTCGGCCAAACGGACCTTGGAACAGGTTGCCGAGCATGACGAAGCCTTGGCAGGCGCGGCCACCCGGCTTGCCGAGATTGGCTTCCTCATCAACGACATCGCGGCGGAGCTGTCCAGTTACCAGGCCTCCTTGGACTCCGAAGGCCCGGAACGCCTTGCCGAGATTGAGGACCGGCGTGGGGCGCTGGCCAAACTCATCCGGAAGTACGCCCCGAGCATCGACGAGGTGCTCGAATGGGCGGCAGCCTCAAGGATCCGGCTGGACGAACTGCAGGACGACTCCAGCAGGATCGAAGCCCTCGACGCTGAGGTGACTTCCGCAGAGTCCACACTGCGGAAGCAGGCCGCCCGGATCTCCAAGTCGCGGTCGAAGGCCGCCAAGGACCTCGCCGCGCGCGTGAGTGCGGAACTCACCGCCCTTGCGATGGCCGACGCCACCCTGGTGATCGAGGTAGACAGCGAAGGGCAGTTGGGTCCGCACGGCGTCGACGACATCTCTTTCCTGCTGCAGCCACACTCAGGGGCCCCTGCCCGTCCTCTCGGCAAGGGAGCGTCCGGCGGTGAATTGTCCAGGGTCATGCTCGCCATCGAGGTGGTCCTTGCCGCTGTGGACCCCGTGCCGACGTTCGTCTTTGACGAAGTGGACGCCGGAGTAGGTGGGCGTGCAGCCGTCGAGATCGGACGCCGGCTCGCCATGCTGGCGCGCCACGTCCAGGTGCTGGTGGTAACCCATCTGCCACAGGTCGCCGCGTTCGCGGACCAGCACATCCGCGTCACCAAGACCTCCGTCAGGGGGAGCGACGGCAAGACCGCCACTGGCTTCACCTCCAGCGACGTCCAGCTCCTCGATGACGAAGAACGCGTGAAGGAGCTTGCCAGGATGCTGGCGGGGCAGGAAGACTCGGAGTCTGCGCGCGCGCATGCCCAGGAATTGCTGGACGACGCCAAGCTCCTGCCCCAGCAGGCCTAGCCGGCCAGCTCCAGCGGTAGGACATCAGTCACATCCTGGCTTGACGGGCCGGGAGCCGGCTCACGTGGAGGGCCCCGCCAGGTAGCGGATTCCCGGGCGGCTGAGCTGTTTTGCCGTTTCGGGTGGACTTTACTCTTGATCCTTGCCCCATCGCAGGGGACTATTGAGCATTTGGGAAAACGGCTAGCGGATCCTTTGGAGGCGCAATTGATGATAGGCTCGAATTCCGTGGTGCAGCGATCAAATTCCCGTGTAAATTCCCGGTTCCCGGGCTCGTCCAAGACGACCAAACACATCTTTGTCACTGGCGGTGTGGCGTCCTCGCTCGGTAAGGGACTGACGGCTTCGAGCCTCGGCCACCTGCTGCGGGCACGCGGTTTGTCTGTAACTATGCAGAAGCTCGATCCCTATCTGAACGTGGATCCGGGCACGATGAACCCCTTCCAGCACGGCGAAGTCTTCGTCACTGACGACGGCGCCGAAACCGACCTCGACATCGGACACTACGAGCGCTTCCTCGATGAAAACCTCGAGGGTTCCGCCAACGTTACGACCGGCCAGATCTATTCGACCGTCATCGCCAAGGAACGGCGTGGCGAGTACCTCGGCGACACCGTCCAGGTTATCCCGCACATCACGGATGAGATCAAGCGCCGCATGCGCCTCCCCGCTGAAGGCAAGAACGCTCCGGACGTCATCATCACCGAAATCGGCGGCACGGTTGGCGACATCGAGTCCCAGCCCTTCCTGGAGTCGGCCCGCCAGGTCCGCCAGGACATCGGCCGGAACAACGTCTTTTTCCTCCACGTCTCCTTGGTGCCTTACATCGGTCCGTCGCAGGAACTGAAGACCAAACCGACGCAGCACTCAGTTGCCGCCTTGCGGTCCCTCGGCATCCAGCCGGAAGCGATCGTGATCCGTTCGGACCGCGAAGTGCCCGATGCCATGCGCGAAAAGATCGGCCGCATGTGCGACGTCGATATTGACGCAGTGGTCAACGCCGCCGATGCTCCCAGCATCTATGACATCCCCAAGACGCTGCACTCCCAGGGCCTTGACTCCTACGTCGTCCGGGCCCTGGATCTCCCGTTCAAGGACGTCGACTGGACCAGCTGGGACAAGCTCCTCGAAGCAGTCCACAACCCCAAGCACCAGGTGGAAGTTGCCTTGGTGGGCAAGTACATCGACCTCCCGGACGCTTACCTGTCCGTGACCGAAGCCTTGCGTGCCGGCGGCTTCGCCAACGAAACCAAGGTCAAGATCCGCTGGGTCCCGTCGGACGAATGTGAAACCCTCGAGGGCGCCACCAAGTCCTTGGCCGGCGTCGATGCGATTTGTGTTCCGGGCGGCTTCGGCATCCGTGGCTTGGAAGGCAAGCTGGGTGCGCTCAAGTTCGCCCGCGAAACCAAGCTTCCGGTTCTGGGCCTGTGCCTGGGCCTGCAATGCATGGTCATCGAGTACGCCCGCAACGTGGTCGGCCTCGAAGGCGCATCCTCCAGCGAGTTCGAGCCCGACTCCAAATACCCTGTCATCGCCACGATGGAAGAGCAGTTGGACATCGTGGACGGCAAGGGCGATCTGGGCGGCACCATGCGCCTGGGTCTCTATGAAGCCAAGCTGGACGAAGGCTCCGTGGTTGCAGAGACCTATGGGACAACCACGGTCAGCGAACGTCACCGCCACCGCTACGAGGTCAACAACAAGTACCGCGAGCAGATCGCGGCCGAGGGACTGGTGTTCTCCGGAACGTCTCCCGATGGCAAGCTGGTTGAGTACGTGGAACTGCCGCGCGAAGTACATCCGTACTACGTGGCAACGCAGGCCCACCCGGAGCTCAGCTCCCGCCCCACGCGCCCGCACCCGCTGTTTGCGGGCCTCGTGAAGGCTGCGCTGGAGCGCCAGGCAGGCGTTGATTCGGCTGCAAAGTCGGCTCGCAAGGTAGCTGCGAAGTAATCGCTCACACAACTAAGGACGGCGCGATGCCCGGTATTTCTGAAACCCCCAGTACTTTTCGGAAGGTTTCGGACATGCCGAGCCCGCGCCGTCTTTTGTCGTCCAACAAGGTCTACGAAGGCCGCATTTGGGACGTCGTCAGCGACGCCTTCGAGCTGGGCGAAGATACCGGTACTTTGGTCCGCGACTACATTGACCATCCTGGCGCCGTCGCGGTGTTACCGATGAATGTCGACGGCGAAATCCTGTTGCTCAAGCAATATCGCCACCCGGTCGGCATGGATTTGTGGGAGATTCCCGCCGGGCTTCTAGACGTGGCTGGAGAAGACTTTGTGGTGGGTGCAGCCCGGGAGTTGGCTGAGGAGGCCGATCTTACGGCCGCCACGTGGAACGTCCTGGTGGACTTCTTCAATTCACCCGGATCCTCGAGCGAGGCGATCCGAATTTATCTGGCGCGGGGACTGGGAGAAGTGCCCGAGGCCGAACGCCACGTCCGCACGGAAGAGGAATCCGAAATCGAGCTGGTGTGGGTGCCTCTCGAGGAAGCGGTTGTGGCGGTGCTGGAAGGCCGCCTTCATAACCCGTCCGCCGTCGTCGGGATCCTCGCCGCCGCGGCGGCACGCGCCGACGGCTTCAGGAGCCTGCGCCCGGCCAATGCCCCCTGGCCAGCCCACCCGAGCCAGCGCTGACCATGCCCCAGCTAGCGGAGGCCCGGATTCAAACAGCCATTGACCGGGCCGTCACGGACTACCTGCAGCACCTCGGCGTGGAACGTGGCCTCGCAAGCAACACATTGTCCGCCTACCGCCGGGATCTGTCCCGCTATTCGAACTTTCTGGCTGCCTCCGGCGTCGACAAACCGGGCAACATCTCCCGCCACGACGTCACAGCCTTTGTGCAGGCACTCGCCGACGGCTCGGACGGCGCAGCAGCACTGGGCGTCCGCTCTGCGGCGCGCACTGTGGTTGCCGTGCGCGGGCTCCACAAGTTTTGGGCTTTGGAGGGAACGACGACGGCGGACCCCGCCAGCGATGTCCACCCGCCAATGCCCGGCAGGCGTCTGCCGAAGGCCATTAGCGTCGGCGAAGTAACCCGGATCCTCGAAGCGGCCGGTGCGGATACCGCCACGGGCCTGAGGGACCGGGCACTCCTGGAGTTCCTCTATTCCACGGGTGCCCGCATCAGCGAAGCTGTGGGGCTTGACGTTGACGATGTCTCGCTCGAAGCGGAAGCCGATGGGCCCGCGATCGTACGGCTCTTCGGAAAGGGCTCCAAGGAACGCCTGGTGCCGCTGGGATCCTATGGTGCCCGCGCCGTCGGGTCCTATGTGGTCCGTGGAAGGCCCGCGTTGGCCGCCAAAGGAAAAGGCACTCCGGCGCTGTTCCTGAACGCTCGCGGAGGGCGGATCAGCCGGCAGAGTGCCTGGACAATTCTGAAGGCCGCGGCGGAGAAGGCCAACATAACCAAGGATGTCTCGCCGCACACGCTCCGGCATTCGTTTGCCACGCATCTGCTTGAGGGCGGCGCGGACGTCCGTGTTGTGCAAGAGCTCCTGGGCCATGCCTCAGTGACCACCACGCAGGTGTACACCTTGGTCACCGCCGATACCTTGCGGGAAGTGTACGCTGCGGCGCATCCTCGGGCGCTCGGCTGATACCTTGCACTGAACGCGACTCCGGCCTCTGCCCCCTTGTCGCTCAACGCGACACTCTGGTTGCCGCAGGTCCATTTTGTGCCAGAGCTGTAACCTGCGGGCTTGTGCCGGAAACTATACAGTTAGTCAGGTTTTGGGCTTGGTTTCGGATTGAGAGTGGGGGATTGTGCGTTCCGAAGGGGAATCGACGTTCATCGCCTTGCACCGGGATACGTATCCGCGCATATTCCGGTTTGTGCGGCGGCGGGTGGATGACCCGCAGGTGGCTGAGGAGTTGGCCGCGGACGTGTTTCGTGTGGCTTGGCAGAAATGGGATGAAGCGTCGTCCGTGGATGTGGCCTGGTTGTTCACGGTGGCGAGGAATCTTCTGGGAAATGCTTATCGGAGTCATCAGCGCCAGCTAGCGCTGCATGAGCGGCTTCGTGAGTCCGTGGTCCCCGGCGATGGCGCCGGGAGCAGGTATTCACTGGTGGACGAAGTGTTGGATTCCTTGCGGGAGAAGGACCGGGACATTCTGCAGTTGGCATATTGGGATCAACTGACGGTCGCCGAGATCGCGGCGGTCCTGCAATGCGGTGAGTCGGCCGCGAAGGTGCGGTTGCACCGGGCGCGTGAAGCCTTCCGGAAGTTACTGCCGGCCAGTACCGGTGCCGTGGCGCAGAAATTGGGGGCATAGAGATGGATCCGATCAAGGAATTGATTGAGGGTGCCGATCCGTTGCGCGGTGGAGGGGAGCCCGTGCCGGATGCAGAGGCGGCTTTGGCCCGGGTGCTGGCTGCGCCGGTCGGCGGCGCTGATAAATTGCCGCCGAATGTACGCTCGTTGGCGGCCGCGCGACGGCTCCGGAATGCCAGGATTGCGGGGTTGCTGACGATGGCCGCCGCCGCAGTGACCGCCGGAGTGCTCGTGGCAACCCATCTCGGTTCGATCAGTGCTGTGCCGGTTCCGGCCGGTACAACCACGGTGGCGCCGAGCGCGTCGGCGACGGCGACTGCTTCGGCGGCCGGCACGGCGAGCCCGACCGCCACCGCGACGGCAAGCTCCACGGCGACGCCTTCGTCCCTCGCCGCCGTTGGCCATGGTGAATGCACGATTGAGAACCTGACTGGCGCCATGACTTCATTGGAGCGGCTGAAGCCGGTTCTCCGGCTTGTGGGTTGCAAAGCCGGATGGATGAGCATCATGGCGCCCGCACCAAGCGACAACCCGAATCCGGAACCAGGGGACTGGTTCTGGATCGCCAGACTTGTCAACGGGACGTACGTGCAGGAAACCAGCCTTGTGAACTGGTCAGCCGCTGCGTCCAACAACGATCGCCTGACGGCTGAGCAATTCATGGACAAAGCGTTTGTCACCAATGGAATCCCAGTCGAGCTTCGTCCTGCGCTCGTCGGTTCCCCCGAACCGGGATCCCTGGCAGCGCTTGGCATCAAGACCTACGAGGACCGGTCCACGGGCTACAAAGTTAGCTTCAACTATCCCGCTGCGTGGCAATTGGGTGACCCAGGGAGCCTTTCCCTAACAGGCGGTCCTGGGACTGCGCTCACGGACTCCAATGGCCAGTCCATGGCACGGCTCGCCTTGGGGGAAACCAACGACTGGAGCACCAGCGGCTGCCTCAACAAGGCGCCCTACAAGATCCTCGACAGCCAGCCCATGCCCGGACTGCCAGTCGACCCGGCATTGCCAGGTCAAGGAACACCAAGATTCGTCTACGTCGCCATGACATCAGCCGCAAATGACGGAGGTCCCGTTCAGGCGGGGATTGGAATCACCAACCGCATTGCTGGACAGGATGGGATTGGCTGCGTCCTTGATCTTGCTGTCGCAGGACCCGGCGCCTTAAAGTTCTTTAGCTTCACCGACCGGCGTCCATTGGGCGGACCGTCCTGGGGCCTCTACAAATTCAACACAATGGAAGAGGCCTCGGCCTTCACCCAGACGCAAGGCTACAAGGACCTCAAGGCGGTCATCACCTCGCTCACCATCACCAAAGCGGGCTAGCCCAGATTTTTCATCTGCCGCTGGTGGGCCGGCCGGGGGCGGCGTTGATCGCTGATCGGCTGTGATCTGGATTTTGGCGGGGCTGGAGTGGCCCTGGTGCCGCCGGGATCGGCGCGGATTTCCACTTCTCCGTTGGGTGTTTGTTCTGTGTCGTGGCGGTTGGAACCTTGGACCTGGCTACGTAGGCTTTGCCGGGGCGCTTTTCAGTCGCGCTGGGAGGTCTTTGATCCGGTCCAGCAGGACGGTGATGAGCTGTTTCTCCGGTGCCCTGTCTGGCAGGAGCAAGGTCCTCCGGCGGGCGCGGGTGATGATTTTCCCGGCGGTCGCGAAGAGCCGGTAGCGCCAGCGTTTGATGTCCCAGGACCTGGCGTGGTGGCCTTCCGGGAGGGCGGTGAGCTGCAGCCAGGAGGTGAGGTTCAATGCCAGGGCGGCGATGTTGGCCCAGGCCTGGTTCGCGGCGAAATCGTAGAACGGCAGCTTGCCCAGGCCGGTGTTCTTCAGGGTCTTGATCCGGTTCTCGCACCGGCCCCGGGCCCGGTGCCGGGCATCCAGGAACGGTCCGTGCCAGCGCGGTGCGTTCGTCAGGAACGCGGTGATGCGGTGCCCGTCCAGATTCAGCAGGGTCGGGGCCGCGCCGGGGTGCAGCGGCTCGGCCCGCAGGTAGATGTTCGTGCCCGGCGGGTAGTCCTTCAGCGGGATCACTTCGGTGGCGTTGATGACCCACGCGTTCGTGCGGTCGGTCCCGTGCTGGTCCAGGGCCGGTTGCCAGTACTGTTTGTCGTTGATCCAGTCGATCATGTGGGCTTTGGCTGCCGGGACCGGATACGAGACGGAGAACTGCACGCCCAAGGAGTGCAGGTGCCAGAGGAACTTCCGCGAGGCGCCGGCACTGTCGGTGCGGACCAGGATCCTCTGCCCGTCCAGCTTCCCATCGGGGAAGAAGCTCTCGGGCAACTGGGCCGTGGCGGTCTCGAAGACACGGATATGGTCATCGGCGCTGTTCGCCCCCGCGCTGCCGGGCCGCAACACGCAGGCGAGGATTTCCCCGGTGCCGTTGCCCGTGCCGTAATCGATGCTGGCGATGAACGGGGAGAAACCGTACCCGCCTTTGTACGTGCCCGCGGCCAGTTCCTTGTCACTGTGCGAGGTCACCAACGTGGCATCCAAGTCAACGATCAAGGGATCGGCGGCGGTTGCCTGGCCGCCGGGTTCGAAGTTCCCTGCAGCGTCCCAGGCCCTGGACCGCAGTTCCCGGGTCAGGGTCTCGAAGCCGTAGCTGAACAGTTCGGGGTTGGCGACGGTGCGTTCGAAAAACCGGGACACGGTCGCGTTCGAGGGCACCGGCCCGAAGATCCCGGGCGAGGAACGCAGCATGTCCAGGTCGCTGACGTGCTCGCCGCCGCCAGCGAGCATCAGGGCCAGGGAAGCGATGAGCCGGCCGGGCCGGTGTCGGGCGCCGGAAGGAGCGAACTGGCCAAGCCGGTCCTCGCAGAGTCCGCGGAAACCCAGCGCGTCGATCAATTCCGTCAGAATCTTCGTTCCGGCGTGGGACACCAGTGACTGGCCGGTGAAGCCAACCGCTGCAGCAGGGAAAAGCCGGGTAAAATGATGCATCGAAAGGGTGCTCCTCACGATCAGGAAAATATGGCGTCGAATACCACTATTTTCCCAGCTCAGAGCACCCTTTCACTGCTTTAACGCGCCACTCGCGCCAGCTGGCCACGAAAACCCCGGGCTAGCGACGAGCCACGACGCCGGGCCAGTACCCCGCGAGCCCCCTGACCTCGCAAGCTTGGCCAGGGAACCCTGCTCGCGTGGGCCCACTCAGGTGACCGGCCCGGCGTCGTTCTTCAGGGCCGAGGCAGTCGTAGGCTTGATCCCATGACAGCCGCCCATGTGACCCTCTGTTTTCTCCTCCGCGAGGTCGATGCCGGTAGGGAGGTCCTCCTTGGACGCAAGCGCACCGGCTTCGGCAAGGGCAAGGTAGTGGGCGTCGGCGGCCATGTGGAGGAGGGGGAGACCGCCATCGAGGCTGTTTGCCGGGAAGTCCGCGAAGAAGTCTACGTCCAAGTTGAGCCGGACGACCTGGTGGCCGCGGGCACTGTGGACTTTGTCTTCCCTGCCAAACCCGAATGGAACATGTACACCACTGTGTTCCTCGCAGAATCGTGGGTGGGAGAGCCCACGGAGAGCGACGAGATCACGCCGCAGTGGTACCCGGCGGAGGAACTGCCGGTAGCCCACATGTGGGCCGATGCCGAACACTGGCTTCCCGCGATGATGAATGGCCGCCGCATGGACGTCCGCGTAGTGCTCGCCGATGACAACGAGAACGTGGCTGAAGTCTTCCACTCCGACTGGACCGACGACGGATCAGCAGCGGGTGTGCCTGCTCAGAATTGGGTACCTGGGCTGTAACCTCAAGACGTTTACCGGAAACTAACACGATAGACGCCCAGTTAGGGGCGCTTACCGACAAAGGGGGAATGGTGGATTCTAAGCGCCACGATGGCCACGGACTGTCCATGCACGATGAAAGCATGGAGCGTTCATACCGCCCTGAGATCGACGGGAACATGTTGGGCGTGGACTCAGCAGACGTTGAACGGAAAAGGAAGATGTGGAGGCTGAGAATCATCGTGTTGGTGGCTTTGGCCGCAGCGGTCCTGGCCGCGGGAGTCCTCGTTGCGAGCAACCTTGGGTCCCAGGGCCAGGCGCAGAGCGGAAGTCCGTTGCAGACGCCAGCCGCCACGACGGCACCTGCAACGATTACTGCCACGCCAACAGCGTCGGCCACGGCTCCGGCCACTACGGTGGCCACCGCGGAACCAGGAGCATCGACAACAGCTACGCCCGACCTCAGGTGGACGAGCTTCGTCAGTGCCAGCGCACACGCGCAGTTCGACCTCCCCATGGGCTGGACGGCCACTGATGTTCCCGCAGGTACCGCCAGCAATCCCGCGTCCGGGATCCAGGTGAAGGACGAGGCGGGGCGCGTCTTGGCCAAGTTCTACCATGGCGCGGGCGGCGGCGTAGGCGGGGCCTGCGGGCCCGGCACATACAAACAAACGGAGCTCGACAAAGCCGCCACCTCATTGACGGGGCAGTGGGTCACCACGTCGCAAGCCCGGTTCTCTTTTCGCGTGCTGGATCAGACAGCCCAAGGCGGCGGGATCGGCTACCAGATCGGTTTGGTGGACAAGTCCAGCGGCGAAGTCCGGGATAGCTGCCTGATGTACTCTTTCGTGGCTGGTGCGCCCAAGGGCACGCTGTCTTTCGCTACGAGCGACGCCCAAGCCCCTGGCTCCCGCACTTTCAGCACCATGGCGGAAGCCACGCAGTACATGCAGACACCTGAATACCAGAAGCTCAAGCGGATGATCACCAGCCTGCAGCTCACTCAATAGCTTGCAGTACGACGTCGGGCCGGTCACCTCGGGTGACCGGCCCGCCGTCGTACGCCCTGAAATTACGGCAGGTGCCGTTCGTCCACGCCGTTGTATTCGCTGAGCGGGCGGATCAGGGAGTTCGATCCGAGCTGCTCCATGATGTGTGCGGTCCAGCCGGTGATGCGGCTGGCGACGAACAGCGGGGTGAAGGTGGGGGTGTCGAAGCCCATGAGGTGGTAGGTGGGCCCGGCGGGGTAGTCCAGGTTGGGCTTGATCGCCTTGGCCTCGTCCATGGCTTGTTCAAGGCCGTTGTACAGGCCCAGGATCTCGGGCCGGCCGTAGTGGGCGATCATCTTGTCCAGCGCGGCCTTCATGGTGGGCACGCGGGAGTCGCCGTGCTTGTAGACGCGGTGACCGAATCCCATGACCTTCTTCTTCTGCGCCAACGCCTGTTCCATCCAGGTCTTCGCCCGAGCGGCGGCGTCATCGAGGGATTCCTCGGTGCGGATGCCGATTTCCTCGAAGGTGTGCATGACCGCCTCGTTGGCGCCGCCGTGCAGCGGGCCCTTGAGGGCACCGATCGCCGCGGTCACGGCGGAGTGCAGGTCCGAGAGGGTCGAGGTGACAACGCGGGCCGTGAACGTGGACGCGTTGAAGGAGTGCTCGGCGTAAAGGATCATCGAGACGTTGAACGCCTTGACGACCTCGTCGACAGGGTCCTCGCCGAAGGTCATCCACAGGAAGTTCGAAGAATAGCCCAGGTCCTCGCGGGGTTCCACGACTCCCTGGCCGCGTCGGCGGCGCTGGTCGTAGGCGACCACCGCGGGCATCGCGGCGAACAAGTCAATTGCTTTGGCCATATTGGCCTCCGGCGTGGAAACGTCGGCCAGCGGGTGCCGTGCTCCCAGTACAGAGGCGGCCGTGCGGCACACATCCATGGGGTGGGCCGTAGTGGGCAGCGTGTCGACAACCTGCTTCACCACAGGGTCAAGGGTTCGGCCCGCGCGCTCGCGGGCTGTGAACTCTGCAAGTTCTTCCGGCGTGGGCAGCTCACCATTCCACAGCAGGAAGGCAACTTCCTCGAAACTGCACTTGGCGGCGAGTTCCTGCACGGGATAGCCGCGGTACAGCAGCGAGTTGGTGTCCGGATTGACCTTGGAGATCGCGGTGTAATCAACCACGACGCCGGCCAGGCCCTTCTTGATCTCTTCAGCAGCCATGCTGAACTCCTTCGTTCGTCGGCAAGAACTCCGGAATGGCCGGAGCGCCTGCATCCCTTGATTGATCCAGTTACCGGCTGAGCCCAGGAATCTGGAAGTTGAAAACGCTCGTGTCGAAGTGGTTGTAAGCCTCGTAGTCCACGAGGTCATAGAGCCGCGCACGGGTGAGCATGTTCTCCACCTGCGCCTCCTGCGTTCCTGTGGCCTTGATCGTTTCCAGCGTACGCTCTGCAGCCCCCATGGCAATGCGGAGCAGGGTGACCGGGTAGATCACGATGTTCACGCCGACGCCCTGGAGTTGTTCGACGGTGAAGAGGTCGCTTTTGCCGAACTCGGTCATGTTGGCCAGGATCGGCACATCCACTGCATCACGGATGGCTTGGAACTCGCTGAGGTCCTTCATGGCTTCCGGGAAGATGGCATCGGCGCCGGCTTCCACGAGGGCCCGGGCGCGTTCCTGGGCGGCCTTGATGCCGTCGACGGCGCGGATGTCGGTGCGGGCCATGATGAGGAAATTCGGGTCCCGGCGGGCGTCGGCAGCGGCGCGGATGCGCTTGGCGGCGGTGTCGGTGTCGACCACGTTCTTGCCGTCCAGGTGCCCGCAGCGCTTGGGGTTGAACTGGTCCTCGATGTGGCACCCGGCGAGTCCGGCGTTTTCGAGTTCCTGGATGGTGCGGGCCACGTTCATCGGTTCGCCGAATCCGGTGTCCGCGTCCACGAGGCAGGGCAGTTCGGTCATGCGGGCGATCTGTCCGGCGCGGGTGGCGACCTCGGTGAGGGTGGTGAGCCCGATGTCCGGCAGGCCGAGGTCGTTGGCGAGGACGGCGCCGGAGATGTAGACGCCGGGGAAGCCCTTTTCCTCGATCAGGCGTGCCGAGAGCGGGTTGAACGCGCCGGGGAACTGCTGGATCGTTCCGGAAGCGAGCATCCCGCGCAGGGCGAGGCGTTTCTGTTCCGGGGTGGTCTTGGAGTAGAGCATCTAGAAGAGTCCCTTCGGTGCGGCGGTGAGGTCGATGACGCCGGGTGCGGCGGTGATGTTCAGCTGGTCCAGTTCGCCCGGGCCCAGTTCCGGGAGGGCTTCGGCGGCGGCGAGGAACCTTTCGATCTCGGCTTCCTCGACGAGCCCGGCGGCGAGGGTGCGGAACTTGTCGATGTATTGCTGGCGGGCGAAGGGCCGGGCACCGAGCGGGTGGGCGTCGGCCACGGCGATCTCATCCGTGATGACGGTGCCGTCGTTGAGGGTGATGACAACAGTGCCGCCGAAGGCCTTTTCGGCGATGTCCAGGGAGTGGTAGCGGCGGGTCCATTCGGGGTCTTCCACGGTGGTGACCTTGTGCCATAGTTCCACGGTGTCGGGGCGTCCGGCGCGCTCCGGGCTGTAGGAGTCGACGTGGTGCCAGGAACCGTCCTGCAGGGCGACGGTGAAGATGTACGGGATGGAGTGGTCCAGGGTCTCCCGGGACGCAGTGGGGCTGTATTTTTGGGGGTCGTTGGCGCCGGAGCCGATCACGTAGTGCGTGTGGTGGCTGGTCTTGATCAGGACGGAGGCCACGTTGGCCGGGTCCGTGGCTTCGGGGTGCTCGTTGTTCAGTTTGCGGGCGAGGTCGATCCAGGCCTGGGCCTGGTACTCGGCGGAGTGCTCTTTGGTGTAGGTGTCCAGGATGGCCCGCTTGGGCTCCCCGGCTTCGGGCAGCGGGACCTCGTAGGAGGCGTCCGGGCCATCCAGCATCCAGGCGATGACGCCGTCTTCGCCTTCGTAGATCGGCACGGGGGAGGTCTGGCCGCGCATGGACCGGTCCACTGCCTCCACGGCCATCTTGCCGGCGAACGCCGGGGCGTGGGCTTTCCAGGTGGAGATTTCGCCCTTGCGGGACTGGCGCGTGGCCGTGGTGGTGTGCAGGGCCTGGCCGACCGACTGGAAGATCGTCTCGACGTCCAGGCCCAGGAGGGTGCCGATGCCGGCGGCGGCGGAGGGGCCGAGGTGGGCTACGTGGTCGATCTTGTGCTTGTGCAGGCAGATGGCCTTGACCAGGTCCACCTGGATCTCGTAGCCGGTGGCGATGCCGCGGATCAGGTCCTTGCCGCTGGCACCGACGTGCTGGGCCACGGCGAGGATCGGCGGGATGTTGTCGCCCGGGTGGGAGTAGTCCGCGGCAAGGAAGGTGTCGTGGTAGTCGAGTTCGCGTACGGCGACGCCGTTGGCCCAGGCAGCCCACTCGGTCGAGACCTTGTCGCTGATCCCGAAAACACTGGAGCCCTTGCCGTTGGTGGTCGGCGCGTGCGTCAGGGCCTGTGCCCGGGCCGCGATGATCGGAGCACGGTTAAGGGAGGCAATGGCGACGGAGGCATTGTCGATGACGCGGTTGATGACCATCTCCGTGACCAGGGGAAGGACCTCGACGGGGTCGGCGGCGACCGTGGCGATCTTGTGAGCCAGCTGCTCCTCGCGGGCAAGGTTCTCTTCGCTCTTGTAGACGCGGACGTGGTTGTTCTTCACCATGGTGCTCCTTCTAGTGAGGTGTGTGGGTGGCTTTGACGTGGGAAAGGCTGCGGTGGAGGTGGAGGGTGGTGGCGGCTTCGGCGAGCCGGGGGTTGCCCGCCGCGATGGCCTCGGCGATCGCGGCGTGCTCGGCCGCGGCAGCGTGGAGGCGTTCGGCGTCGTCGGCCGCGAGGCGGCGGACCCGCACCAGGTGGACGCGCAGGCTGCGCATGGCCTGGGCGAGGTAGGAATTGGAGATGGCCTCGTCGATCGCTTCGTCGAGCCTTCCCACCAGGGCGTAATAGTCGTGCCGTGCGGGATCGCTGTCGTTGAGCATCTCCGGGGCCCGGAGGAGCTCGGCGTGGAGTTGCTCGAACACCGCGCGTTCTCCGCGCACGGCGGCGAGGGCGGCGGCTTTGCCTTCCAGGGTTTCGCGCAGCTCGAACAGTTCGTCGATGTCCTCCAGCGAGATATCGGTGACGACGACGCCGCGGCCGCCTGCCGCCGTCGTCAACCCTTCCGCGCTGAGCCGGCCCAGCGCCTCCCGGACCGGCGTGCGGGACACGCCCAGGCGTTCGGATTGTTCCACTTCGGCGAGGACTGTGCCGGGGGTCAGCCGCCATTCAATGATGTCCTCGCGCAGGGCAGCATAGGCTTTGTCGCTGGCGCGCATGGATCCTCCCTCTGCTGTCCGGATTCCCTCAGTGTATACATAAACCTCGATTCGGCCTAGATTCTTTCCAAATAACCCATCAAAGATTTGATCTATGTATACATAGTTTCGCTCTGAACCTGCTACTGGGGCGTTTAGCTCCGATTCCAGCGGTACTCGTTCTCCGGCCGTCCGGGAGTGCCGTAGCGCGGATTCCTGGTAGCCAATCCGGCGTCGGCCAAGTACTCGAGGTAGCGGCGCACGGTGACCCGGGACATACCAAGGGCCTCGGTCGCCTCGCTTGCGGAGACGGCCCGGCCGAGGCTTGCGAGAAGGTCTTTGACAGAGTCCAGGCTGTGGGCGGAAAGTCCCTTGGGCAGTGGGAGCTCGGTGGGCGCGCGGAGGCTCGCGAAGGCCTGGTCCACATCGCTTTGCGAGGCCCCGCTGGCACGCGCGCCCGACCCCGGCGCGGCAAGTTGTTCGCGGAACAAGCGGTAGCTGGCGAGCTTGTCCGCAAACGTCGCGAAGGTGAACGGCTTGATCAGGTATTGCACCACGCCGATCGACACCGCGCTGCGGACGATGTTCACTTCCCGGACGGCGGTGATGGCGATGATGTCTGCCAGAAGGCCGGATGCGCGCATCCGGCGGGCGACGTCCAGTCCGTGAAGGTCCGGCAGGTTCATGTCCAGCAGGACAAGGTCCACCGGCTGCCCCGCCGCGGCGAAATCGTTGAGCAGCCGCAAGGCCGACTGTCCGTCCGGGGCTGTCCCAGCAACAGTGAAACCGTCAATTCGGCCGACGTAGACGCCATGGGCATCTGCGGCGATGGGTTCGTCCTCGACAACGAGGACGCGGATATCGGTCATTCGGCTTCTTTCCTGGAGTCCGGCGCGGGGAGCACCACACGGAACAACGCACCGCCCAAGTCGCTGGTGGATTCGCTGATGGACAGCGTACCGCCCAGCCGTTGCACCGCTTGCCGCACCAGTGCCAGGCCAACGCCGCGGGACGGAGCCCCCGGGCCCGCGCTCTGTCCGATGCCGGCTGCCTTAGTGCTGTATCCGTATTGCCAGACGTCATCCACAATGCCGGGATCGATGCCGTGGCCGGAATCGACAACCGTGAATGTGGTTCCGTCAGGTCCCGACGCGATTCCCAGTTCCACTTTCCGCGGCGGGGGAGCGGCGGCTGCGGCATCGAGCGCGTTGTCCAGCAGGTTTCCCAAGATGGTCACCAAATCCTGGACGGCCAAGCCCTGAAGGCCGTCCCCGCCGGACACCGTGACAATGAGCTCCGCTCCGCGTTCGTGTGCCTCTGCCGATTTCCCCATGATCAGTGCGCTCAGGACAGGTTCGTCCACTGATGCCACCAGATGGTCGGTCAACTGTTGGCTTAGCTCAAGGTCCTTGGTGGCAAAATCCAAGGCGTCGGCAGTACGCCCGAGTTCCATCAGGGAAACAATGGTGTGCAACCTGTTGGCGTGCTCGTGAGTCTGGGCCCGCAAGGCGTCGGACAGTGTCTTCATGGTCTCCAGTTCGCTGCCCAGGGACTCGATTTCCGTGCGATCCCTGAGCGTGGCTACTGTGCCGAACACGGCGGGGCGCTGCCGACCCGTCATTCCCGGTGGCCCCACCGCTGGCGCTTGGTTCACCACCAGGATCCGTGACCCGGTGAGGTGGATTTCGTCGTGCGCCGTGCGGCCGGATTCGAAGAGGCCATGGAGGCTGGCATCGAGGGGCAGGTCCGAAAGGCGCGGGGCCGCTCCTGCTGAGGGGTCGACGTCGGCCCGTTCCAGTCCCAGCAGTTCCGCGGCCTGGTCGTTATACATGACCACCCTGCCTCCGGTGTCGATGAGCACCACGCCTTCGCGGACTGAGTGCAGGACCGACTCGTAGTACGCGAACAGCTGTGCCAATTGCTCGGGCCCCCAGCCCCGGGTCACGGAGCTCAGGTATCGGCCCAACAACCAGGAGGCCAAGGAGCCGCCGGCGAGCATGGCCAGGGAGATGGCGATGATTGCTGTGAGCCGCGCCGACACTGCGACGTCCACCGTTCGAACCGTGACGCCCGCGGCTACCAAGGCCCGAACGGTTCCGGAAGAATCTTCCACCGGAACGATGGTGCGCACCGACGGGCCAAGGGTGCCGGCCGTGACTTCCGTGAAGGTTTGTCCGTGCAATGCCGGGTCAATCGTGCCGATATAGGGTTTGCCGATTTCGTCGGGGTTCGCGTGGGTCCACCGGGTCCGGTCCGGCGCCATGATGGTGATGAAGTCGGCGTGCGCGTTGGCCATCACTACCTGCGCGTACGGCTGCAGTGTCGCCGAGGGATTCGGCGTGGCGGCGGCCTGAAGTACGAGGGGGTTGGCTGC
This sequence comes from Arthrobacter sp. MMS18-M83, assembly GCF_026683955.1. Taxonomy (NCBI): domain Bacteria; kingdom Bacillati; phylum Actinomycetota; class Actinomycetes; order Micrococcales; family Micrococcaceae; genus Arthrobacter; species Arthrobacter sp. MMS18-M83. The sequence continues at coordinate 724,979 of NZ_CP113343.1, read as the reverse complement.
GATCGCCGCGGCCACGGCCTGCATGCGTTGGCCGGCGTCGTTGTAGGCCCGGTCCCTGGCATCCACGAAGGCGGCCGTCCCCACGATCGCGGTGAGCACCAGGATGAACAGCAGGTTCGCCATAAAAAGTCTCCGGGCAATGCTCCAGCGTCGGATCACGCGCTCCTCCTTTTGATCAATTCTGCGACCAATATGAACGCAACAGTGATACATGTCACCTTGCCCCGAATGATGGATATCACAGCAGAGCGACGCAGGGACATTTTGCAGGAACCACGGCGCTTTCCAGAGTATCTAAAAGGAGCAAAGCCATGACCTCTCAAAGAGGAGAGATTGCACCCGCAAAGGCCGGGCGCAAGGGGCTGGACAAGTCGCATTACCTCTATATCGCCGTGATCGCCGCAGTTATTCTCGGCGCCGTCGTCGGCCTGATGTTCCCTGAAGTCGGAAAATCCCTCAAGCCGCTGGGTGACGGCTTCATCAAGCTCATCAAGATGATGATCGCCCCGGTCATTTTTTGCACCATCGTCCTGGGTATCGGCTCGATCGCCAAGGCAGCCACCGTCGGCAAGGTCGGCGGGCTTGCACTGGTGTACTTCCTGGTGATGTCCACCTTCGCGCTCGCCATTGGATTGGTGGTGGGCAATATCATCCACCCCGGCGAGGGCCTGAAGCTGATCCCGTACGACCCCAACGCGAAGGCTGCCACGAACAGTACCGCTGACTTCCTGCTGGGTATTATCCCCGGAGACATTCCCGTGTTGCCGACGCTCTTGGCCGCCATTCTGGTGGGCTTCGCGCTGCAGCGCATGGGCTCGCAGGGGCAGCCGGTCCTTAAAGCCATCCAGCACGGGCAGGCTCTCGTCTTCCGCATCCTCATCATGATCATGTGGCTGGCGCCAGTCGGTGCCTTCGGTGCGATCGCCGCAGTGGTCGGTGCCACCGGAGTGAAGGCTATCTTCGGCATGCTCACCCTGATGGTCGCGTTCTACATCACCTGTGCGCTGTTCATCGTGGTGGTCCTCGGTTCCTTGCTCCGGGTTGTGGCCGGCGTCAGCATCTTCCAGTTGATGAAGTACTTGGCCCGTGAGTACCTGCTCATCTTCTCCACGTCCTCCTCGGAAGCAGCGCTGCCGAGGCTCATCGCCAAGATGGAGCACTTGGGCATCTCCAAGCCGGTTGTCGGTGTCACCGTTCCCACCGGTTACTCATTCAACCTCGATGGAACCGCGATTTACCTGACCATGGCCTCCCTGTTCGTTGCCAACGCAATGGGCATCCCGCTGGACCTCGGCGCCCAGGTTTCGCTGCTGGTCTTCATGATCATCGCGTCCAAGGGAGCGGCCGGCGTTTCCGGTGCCGGCTTGGCCACCCTCGCGGCGGGCTTGCAGGCCCACCGTCCCGAACTCCTGGGCGGCGTAGGCATGATCGTGGGCATCGACCGCTTCATGTCCGAAGCCCGCGCCCTTACCAACTTCACGGGCAATGCGGTCGCCACGGTGTTGATCGGCACGTGGGTCAAGGAAATCGACCGGAACCAGGTCACGAACGTCCTGTCCGGCGCGAAGCCGTTCGACGAGCTGACCATGATCAGCCACCACACGGAACCAGTGGTGAAAGAGGCCGTGGCTGCTTAGTGCGGCATGCAGCCTAGATGCATCAACGCGAGCAAGGCAGGACCCCTGGCGGGACCTGCCTTGCTCGCGTTTTGGCGGCCCGGAGAACAAACCTTCTACCTCAGCTAGAAGGTAAAGGCTCAAATTGCGGGCAATGTCAAGTTCCGCGGAATGCCGTGTCGGGCGCTGTAGCCTAGGTGGGGAGCAGTGCTGGTGCTGGAAACAGTCGCAGGAAATGGCCGTCGTGGAGAGAGTGGATAGATACGTGAGCAGCGAACGGGGAGCAACTACGCTGGAGGACACGGATTTCGATCTGGAAGACGCCGTCATGGGGCCCACGGGCCGCCCGCACCGCGACTTCCCTGAACCCGCGCCGCTGGCCTCCCATGGTCCGGCCCGGGTCATCGCCATGGTCAACCAAAAGGGTGGCGTGGGCAAGACCACGTCAACCATCAACCTGGCCGCTGCGCTCGCAGAATTCGGCCGGCGCGTCCTGCTCGTAGATTTTGATCCGCAGGGAGCCCTTTCCGCGGGCCTGGGTGCGAACCCGCACGAGCTCGACCTCACTGTCTACAACGTACTCATGGACCGCAAAGTGGACATCCGCGACGCCATCCAGAAGACCGGCGTCGAAGGCATCGACCTCCTGCCGGCAAACATCGACCTCTCCGCCGCCGAAGTCCAGCTGGTCAACGAGGTGGCCCGCGAGCAAGTGCTGGACCGCGCCCTCAAGAGCGTCGAGGACGACTACGACGTTGTCCTCATCGACTGCCAGCCGTCCCTGGGCCTCCTGACGGTCAATGCCCTGACGGCCGCGCATGGCGTCATCATTCCGCTGATCTGCGAATTCTTCGCACTTCGCGCCGTTGCCCTGCTCGTCGAAACGATCGAAAAGGTCCAGGATCGGCTGAACCCGCGCCTGCAGGTGGACGGCGTGCTCGCCACGATGTACGACGCCCGCACTTTGCACAGCCGTGAAGTCATCTCGCGCCTGGTGGAGGCGTTCGGAGAAAAGGTCTTCGAGACCGTCATCAAGCGCTCCATCAAGTTCGCCGACGCCACGGTTGCCGCGGAGCCCATCACCAGCTACGCCGGAAACCACATTGGTGCCGACGCCTACCGTCGTTTGGCCAAGGAACTGATTTCGCGCGGCGGCGCGCCCTAGCCGGCGTGGCAGAGCCACTCACCCCTGCGGCCCAGCCCGCCCAGCTCGCACAGTCCGGTGTCGCCCCGCCGTCGTCCTCCTCCGCAAGCGGCGCGGACGACGCCGGAGTCCCGCCCACCGCGCGGAAGGCCGGCTTCGAGGTACGGCTGGCGAACTTCACCGGGCCCTTCGATCTCCTGCTCGGCTTGATCTCAAAGCACAAACTGGACATCACGGAAGTTGCACTGGCCACCGTCACGGACGAGTTCATCAAGTACATCCGGCGCCTTCAGGAACTGGGGGAGGACTGGGCGCTGGATGAAGCCAGCGAATTCCTGGTCATTGCCGCGACGCTCCTGGACCTCAAGGCCGCAAGGCTCCTGCCGGCCGGCGAAGTCGAAGATGCCGAGGACATCGCCTTGCTGGAAGCCCGGGATCTCCTCTTCGCCCGGCTTTTGCAGTACAAGGCTTTCAAGCAGGTGGCCGCGATCATGTCCGGCACTTTGGAGTCCGAAGCCCGGCGCTTCCCGCGGCAAGTTGCACTGGAAGGGCATTTTGCGGCGTTGCTGCCCGAACTGATCTGGCGCCACACGCCTGAGCAATTCGCTGCGCTTGCTGCCAAGACCCTGGCGCCGAAGGACAACACGCCCGAGGAAGTCGGGCTCGACCACCTCCACGGAACGCCCGTCAGCGTCAAGGAACAGGCCGAGATCCTCGGGTACCGGCTGCAACGCGGCCTGCCACAGTCCTTCAGGGCCCTCATAGCCGACGCGGAGTCCACGCTAGTTGTCGTCGCCCGGTTCCTGGCGCTCCTGGAGCTGTTCCGCGACCGCGTCGTGGCCTTTGAACAGCCGGGTCCCCTCGCTGAACTCACAGTGCGATGGACCGGGCGGCCCGAAGGCTGGAGCAGCGACAGCTTGAGCGACGAGTACGAGTCCGGCCCTGTCGACCATGAACCGGACGTCGCCGCCGAAACAGACGCCGACACTATCGACCAAGCAGAGGAGCCGCTGTGAGCGAGCAGGAGACAGGCGGGGACGGCCTCGCCGAGCTGGAAGGCCTACCCGGTGGCGCCCGTGCGGCTCTGGAAGCCGTCCTAATGGTGATCGACGAACCGGCCACCGCGGAAGAGCTCGCCGCCGGGCTCAACGTGACGGTCGCCGTCGTCGAGGATTTACTGGCGGGACTGAAGCAGGAGTATAGCGGCTATACTGTTAAAGCCCCGGGCAGGGACGCTGATGACTTGCACACCGATGCAAGTGCCAGCGCTGCACCCCGGGGTTTTGAGTTGCGGAACGTTGCCGGAGGGTGGCGGATCTATTCACGCGCGGAATTTGCCGACGTCGTGGTCAGGTTCGTTCTCGAAGGCCAGACCGCGCGGCTGACGCAGGCAGCTCTCGAAACCATGGCGGTCATCGCGTACCGGCAGCCGGTTTCCAGGGCGCGGGTGTCGGCTATCCGCGGCGTCAATGTCGATTCGGTCGTACGGACCCTTGTCCAACGCGGGCTGATCGAGGACTCAGGTACCGATCCTGAGTCGGGGGCCATCCTTTACCGGACTACCTCGTACTTCCTCGAGCGAATGGGCATTGGCTCGGTGGCGGAACTGCCTCAATTGTCCCCCACCTTCCGGGGTTGGAGGGGATCGAGGAGTTCTTCGACGCCGAACGCATGTAATCGCGGGACGCAAGCAGGCCGCAGGCAGGGCAGCGAGAAACAACTCGATATTGCAAGGATCTACCAACGCCCGGCTAGTAGCGGGCAGAGTTCACAGGGCAGATATTCTCTGTCCGGCTGGCTAATGTTGAGAAAGAACAAGCCGGCCACAATAACAAAAGGACGGGTCATGACACAGGCGGGACGCCAGGGTTCACCACGTAATAGTTCGGGACGAAACGGTTCCGGACGCAATGAGTCGCAAGACTCAGGCCGCAGTAGCGCTGGCCGCGCAGGAGGCAGCGGCTTCGGCGCCGGCCGCGGAGGCGCAGGCCGTGCAGGCGGCGCTTCCGGAGGCAGCAAGCGCAGCTTCTCCCCGGGCGGAGACCGCCCCTTCAAGCCAACCCGTCCGCGTGAAGAGCGCCCCTTTGATCCGGACAACCCCACCTCGGTGGGAGGCTACGAGCGCCGTGAAGACGCGAGGCCGGCAAAGGCCCCCCGTAAGCCAGGCTCCAACAAGCCCGGCTTCGGCAAGGCTCCGGGTACGCCGGGCGCGTTGAAGCCGAAGGCCAGCAACAAGAAACAGTATGCTTCCCGCGCCTTCGGCAGTGAGCGCTTCGGCCAGAACCTTGGTCCGATCCGCAAGCCCCGCGGACGCCGCGGCGAAGTTCTTCAGTCCGAGCAGCACGACGCTGATGGCGTTCGCCTGCAGAAGGTCATGGCCCAGGCTGGCGTGGCTTCCCGCCGTGTTTGCGAGGAAATGATCCAGGAAGGCCGCGTCGAGGTCAACGGCCAGCTCACCACCGAGCTTGGCATGCGCGTGGACCCGACGTCTGCCGTGATCCACGTCGACGGCATTCGTATCCAGCTCGATGACACCATGCTCTACATGGTGTTCAACAAGCCCAAGGGCGTCGTCTCCACCATGGAAGATCCCGAGGGTCGTCCCTGCATCAGCGACTTCCTCAAGTCCGCCAAGAACAAGGGTGAGCGCCTCTTCCACGTGGGCCGCCTTGATGTCGCCACCGAGGGCCTGCTGCTGCTGACCAACGACGGCGAACTTGCCAACCGCTTGACGCATCCCTCCTATGAGGTGCCCAAGACGTACCTGGTACAGGTCCGTGGTCCGTTCCCGCAGGGTGTCGGTGCGCAGCTGAAGGCCGGCATCGAGCTCGAAGACGGCATTGCTTCCGTCGACTCCTTCAAGCTCGTGGATTCCACTCCGGGCCACGTGCTGATCGAGGTTGTGCTGCACTCCGGCAAGAACCGTATTGTTCGCCGTTTGTTCGAAGCCGTGGGTTTCCCCGTGCTGCGCCTCGTACGCGTCAAGATCGGTCCCATCGGCCTGGGTGACCAGCGACAGGGCAGCATCCGCAACCTCGGCAAGCAGGAAGTCGGACACCTCCTGGCCTCCGTAGGACTGTAAGGAATGTCGGCATTCCACTCGCACGGCCGGGGCCACCTTGACGGGCCGGTGGTCGTTTTCGGCACCGGCCTGCTCGGAGCCAGCATCGGTCTCGGCCTGCGTGGCCGGGGTGTCTCCGTGTTCCTTTCGGACACCTCGCCAACCAACCAGGCCGTCGCCGTGGATATCGGTGCGGGCAGGCCGTTGTCGGAGCTCGACGCCTCTCCACAGCTGGTTGTCGTTGCCGCGCCGCCGGATGTGACTGCCGACGTCGTTCAGCGTGCCCTGGGCGAATACCCGGAGGCCGTCGTAGTGGACATTGCCAGCGTCAAGCTGGCAATCCAGGCTGACCTCCGGGGCCGTGGGGTGGACATGTCCCGCTACGTCGGGACGCACCCGATGGCTGGGCGCGAGAAGTCCGGGCCGGTTGCCGCCCGTGGCGAGCTCTTCACCTCCATGCCGTGGGTCCTTTGTCCGTCCGAGGAGACCAGCGCCGATGCGCTTCAGACCGCGCGTTCCCTTGCCGGGGACCTGGGGGCAATAGTTTCCCAGTTCACGGCGGAGGAACACGATGAAGCTGTTGCTTTGGTGTCCCATTTGCCCCAGGTGATGTCATCGCTTCTCGCCAGCCGCTTGCAGGGAACGCCCCTTCATGCGCTGTCCTTGGCGGGCAACGGGCTGCGGGACACCACCAGGATTGCTGCCAGCGATCCCACCCTCTGGGTGCAGATCCTTGGCAACAACGCGGCCAAGATGGTGGATATTCTCCATGGTGTCCGTGAGGACCTCAACCGTTTGATCGGTACCTTGGAGGATCCCACGGCCCCCGGTGCCCGCCTGGACCTTGCGCAACTCATCAGCGAGGGCAACGCCGGGCAGGCCAGGATCCCGGGGAAGCATGGCGGACCCCCGCAGGCATATTCATGGCTTACAGTTCTGGTAGACGACAGGCCCGGGCAGATTGCCAGGCTGCTGACGGAGATCGGTGAGATCGGCGTCAATGTCGAAGACCTCCGTCTGGATCACTCGTCCGGGCAGAACGTTGGCATGGTGGAACTTTCCGTCATGCCCAACAAGCATGACCTCCTTGTTGAAGCCTTGACCGACCGTGGATGGCGGGTACTCCAGTAATGACACGTGACCTTTTCGGCCCGGAGACCGTAGTACGCCCGGGCAAGCCACTCGTTGTCGCCATCGACGGCCCGTCCGGCTCCGGCAAGTCCAGCGTCAGCAAGGAAGTTGCCCGGCGCTTGAAGCTCGCCTACCTGGACACGGGTGCCATGTACCGTGCATTGACTTGGTACTGCCTCAAGACCGGCATCGACCTCACGGATAGTGCCGCCGTCGAGCAAGCCTCGAAGGATCTGCCGCTGGAACTTAGCACCAGCGCCAACGCCGAGTACGTCAGCGTTGCCGGAGTGGACATCACGGAGGAAATCCGCGAGCCCAGGATTTCGTCGTCCGTCAGCGCGGTGGCAACCACCTTGGGTGCCCGCAACGAATTGATTCGCCGCCAGCGCCAGCTGATCGAAAAGCACCACCGCCGCATGGTGGTGGAAGGGCGGGACATCACCACCGTCGTCGCGCCCAACGCGGAGGTCCGCATGCTGCTGACCGCAAGCGAGGAAGCCCGGCTGCGGCGCCGCGGCCTCCAGCTCGGCGGAACGCAGAGCAAAGAGCAACTCGCCGCCCAAGTGATCCACCGCGACGCCAAAGACTCCACTGTGGTGAACTTCACGCAGGCGGCCGACGGCGTCGTCGCCCTTGATTCCTCGGACCTGGACTTCGAAGAAACGGTCGAAACAGCACTGAACATTGTGGGTAAGGTCATCTACGGTGACTGAAACCCGCCTCCCGGCACGCTGGACCATGCTCTGGAGCCGGCCTGTGGGCTGGCTGCTTGATCATGTCCTGTACCGGACCGCGATCACGGGGCGCTCCAACGTTCCCAAGTCCGGTCCGGTCATTTTCGCGGGCAACCACATCAGCTTCCTGGACGGGCCGGTGATGTTCGGCGCTGCTCCGCGGCCCATGCACATCCTGGTCAAGAAGGAGATGTTCAAGGGTTTCCTGGGACGTGTGCTCCGTGCTTCGGGGCAGATTTCCGTTGACCGTTCCGGCGACCGCGCGGCGCTCCAGCTCGGAAAGCAAGTGCTCGACGCCGGCCGTTGCGTCGGGATTCTCCCTGAAGGAACTCGGGGGAGCGGCACCGCCGGCAGCATCAGCAACGGCGTTGCGTGGCTCGCCCTGATGTCCGGGGCCACGGTCATTCCGGTGGCGATCCTCGGAACGCGGATCGGAGACGAACACCGTGATTCCATTCCGAGGCCGCGCCGCCGCCTGCATGTCAGTTTCGGAGCTCCCTTCAATGTGACCCGCAGAAATGGCGAGTCGGGGCGTGTTTCAATGGACAGGGCGGCTGCGGAGATCCGCGCTGCGCTGGCTGGACACGTCCAGGATGCCGTCAAGACCACCGGTCAGTCCCTTCCGGGGGACTAAATGAACCGGCCCACAGCCAATGCAGCACCGCCAAGAAGAAGTAGCCGGGACGCCGGCAGATCACCACTAAGGAAAGTGCAATGAGCGATACGACTCAAAAATCCGGCAACATCGGAGCCGGCGACGACGAATACACGCCCACCGGCACCGACCAGGTGGCTGAACACCTCGCCGCCCTGGACGACGATGAAGCCGAACTTCGTGCAGCCTCCCTCCGGGCAGGCCTGGACGACTATGACCTCGACGAGGACGACGCAGCGCTGCTGAGCGGGCTCTACGACGACGAAGGCGAAGACGGTCCGCTCAAGCTTGACCCGGTACTGGCCATCATTGGACGCCCGAACGTCGGCAAGTCCACCCTGGTGAACCGAATCCTTGGCCGCCGCGAGGCAGTCGTCGAGGACACCCCGGGCGTCACCCGTGACCGTGTCATGTACTCGGCACACTGGAACGGACGCAACTTCACACTGGTGGACACCGGTGGCTGGGAGCACGACGCCAGGGGCATCCACGCCCGCGTCGCCGAGCAGGCCGAGATGGCCGTGGAACTCGCTGACGCCGTGCTCTTCGTGGTGGACTCCGCCGTCGGCGCAACCGCGACGGACGAAGGCGTCATGAAGATGCTGCGCAAGTCCAAGAAGCCGGTCATCATGGTGGCCAACAAGGTTGATGACTTTGCGCAGGAAGCCGACTCAGCCGCGCTCTGGGGCCTTGGCTTCGGCGAGCCGTACCCCGTGTCCGCCCTTCATGGACGCGGCGTTGCCGACCTCCTGGACCACGTCATGGATACCTTGCCCGAGTTCTCCACGGTGGAAGGTGTGGAGCGCTCCGGCGGACCCCGCCGTATTGCCCTCATCGGCCGTCCGAACGTCGGCAAGTCCTCCTTGCTGAACAAGTTGGCGGGCTCCGAGCGCGTTGTGGTTGATACCCTCGCCGGGACCACCCGCGACCCCGTGGACGAGTTCATCGAACTCGGCGGCCGCACCTGGCGCTTCGTGGACACGGCAGGCATCCGCCGCCGCCAGCACATGGCCCAGGGCGCAGACTTCTACGCTTCCCTGCGTACGCAGGCCGCGCTCGAAAAGGCGGAGGTCGCCGTCGTGCTCCTCGCCGTTGACGAAGTCCTCAGCGAACAGGACGTCCGCATCCTCCAGTTGGCGATCGAGTCGGGCCGCGCGCTGGTGCTCGCGTTCAACAAGTGGGACCTGCTCGACGACGAACGTCGCCGCTACCTTGAGCGTGAAATCGAGCAGGACCTGGCACACGTGGAGTGGGCCCCGCGCGTCAACATCTCGGCCAAGACCGGCTGGCACAAAGACCGCCTGGTACCCGCATTGGACCTCGCCTTGGAGAGCTGGGACAAGCGCATCCCCACAGGACGCCTCAACGCGTTCCTGGGCGAGCTCGTGGCTGCCCACCCGCACCCGGTCCGTGGCGGCAAGCAGCCGCGCATCCTGTTCGGCACCCAGGCATCCAGCCGTCCGCCGAAGTTCGTGCTCTTCACCACGGGCTTCCTGGACCCCGGATACCGCCGATTCATCACCCGTCGCCTGCGCGAAACCTTTGGCTTCGACGGCACGCCGATCGAGGTCAACATGCGCGTCCGCGAAAAGCGCGGCAAGAAGCGCTAATTGAGACGCGCATCACAGGTGACACCCGCCGAGGTGTCATTGGAAACCTCGAACATCGTGTAAGCTTTTTGAGGTGGTTCGGCCGGACTGCTTAGGTGAAAATCTAGGCGGAGAACGGCAGAACTGACGGGCTGTAGCGCAGCTTGGTAGCGCACTTGACTGGGGGTCAAGGGGTCGCAGGTTCAAATCCTGTCAGCCCGACCGCAAGGTATCGATAACAGAGTCCCGGGAGCCTAAGGGTTCCCGGGACTCTTGCGTTTAAGTTGCTTGTTCCAGGATGCTGCCTGATCGCGGTCGACGCCGCAAAGGACCCGTGACGCGGAAACCGATCCACGACTCGGAAACGGACATGGGACGCGTGTATTCCGGAGTCCGGGGTCAAGATGGGTGTCGTCAAACGAGATGCGCGTCGTCCATGTCAGACAGGGCGAGGCCGAGCCAAGCGCCGAGACCGGTGCACGGCCACCCCGTCTATCATTGGACGGTGAGCGAAATCCTTCCCCCTTGCCCCGAATGCGCCAGCGAATACACCTACGAGATGGGCGCCTTGCTGGTTTGCCCCGAGTGCGCCCACGAATGGTCGCAGGCCGCGTCCGATGAAGCGGAGTCAGAGTCGACGGAGATCAAGGACGCCGTCGGCAACGTGCTCGCGGACGGCGATACCGTCAGCGTGATCAAGGATCTCAAGGTCAAGGGGAGCGCTACGGCCATTAAGGTCGGCACAAAGGTCCGCAACATACGCCTCGTGAACGGCGTGGGGGATCACGACATTGACTGCAAAGTGGATGGCTTCGGCCCCATGCAGCTCAAATCCAGCGTCGTCAAGAAAGTCTGACGCCCCGCCGCGGGGCGGGCGCCGCTGCACGCCACCGCACGACGCAGGGCGCGCGCCCCACGAAACAAGGCAAAGCCTCAGACCCCCTGCAGCGCCCCCAGCGCCTTGACCAGCGGCTCAAGCTCCGGCACCAATTCTGCGGCAGCCAGGGACTCGGCCAGTGTTTCGTCGTGTACCGGCCTCGCCGCCAGCAATAACTTCTGGCCGGCCTCAGTAAGTTCGGTGTAAATCCCGCGCCGGTCGTCTGCGCACAGGATCCTGGTCAGCAGCGCACGGTCCTCGAGCCGGTTCACCAGCCGAGTGGTGGCGCTGCTGGATAGTGCAGTCGCCCTGGCCAGCTGTTGCATGCGCATGTGCCAGCCGTCCTGGCGGCTCAGCGCGTCCAGCACGGTGTATTCGACCACCGAAAGATCCGCGGCCGACTGCAACGCCTTCTCGAGCGCTGTCTCGATGTTGCCATGCAGCGCAGCGAGAGTCCGCCACCCCTGTGCGCGCACCTCAACGGCGTCGTCCTTGATGCCCATGTCTCCCGTAACTCCTGCCATTGATGAAGATAACCAGATGCGTTCAAAGTAGTTGCTTGCGCAAATAGATGGCGTATGCAACTATATATACAGCGTCTGCAACTAATATTCTACGGTTCTCGGCGACGCACTTCCAGTCTCACGGGAATCCATCCCCACAAAGGAGCACAACATGCCCGCAGGGTTGATCGCCCTTGCCCTGGGCGGATTCGGCATTGGCTTGACCGAGTTCGTCATCATGGGCCTCTTGCCCGAGATCGCCACCGACTTCAGAGTCAGCGAAGCAGCCGCCGGCTGGTTCATCACCGGCTACGCGCTCAGCGTCGTTGTCGGAGCCCTCCTGGTTACAGCGGCCGTGACGCGCTTGCCCCGTAAGCCCGTGCTGATCGGGCTTCTTGTTCTGTTCATCGCCGGCAACTTCCTCTCCGCCATCGCGGACAGCTACCCGGCCATGCTGATCGGGCGAGTCGTCGCAGCCCTCTGTCACGGAGCCTTCTTCGGCATCGGCTCCGTGGTCGCAGCCGGCCTGGTCCCGGCCCACAAGAAGGCTGGAGCCATCGCCATCATGTTCACCGGCCTCACTGCCGCCAACGTGCTGGGCGTGCCCTTCGGCACCTTCCTCGGCCAGAACCTCGGCTGGCGTTCCACCTTTTGGGCCATCACCATCATCGGTGTTGTGGCGCTCGTCGGCATTGCCCTCATGGTCCCGCGCACCAAGGAGGGCGCCGCTACCAGCAGCCTCCGCCGTGAGCTTGGTGCCTTCAAGTCCGGTCAGGTGTGGCTCTCCATCATCGTCACCCTCCTTGGCTTTGGCGGCATGTTCGGCGCCTTCACCTACATCGCCTTCACCCTGACCGAAGTCTCCGGATTTGATCCCCGCGCCGTCCCGTGGCTCCTGGTCCTGTTTGGCGCCGGACTGTTCGTCGGCAATATTGCCGGCGGCAAGGCGGCCGACAAATCCATCGACAAAACCCTTGTGGTCATCCTTGCGGGCCTGGTGCTGGTGCTCGTCTTCTTCGCACTCACCGCCGCGAGCCCTGTGGCCACCCTGTTCTCGCTGGCGCTCATGGGTGGATTCGGCTTCGCCACAGTCCCGGGCCTGCAGATGCGCGTCATGCACTTTGCCACCACCGCGCCCACCCTTGCCTCCGGCGCGAATATCGGCGCCTTCAACTTTGGCAACGCCCTCGGTGCCTGGCTGGGCGGCGTCACCATCACCATGGGCTTGGGCTACACCTCGCCCATCTGGGCCGGGGCCGCCATCACCGTCGCGGCCCTTCTCGTGATGATCGCGGCCGCTGGGGCCGCACGGGGCGGGGGAGCCGCGCAGGCTGCTTCCCCACGGCAAGTAGCCCCCGACGTCGTACGCGAACCGGAAGAGTCGCCGGTCCCCTAAGTGAAACGCACCGAAGCCCGCCACAGAAGGGTGGCGGGCTTCGGTCGGGAATCAGCCGTCGTCGCCCGAACCGCGTTTGGCCAGGATCTTGCCGTTGGTCTGGCATGTGGGGCAGTACTGCATCGAGGTGCCCACGAAAGTAACCTCCCGCACGGTGTCCCCGCAGACGGGGCAAGCCTCTCCGGTCCGGCCGTGCACCCGCATGGAGGCTTTCTTTGCCGGCTTCAGCTCGCTGGGTTTCTTTCCCGAGAACTCCTGGACGGCGCCACTGAGAATGCCCTTCATCGTTGTGAAGAGACGTTCCACTGCGTCCGGCTCAAGGGAAGAGGCGGTAGCGACCGGAGACAGCTTCGCTGCGTGAAGGATTTCGTCACTATAGGCGTTCCCGATGCCCGCCATGAGCTTCTGATTCTTCAGGATCCCTTTGATCTGCTGCCTGTTGCGAAAGAGCCTGCTGAACTCGTCCAAGCCGAAGCCGAGGTCGAGGGGATCCGGTCCCAATTCCGCGATGCCATGGACCTCCACAGGCTGGCGAACGATGAAGATGGCCAATCCCTTCCACGCTCCTGCGTCGGTCAGGGTGACACCATAATCGTGGCCGCTGTTCGAAAAGCCCAGCTGCGCGGCGAAATAGCCGCCCGCACCAGTGGCTTCGGCACCGGGCGGCTTGTCCGAGAACCGCAGCCAGCCGGCCTTCGCGAAATTGACGATCAGGTAGAGCGGCTCTGTTGAGTCTCCTCCCGCAGGTCCTTCAGCGGAAGGGGCGATTTTGAAGGCCAGGAATTTTCCGTGTCGACCGACGGAATCGATTGTCCGCCCGATCAGCGATTCATAGGGAACCTCAGCAACCTTCAGGGCGAACGCCGATGGCAGTAGCAACTGGGTGAGCCGTGCACCGGACAGCCGCTCGTCCAAGAAATCGGTCAGGGCAGTGAGTTCGGGCAGTTCCGGCATGATCGCGCTCCTTCGACGGCGTTGCAGGACTATGCGGCTCGAGTCTGGTTCCAATCATCCCAGACACCTGTGGGGAGGAGGGCTGTATGTGCTTATACTTTCAGCGGTGGCCGGACCTCCGGGCCGCCGTCGTGGTCCGTAATGTCCCGATGAAAGGCGACTCATGAGCATTATTCCTGCCGATCTTTCCTACACCGCCGAACATGAATGGGTCAGTGCCCCGAATGCAGACGGCGTCGTGCGCGTCGGCATCACGGACTTCGCCCAGGATGCACTCGGCGACGTTGTCTACGCCCAGCTGCCGGAGCCCGGCACCACGGTGAAGGGAAACGACGTCGTGGGTGAAGTTGAGTCCACGAAGAGCGTGAGCGACATTTACGCCCCGGTCAGCGGCGAAATTGTCTCCCGCAATGAGGCTCTCGATACTGACTCTGCCCTGATCAACTCGGATCCCTACGGTGACGGTTGGCTGTTCGAGGTAAAGCTTTCGGAAGCTGACGCCATCGAGACCCTGCTCAGTGCATCAGAGTACGAACAACAGGTAGGCTAAAAGGTATCTGGCCCGCCAAGTCGGTTCTCCTCGAAACGGGGGAGCGGTTGCGGCGGGCCAGCGACCCGTTTGGCCCGGCAGAACCGGGTAGATGCGTAACCGGCAGTTCGTAACAATTGCTGGCGGATGAGGAGGATTTCCATGGTTGGCGGCAAGCAGAACCAAGCCCGGGACGAGCACGGTGCAGTAGGACAGCCAACGTCGGAGACCACGTCAATCCACCTCACGCCTGTGCGGCACCATGACTCGGATGTCCGCCCGCCATTGGCACCCGAAGAGCGCGCGGCAGTTCAAGCGTTGCCTCCAGGATCGGCGTTGCTGATTGCCCACACCGGCCCCAACGCCGGTGCGCGGTTCCTCCTGGACTCGGACACCACCACGGCCGGCCGCCACCCGGATGCGGACATCTTCCTGGATGATGTGACGGTTTCGCGTAAGCATGTCGAGTTCGTGCGCACCCCCGAGGGGTTCGAAGTGGTGGACACGGGAAGCCTCAACGGCACCTATGTCAACCAAGACCGGGTTGACAATGTGCTGCTCAAGAATGGCAGCGAGGTCCAGATCGGGAAGTTCCGCCTCACCTACTACCTGAGCCCTGCCCGCGCTGCAGGCCAAGACTGATTCCGGGTACGCCTGTGGCAATGGCCCAGCCGGAACGGCGCGGACCGCAGGTCCTCAACATCGGAGAGGTCCTCGCTCAACTCAGCGACGACTTTCCCACCATGACGGCATCCAAGATCCGTTTTCTTGAGGAAAAGGGACTGATCAATCCGAAGCGCACTCCTGCCGGATACCGGCAGTATGCCGAGAGCGACGTCGAGCGTTTGCGATTCGTGTTGGCGCTCCAGCGCGACCAGTACCTGCCGCTCAAAGTCATCAAGGACTATCTGGACGCGATCGACCGCGGCGAGCGTCCCGAAAACCTTCCGCCCGGCGTTTCCGTTTCACCCCGGATAGTCTCAGACGAACTGGCCGCTGAATTGCAGGGCCACGCACGCGCCTTGAGCGAGGAACAGCTTCGAACGGAATCGGGAGCCAGCGTCCCGCTTTTGCGGTCCCTCCTCAGCTTCGGACTCATCAGCCAGGTCAATGGAAAATTCGACGAACACGCCCTCCAAGTGGCCCGGGCATGTGTCCAACTTGAAAGCCATGGACTTGAGCCCCGGCACCTCCGGCCCTTCCAAGCCGCAGCCGAACGTGAATTCGGCCTGGTGGAACGGGTCGTTGCTCCGCTGACCTCGCGCAAGGATGCGGCGTCGCAGTCGCGGGCGGCAGAAGCCGCCCGCGAAATCAGCGAACTCTGCCTCAGCCTGCACCGTGCCTTGGTGCAGGACCGTATCTCCCGTATGGAAGCATGATGATCGAGGTCGAGATTGTTGGAGTGCGGATTGAACTGCCTTCAAACCAGCCTCTGGTTCTCCTGCGGGAGATGCACGGGGAACGCCATGTTCCCATCTGGATCGGCACGCCCGAAGCCAGCGCCATCGCCTTGGCCCAGCAGGGTGTGGTGCCGCCCCGGCCCATGACCCACGATCTCCTGATCGACGTCGTTGAGGCTCTAGGCCACACGATCATCAGCGTGAATATCGTGGCGGTTGAGGACAACATCTTCTACGGCCAGCTCCAGTTCGACGACGGCACAGTGGTCAGTTCCCGTGCGTCCGACGCCTTGGCGCTTGCCTTACGGGCGAAATGCCGCATCTGGTGTGCCGATGCCGTGATGGATGAAGCCGGAGTCCGGATCACCGAACACGATGAAGGCGAAGATACCGAGCCCGGCCCCGAAGTCGACGAAGAGCGTGAATTGCGCCGTTTCCGGGAGTTTCTGGACGACGTGGAGCCTGAGGATTTCGAAGGTTGACGGCCACCTAAGGTTAAAGTTGAGGGTGAAAGTTTCGACACGACCTGAAAATGGTCCGAACGTCTTTGACCTCAGGCCTCGGCACGCCTAACGTCGAAGGTATCAAGTTCTCGTTGCATCCGGGACCCGCGCAAGTCACACTGAAAGGTGCGGACGCGTTGAAATTACACGACTGCATTTCCCTTTCGTGTTGGCCGCCATATGCACCATCCCCAAGGGAACTTCTGACAAGGAGGGTCACGTGAGTCCCAAAGGCGAAGCAGGCGAGCTAAAGCAGGCCTCGGCAGGCGTTGCTGTCCCCGCAAGCGGTGCCCAGGGTCTGCTTTTCACCGAGGACCTTCCGGTCCTGGATGAAGATGCCGGCTACCGCGGTCCCACCGCGTGCAAGGCAGCAGGGATCACTTACCGCCAACTGGACTACTGGGCGCGCACCGGACTTGTAGAGCCAGCTGTGCGGGGCGCAGCTGGCTCCGGATCGCAGCGGCTCTATGGTTTCCGTGACATCCTGGTCCTCAAAGTCGTCAAGCGCCTCCTGGACACAGGCGTGTCCCTCCAGCAGATCCGCACGGCCGTCGAGCACCTGCGCGAACGCGGAGTGGAAGACCTGGCCCAGATCACGCTCATGAGCGATGGCGCTAGCGTTTATGAATGTACTTCTGCAGACGAAGTCATTGATCTGGTCCAGGGAGGCCAGGGCGTCTTCGGCATTGCAGTTGGCCGGGTGTGGCGCGAAGTCGAGGGCAGCCTCGCTGCCCTTCCGAGCGAGCACGCGGCAGAACAACCCTTTCCGGACGACGAACTGAGCAAACGCCGTACGGCACGCCGCACGGGCTAAACCGAACGTTCTACCTTCCGACCCGCCGTCGGGATCCCCGCGAACCGCTACCAAAGACCAATGAGGCCGTCTTCCGAGAGGAAGGCGGCTTCATCGCATTCTCTCCAACGACGCAGCTTGGCGTGGGCACCGAACCTTGGGTCAGCGCTGGCGGCGTTCCCGCGTGCCGTTGCGTGAGGACAGCATGTTCTCCAAGAGGGTGTCAAACAATTTGGCCGTGTTCTTGGCGGAATCACCGGGCCAGTGATGCACAGCGTGCGCCGCACCCTGGATTTGCTGCCAGTTCGCCTGCTCTGGAATTTGTGGCGTCAGCAGGAGCTCGCCGAACATCGATTCCATCTCGGCGAGCCGGAACGTGTGCTCGGACGAGGCAGGACGGACCCGGTTGGCCACAATGCCCGCAGGGGCCAGCTGGGGGGCGAATTCCTGGCGGAACAGCTGGATTGCACGCATGGTGCGTTCGGTGCCTGCCACTGAGAAGAGTCCGGGTTCGGCAACCAGCACAACGCGGTCACTCGCGCTCCAGGCCATGCGGGTCAGCCCGTTGAGCGATGGTGGGCAATCCACAAGCACCAGCTCATACTTTTCGGCGGGAGCGAGGACGGCAGAAAGTCGGCGGAGATCGCGGCGTCCGAGGTCCGGCCGATCGTAGATTCCGGTGTAGGCGGATCCGACGGCGACATCAAGGGTGGTCCCTCCGCCATTGCGGCGGGCCTGTTCAACCCAGCCGCTGCTGACCACGTTGTCCAGGAGCCTGGCCTTGCGGGGATTCTTGAGCATCCGGCCAATGTCGAGCTGGTCGCCGGCCTGGACGCCGAGGGCTGTGGTGGCGTCGGCGTGCGGATCCAGGTCCACAACAAGGGTGGGGATGCCTGCGGCCAGTGCGGCCGAGGCCAACCCAGTGGTTACGGATGTCTTTCCCACGCCGCCTTTAAGGCTGCTGATGCTGACTACTTGCACTTGAAAACCCAAAACCTAACGCCGGTTGCCGTGTCGCGGTGCTTGCGTTCCGGCTGCGCCGGAACCGGGGCTCTGCCGCCGCCCTTCAACATCATATGTTGAGTGGCCACCGATTCCTGCCTTATCAGCCCTGAACGGCCTGGATGGCTTGTTACTTCTCCGGTCATTAGCACGTGAATCCGTATCGTGCGCGAAGGTACACTGCTCGTGACGAATCCCCGTGTGACTGTCACCACAAAGATTTGTGTTTGGGTATGGAGGTCTTACACACTGTGACCACCGACCGTTACACCCGCAATGATGCAGGAGAAGCATGTTTTCCAAGATTCTGGTGGCTAATCGCGGCGAAATCGCGATCAGGGCCTTCCGCGCTAGCTATGAACTGGGCGCCAAGACCGTAGCGGTCTTCCCATATGAGGATCGCAACTCGATCCACCGGCAGAAGGCTGATGAGGCCTACCTGATTGGCCAAGAGGGTCACCCGGTCCGTGCTTACCTCGACGTGGACGAAATCGTCCGTGTAGCCAAAGAATCGGGTGCAGACGCGATCTACCCAGGGTACGGATTCCTGTCCGAAAACCCGGACCTCGCCCGGGCCGCCCAAGATGCAGGCATAACGTTTATCGGCCCGCCGGCGGAGGTCCTGGAGCTCGCCGGTAACAAGGTTGCCGCCCTCGAGGCCGCCCGCAAGGCCGGGGTACCGGTGCTGAAGTCCAGCGCGCCGTCCCGCGACATTGACGAGCTCATTGCTGCAGCGGACGAGGTCGGATTCCCGATCTTCGCCAAGGCCGTTGCCGGTGGCGGTGGCCGCGGCATGCGCCGGGTGGAGACCCGCGAGGATCTTCCGGAGGCACTTCAAGCGGCCATGCGCGAGGCGGACGCTGCGTTCGGCGATCCCACCATGTTCCTGGAGCAGGCCGTCCTGCGTCCTCGTCACATCGAGGTGCAGATCCTGGCTGATGCCGAAGGCAACGTCATGCACCTCTTCGAGCGCGATTGCTCCCTGCAGCGCCGCCACCAGAAGGTCGTGGAGATCGCTCCTGCCCCTAACCTGGATGAGTCCATCCGTCAGGCCCTCTACCGCGACGCCGTGGCTTTCGCGAAGGCCCTGAACTACGTCAACGCCGGAACGGTCGAGTTCCTTGTGGATACCGAGGGCGAACGCGCCGGCCAGCACGTCTTCATCGAGATGAACCCGCGCATCCAGGTAGAGCACACAGTCACCGAGGAAATCACCGACGTTGACCTAGTCCAGGCACAGATGCGCATCGCATCGGGCGAGACCCTTGCAGACCTCGGCCTGAGCCAGGAGTCGGTATCCATCAAGGGCGCGGCCCTGCAGTGCCGCATCACCACGGAAGATCCAGCCAACGGCTTCCGCCCCGACGTCGGAAAGATCACCGGCTACCGTTCCGCAGGCGGCGCCGGTGTGCGTCTCGACGGCGGTACGGTCTACTCGGGTGCCGAGATCAGTCCGCACTTCGACTCCATGCTGGTCAAGCTGACGTGCCGCGGCCGCGACTACCCGGCCGCCGTAGCCCGCGCGCGGCGCGGCCTGGCCGAGTTCCGAATCCGTGGCGTATCGACCAACATCCCTTTCCTCCAGGCTGTTCTTGCTGATCCGGACTTCATTGCCGGAAACGTTGCCACCGACTTCATCGACAAGCGCCCCGAGTTGCTGAAGTCCCACGTTTCCGCGGACCGCGGAACCAAACTGTTGACCTGGCTGGCCGACGTCACCGTCAACAAGCCCAACGGGGAACTCAAGGTCCACTCCGACCCCGCGGCCAAGCTGCCTCCGGTTTCCGGCGTCGTAGCACCGGCGGGATCCCGCCAGCGGCTCCGGGAATTGGGTCCGGAAGGATTCGCCAAGGCCCTGCGCGAGCAGACCGCCGTTGCGGTCACGGACACCACCTTCCGTGACGCACACCAGTCCCTCCTTGCCACACGCGTCCGTACCCGCGATCTCGTCGCAGCCGGCCCTGCCGTTTCCGCGCTGCTGCCCGAACTGCTGTCGGTCGAAGCCTGGGGTGGTGCCACATACGACGTCGCGCTGCGCTTCCTCGGCGAAGATCCTTGGGACCGCCTCGCCGCTTTGCGCAAAGCCTTGCCCAATGTCTGTATCCAGATGCTGCTCCGTGGACGGAACACTGTTGGGTACACGCCGTACCCGGAAGAAGTCACCGAGGCATTCGTCAACGAGGCCGCGGCTACAGGCATCGACATCTTCCGCATCTTCGACGCCCTCAATGACGTCAACCAGATGGCTCCGGCAATCCGGGCCGTGCGTGCCACCGGCACCGCTGTAGCCGAAGTCGCGCTCTGCTACACGGGCGATCTCCTGGACCCCGACGAGAAGCTGTACACCCTCGACTACTACCTGGGCCTCGCCCAGAAGATCGTCGACGCCGGTGCACACATCCTCGCCATCAAGGACATGGCTGGCCTGCTTCGCCCTGCGGCCGCTGCCAAGCTTGTCAGCGCCTTGCGTGAGCGTTTCGACCTCCCGGTCCACTTGCACACCCACGACACCGCAGGCGGCCAGCTGGCCACCTTGCTGGCAGCCGTGGACGCCGGCGTGGACGCCGTCGACGTCGCGTCCGCGTCGCTAGCCGGCACGACAAGCCAGCCTTCGGCGTCGGCCCTTGTGGCCGCGCTGGCACACACCCCGCGGGATACCGGCCTCAGCCTGGCGAACGTCAGCGCGCTGGAGCCCTACTGGGAAGCTGTCCGTCGCGTCTACGCGCCGTTCGAATCAGGGCTTCCGGGTCCCACAGGCCGGGTTTACCAGCACGAAATCCCTGGTGGCCAGTTGTCCAACCTGCGCCAGCAGGCCATGGCGCTGGGGCTCGGCGAGCGTTTTGAGGCCATCGAGGACATGTACACCGCAGCGGACCGTATTCTGGGCCGCCTGGTCAAGGTGACCCCGTCCTCCAAGGTGGTGGGCGACCTCGCGCTGCATCTCGTTGGACTCAATGCGGACCCGGCGGACTTCAACGAGAACCCGCAGAACTATGACATCCCGGACTCCGTCATCGGATTCCTGTCGGGTGAACTGGGAGATCCTCCCGGAGGATGGCCCGAGCCGTTCCGCACGAAGGCGCTCCAAGGCCGCAGCATCAAGGTCCGCGACGTCGAACTGAGCGCCGAGGACAGTGCGGCCCTCAAGGGCGATTCCAAGTCCCGCCAGAGGACCTTGAACCGGCTGCTGTTCGACGGTCCCACGAAGGACTACCTCAAGAGCGTGGACACTTACGGCAACCTGTCAGTCCTTGACACCCGTGACTACCTCTACGGTCTCCAGCTCGGCGCGGAACACGTCATGGAACTCGAGAAGGGCGTGCGCTTGATCGCCTCCCTCGAAGCAGTCTCGGAGCCGGACGAAAAGGGCATGCGCACGGTCATGTGCAAGCTCAACGGCCAGTCCCGCCCCGTGGTGGTTCGCGACAAGTCGGTCGTCAGCAACGTGAAGGCTGCGGAGAAAGCTGATGCGTCCCAGCCCGGTCAGGTTGCAGCGCCGTTCGCCGGTGCCGTGACGCTGACCGTCAAAGCCGGCGACGCCGTCAAGGCGGGCGACACCGTCGCCACGATTGAGGCGATGAAGATGGAGGCATCCATCACGACGCCGGTGGCCGGCACGGTCTCGCGCCTCGCCATCAACAAGGTGGAGCAGGTTCAGGGCGGCGATTTGTTGATCGTCGTCGAATAACAGCTCGCTTCTTCGCGGAGCAGGCATGAAGGAAGGTCCCGGGCTCGTGAGCCCGGGACCTTCCTTTTTGGTTTCCGGATATGTCAGGCTGCGGGGTGTCAGGACGCCTTGGGCGCCGAATACATCTCCTCGATCACGGAGTCGAAGTCCTTCATGACCTGGGCGCGCTTGACCTTCAAGGACGGTGTGAGGTGGCCGGAGGCCTCGGTGAAGTCGGACGGCACAATCCGGAAGGACTTGATGGCCTCCGCGTGGGAGACGGACTGGTTCGCGTGGCTGATCAGTTCCTGGACGGCTGCCCTGACCAAAGTGTTGTCCGCAGCGTCTGCCGGAGTGGTGGACGTTGGAAGGCCATGGCGTTCCAACCAGCCGGGCAGGGCTTCCTCGTCGAGGGTGACCAGCGCGCCGATGAAGGGTCGGTTGTCGCCGACCACCAGGACCTGTGAGACCAGGGCGTCCGCCCGGATTTGGTCCTCGAGGAGGGCCGGCACCACGTTCTTGCCGCTGGCCGTGACGATGATTTCCTTCTTGCGGCCGGTGATCTTCAGGAAACCCTGTTCATCCAGTTCGCCGATGTCACCTGTGCGTAACCAGCCGTCCACGAAGGTGTCTGCAGCAAGGTCATCGCGCTTGTAATAGCCCTTCATGACGCAGACGCCCTTGGCTAGGATTTCGCCGTCGTCGGCGATCTTGACCGCATTGCCCGGGAGCGGTGCCCCTACCGTGCCGATCTTGATCAGGGACGGGGTGTTGACTGAGATGGGCGCCGTGGTCTCGGTCAGCCCGTATCCTTCCAGGATCTGCAAGCCGATACCGTGGAAGAAATGGCCTAGCCGTTCGCCCAGGGGGCCACCACCGGAGACGGCGTGGCTGACGTGGCCGCCCATTGCCGCGCGGAGTTTCCCGTACACCAAACGGTCGAAGACGGCGTGCTTGAGCCTCAGCACGAGCCCGACGGAGCCGGACTGCTGCGCCTTCGAGTAGGCGATTGCCGTGTCCACTGCCTTGTGGAAGATGGCGCCCTTGCCACCGTCCTCCGCCCTGGTGAGGGCCGAGTTGAAGACCTTTTCGAAGACGCGGGGAACGGCGAGGATGAACGACGGCTGGAAACTCTGGAGGTCTCCGAGAAGGTTCTTGATATCCGGGGTGTGGGCGACCTGGGAGCCGGCTGCAACGGCCAGGACCGAGATGAAGCGGGCAAAGACATGGGCGAGCGGGAGGAACATGATGGTCTTGGCGTCCTCATTGACCACGTCACCAAGGGAAGCCAGCGCGTTCTCTGAAAGTTCCACGAAGTTGCCGTGCGTGAGTTCGCAACCCTTGGGGCGGCCCGTGGTGCCCGAGGTGTAGATGATGGTGGCGACGTCGGCAAGCACGGCGCTGCGGCGGCGAGACTCAAGTTCCTCGTCGCTGATCCCGCTACCGGCGGCGCGGAGGGTATCAAGGCCGCCGTCGAGCTGCCAGACATGGGCAACTGAGCTGAGGCCTTCAGCCGTGACGGCTTGGCGGATGATGTCCTCGTGGTGTGCGGACTCGGCGAATGCCGCAACAGCGCCGGAGTCACCGAGGTTCCAAGCCACCTGCGACGGCGATGACGTTTCATAGATCGGCACGGAAACGCCGCCCGCAAACCACACAGCGAAGTCCACGAGGGACCATTCGTACCGGGTCCTGGACATGATACCCACCCGGTCGCCTAGGCCTACACCGTTGGCGATCAGGCCTTTTGCCAGCGCCGAGACGTCTTCGAGGAACTCCGTTGCCCTGATGTCCTGCCATTGGCCGGCGCCGTTGAGCTTGGCAAAGAGGGCGGGGTTGGATGGCTTGGCGGCCTGGCGAACCACGAGGTCCGTGATGTTGGTTTCGGGGGCAACATTCACCAAGGGCGGAACACTGAATTCACGCACGATAGCTCCTTCGATATCAACAGACCATTGCGGGGCTGCTCTAACTCTATACGGCCAAGTAACGGGTGTGTCGCAATTCACCAATTTCATGTTACTGACGAGTAACTTTACGTGACGCGGGTCATTCCTCCAATGCGGCCGGGTTCAACGCCCGTTCATACAAGACGCATGTCCGTACATATGCGGCACTCGGAATAGGATGGCGGCATGCCTCTGAATTCATCCAACGACCAGACAACGGCGCGCGTTCGGAAGATTTCCTGGTCCGGTTCAACCGCAACCGGCCGACGCCCCGGCCCCACCCAAGGCGGCATTCGCTGGGAGTCGGTTCCATGGGCTGCCCGACGCTCCCATCTCGGCCGTAGGGGATTGGCTATCGGGATCGACATCGGCGGCACGAAAGTTGCTGCCGGTGTTGTGGATCCCTCAGGCCATGTAGTCGACGAAGCGCGGCGCTCCACCCCGGGCAATGACGCCCGGGCCGTGGAGCAGGTAATCGTCGAGCTTGTCCAAGAGTTGAGCAGAAGCCACCGGATTGCTTCAGTGGGGATCGGTGCCGCCGGTTGGATGGACCTCGACGGCGGCACGGTGCTGTTCAGCCCGCATCTCGCTTGGCGCAACGAACCGCTGCGGGAGAACCTGCAGAGCTTGCTGCGGCGTCCGGTTCTTGTCACCAACGACGCCGACGCTGCCGCCTGGGCTGAATGGCGCTTCGGCGCAGGGCAGGGGGAGAGCAGACTTGTCTGCATCACGCTTGGCACCGGCATTGGTGGTGCCATGGTCATGGACGGACGCGTGGAACGTGGGCGATTCGGAGTAGCCGGGGAGTTCGGGCACCAAATCGTGGTGCCTGGCGGGCATCGCTGCGAATGCGGCAACCGGGGCTGCTGGGAGCAATACGCGTCCGGGAACGCCCTCGGCAGGGAAGCCCGGGAGCTGGCCCTTCGGAATTCCCCGGTTGCCTACGAATTGCTCAAGGCCGCGGGAGGCGCTGCGGAGAACATTACGGGCGTCACCGTGACGGAACGAGCCCAAGCGGGGGACTCGGCCTCGAGGGAGCTCCTGGAAGAGGTGGGGCACTGGCTCGGGCTCGGCCTTGCGAATCTCGCGGCAGCGCTGGACCCGGGGACGTTTGTTATCGGCGGTGGCCTGTGCGATGCCGGCGAGCTTCTGGTGGGCCCCGCGCGGACCGCATTCACCCGGAACCTCACGGGCCGCGGCTTCCGGCCGGCTGCAGCCATCAAGCTTGCGGCCCTCGGACCCCGGGCGGGGATGATCGGTGCCGCCGACCTGTCGCGGGTCAGCGGCAGGGCGCGCGGCTAGTACAAGCTCCGCAGCCCGGTAATCCGCGGTGCGGCAACCCTCTCAGACACGGGCGCCGTCGTCGTTCTCGTCTTTTTCCTGGGGCAGTTTCATGATGAGGTACACCACCGAAGCCAGAAATGCCGCCAAGATGCCCATGACGGCCAGGAGGGGCGCCGAGCGCCAGAACATTGCGGTAAACAGCAGGGCAAGGGGACCGCCCACAGCTCCGAGCCAGGCGAGCATGGTCAGCGGTTCGGTACCGGCCAGGCTCGGTGGGTCCTCCGGCACGAACCCGCCCTCGTCCTCGACGTCGAAGTCACGCGGACCGGTCGCACCGCTGCCGTCGCCTTCGCGTGCGCCGGGTTCATCGGCAGCGCCCCTCCTGGCCAATCCAAGGGGATCGAAGTCCTGGAAAGAGCGGGACGTCGAGGTACCAGGAACCGCGTCCGGTCCTGGACCCGGTTCTGTTCCGGGATCCTTGGGGGGCTCTTCCGCCAGCCGCGGTTCGTCGAGCGGCGAGGAAGGCATCGACTCAAGCCGCGCCACCAGATCCAGCCAGACGGCGTCGTCGTCCTTGTTGGCGCTCTGGTCCGGTGAGTCCGGTCCAGGCCTATTCATGGGGAAAGTCCCGGAGTTCGGCGCCGGACGGGCGGGCAGGGGCGGAACTGTTGGCCAATCCGGCCATCGTTTTCCGGATGAATTCGGCCGAGCCGCGGAAGATTTCCAGGGCATCGTTGTCCAATGTGGCCACGTGGTAGCTGTTCTCCAGGGTGCTGAACTCCATCGGAGCTGTGACGCGCTCCTTCAACTGCTTGATGCTTCGGTCCGAAACCACATGGTCCACGGAAGAGCGGAAGACGCGCACGGGGGCGGAAATCCGGGGGAGGAGAGTGACGGTGTCCTTGTACATCTTCTTCAGCTCATGGGCAGCGGCGACCGGAGTCCTTGGGTAGGCGCCCTCGTCCATGCCTGGTTTGAGGATGTCATTGGCAATGGCCGGGGTGGATTTCATGACGTGCTTGAGGACGCCCACCACTGCCGCGCGGGGGTCGTCAATCACCAAGCCAGGGTTGACGACGACCGTGCCGGCGACGGGCCGAGTGGCCGCGATCCGGAGCGCCAGCGTCCCGCCCATCGACAGGCCGGCAGCGAAAACGAAATCGCACTCGGCCTGGAGCTCGAGATACGCCGCATCAACAGCATGGTGCCACTCCTGCCAGTGCCGCGTAGCCATGTCCTGCCACGTGGTCCCATGGCCCGGAAGCAAAGGCAGCCGCACGGCGTAGCCTTCCGCTGCAAGATGCTCCGCCCACGGGCGCATGCTGTGCGGACTGCCCGTAAAACCGTGGCTCATCACCACGCCGATGCTCGGTCCACTACCGGTGAAACTGCTGGCGTACGGGGAAGGATCAGGGAGAGTGTTCATGATGACTCCGAGGCTACTCTGTTGGCGGCACTGCTTTCAGTCATGAGTCCATCGTGTCACTGTTCGGGACATTTCTCACTGGAGTAGGGTGGCTTCTGAGTGCCGGCCGGGACCGTCCGGACGCCTAGCAGACGCCGCCCCGGAGAGGAACCAAAGTGTTCTATTGGGTCATGAAACGGATCTTTTTGGGTCCGGTTCTCAGATTGCTGTTCCGCCCTTGGGTCAAGGGCCTCGACAATGTTCCCCACGATGGTCCCGCGATTCTCGCTTCCAATCATTTGTCTTTTTCGGACTCGATCTTCATGCCGGTGATGGTGCCTCGGCCCGTTAGCTTTCTGGCAAAGTCCGAGTACTTCACGGGCACGGGACTCAAGGGCAGGCTCACGGCCATGTTCTTCCGGCTCACCAACCAGTTGCCCATGGACCGGTCGGGTGGGGCGGCGTCCGAGCACTCCTTGCAAGCTGGCAGGGATGTCCTGGCTGCTGGCGGCCTGTTGGGGATCTACCCTGAGGGCACCCGCAGTCCCGATGCCAAGCTGTACCGGGGCAAAGTGGGTGTCGCCAAACTTGCGCTCCAGACGCGGGTGCCCGTTGTTCCCGTAGCGATGATCGGAACCGAAAAAGTCCAACCCATCGGCAAGCGTTTGCCCAATATCCGCCGCATCGGGATCATTTTCGGCGAGCCGCTCGACTTCAGCCGGTACTACGGCCAAGAGGAAGACCGCGCCGTCCAACGGGCCGTGACCGATGAAATCATGTATGAGCTCATGCGGCTCTCCGGGCAGGAATACGTGGACGAATACGCCGCCGTCGTCAAGCAGCGACTGGCCGGGCAGCTTCCAAGCCCGGAGAGCGGGAGCGAAACAATTCCTGCCGATACCGGAACTGAAGAGCAGCCCGGGTCCGCCGGCGGATCGGGGCCGGACGACGGCGACGACGGAGTGTCTGGAAAAGTGTGACGGCCCGGTGAATATCGGTTACGGCGGCCGTGCGCCGAACAGCGGGCAAGGCAACTAGTCTTGGAGAGTGACTGAGCTATCCGCGAACCCCGCACCGTCCGTGACCGGCACCCTGACTAGTTCCCTGGGCAGCCCCCTGACCAGCACCGCGCAAAGTGGCGCGGCAAACTATCCCGGCTTGGACGATTGGCGCCAACTGCCTATCTCGCAGCAGCCCACTTGGACCGACAGGGGCGTCTTCGATGCCTCCGTCAAAGAACTCTCCGTGCTTCCGCCGCTGGTTTTCGCCGGCGAAGTCGACATATTGCGCGAGCGTTTGGCCGCAGCAGCCCAGGGCAAGGCTTTCCTTCTTCAAGGTGGCGACTGCGCGGAGACTTTCGAGGACGCCACAGCTGACAAGATCAGCGCCCGCGTCCGTACTATCCTGCAGATGGCCGTTGTCCTCACTTATGGCGCGGCCATGCCCGTCATAAAGATGGGCCGCATGGCCGGCCAGTTCGCCAAGCCGCGATCCTCGAACGATGAGACCCGCGACGGTGTGACGCTGCCTGCCTACCGTGGCGACATCGTCAACGGTTACGACTTCACTCCGGAGTCCCGGGCCCACGACGCCAGCCGCATGCTGAAGGCCTACCACACCTCGGCCTCCACGCTGAACCTCATCCGCGCCTTCACGCAGGGTGGCTTCGCCGATCTTCGCCTGGTGCACCTCTGGAACAAGGGCTTCACGGAAAACCCCGCCCACGCACGGTACGAGTCCTTGGCGAGGGACATCGACCGTGCCATCAAGTTTATGGCGTCGTGCGGTGCCGACTTCGAAGCCCTTAAGCGCGTGGAGTTTTTCGCTAGCCACGAGGCCTTGCTGCTGGACTACGAACGTGCCCTGACGCGCATCGACTCCCGCACGGGACTTCCGTACGACACCTCCGGCCATTTCCTCTGGATCGGAGAGCGTACGCGTGAGCTCGATCATGCGCACGTGGACTTCCTGTCCCGTGTCCGCAATCCCATCGGCGTCAAGCTCGGTCCCGGAACCACCGGAGACGACGCGCTGCGGCTCATTGACAAGCTGGACCCTAACCGCGAGCCAGGCCGCCTCACCTTCATCACCCGGATGGGTTCAAAGAACATCCGGGAGAAGCTGCCCGCCGTCGTCGAGAAGGTCACTGCCTCTGGCGCGCAGGTTCTCTGGGTCACGGATCCGATGCATGGGAACACTGTCACCTCGCCCAACGGTTACAAGACCCGCAACTTCGACGACGTCGTGGACGAAGTCCGCGGTTTCTTCGAGGTACACCACGCCCTGGGCACAGTACCGGGTGGCTTGCACATGGAGATGACCGGGGACGACGTCGCTGAATGCTTGGGCGGTGCCGATCCCATTGACCAGGACGCTTTCCTGGACCGCTATGAGTCCGTGTGCGATCCCCGCCTGAACCACATGCAGTCCCTCGAGATGGCATTCCTGGTGGCCGGAGCCCTCACGAAGCGGTAGCGAGCAGGCCGAATTCAGGAAAGGCGATCCGGAACATTCCGGATCGCCTTTCCTGAATGCATGGGTCCTACACGACGGTCAGGGTGACGACGGAACCCTCCGGGGCATCACTGTCCACGGGGTTCTGGTCCCGGACGGTGCCGAAGAAGCCACCCAGGACGTTGTTGATCTTGACGTCGAATCCCAGCGATTCCAAGGTTTTGCGTGCGGCGTCCGCCTGCTTCCCGATGAAGCTGGGAACGTGCACCAGCTTCGGTCCCTTGGACAGGGTCAACGTCACGGACTCGCCACGGGTCAAAGTGCCGTTGGCAGGGGCCTGGCTGACCACGGCCCCCGCGGGAACCTTTTTGTCATTGACGGGTTCCGGCGAAATTTTGGCGGTCAGCCCGGCGTCGCTGATCGCTTTGACGGCTGCTTGCTGGGTCATGCCACGGACATCGGGGACGGGCAGGGGCTGGGGTCCTTTGGAAACCACGAATGCCACTGGGGTGCCGTGGCGGACTGCCGTGTCCCGGGCTGGGGACTGTGAGATGACCGATCCGGAAGGCACTTTGTCGTCATACTGCTCGGTGACGTTGCCGAGCGTCATTCCGGCCGTGCCAAGGGCGTTCTTGGCCTGGTCCAGCGTCAGGCCTGTCATTGCAGAGAGCGGAAACAACTGCGGACCCTTCGAAA
Source organism: Arthrobacter sp. MMS18-M83 (assembly GCF_026683955.1). Classification (NCBI taxonomy): domain Bacteria; kingdom Bacillati; phylum Actinomycetota; class Actinomycetes; order Micrococcales; family Micrococcaceae; genus Arthrobacter; species Arthrobacter sp. MMS18-M83. The sequence goes on along the minus strand of NZ_CP113343.1, from coordinate 695,637 downwards.
CGAAGAGCGAGACCGGTTGGAACTTCCGGATGACCTGGCCGGAAGCGGGCTCCGTTCCAACCGCTAACCCGGCCGTGACCTGGTCGTCGAATACGTCCCTCGGCTCAGACTGGAAGCCGGCGGTTCTCAGTAGCTGCTGGGCTTCCGCAACCGTCTTGTTCTTCGTGTCCGGAATGGTTCCGGGCGAGCCTGGCCCCATGCCGAAGAACCAGCCCGCGGCGGTGGCGAGGATTGCGAGGACAATCACGACAACCGTCCAGATCACGGCACGGCGGCGCGGATTGCCTTCCTGCAAAGAGCGCGACGGGGTGGCCGCGGCACGGGCTCGGTCCTTTTCCTCCTGTCGCGCCATTCTCTTGATGTCGCGTTTGCTCGTCGGTGCAGGCCGCTCCGTGGGCAATACAGCTTGAACCGTCGTCTCGCCGGGGGAGAAGCCCGACGGCGGCAGCACCGTGGTCGGATTGCGCTGGCTTGAGATGATCTCGGTCGGGCGGCCGATCCTTTCCAAAGTCTCCGTGCGTTCGGCATGGAAGGGGGCGACTACCGCGGTGGCCCCTGTCTCTTGTCCTCTTTCGGCCCCTGCGGCAAGCGCCTTGGCGGCAGGCGGGCTGATGTCCAGCTGTGCGTCGCTCAGGGTTGTCCGGATATGCCGCAATTCCGACAAGAGCGCTGAACCGTCCACAGGACGCTCTTCGGGTTCCTTTGCGGTGCACCACTGGACGAGTTCGTCAATGTCCGCAGCGAGTCCGGGAACAGCGAGCGACGGCGGCACGACGCTCGCGTTGACGTGCTGGTAAGCCACCTGGATTGGAACGTCGCCGGAATAGGGTTGCTCGCCGGTAAGCATCTCGTAAAGCATGATGCCGGCCGAGTAAATGTCGCTCCGGGCGTCGGCGGGCTTGCCTAAGACCAGTTCGGGAGCCAAGTAGGCAACCGTGCCGATCAGGGCACCAGTGCTCGTGGTCGCCGTTACCGCCCGGGCCAAGCCGAAATCGCCCACCTTGATGCGGCCGTCGTCGGCGATCAGGACATTCTCCGGCTTCACGTCGCGGTGTATCAGCCCCGCTGCGTGGGCGGCAGCCAGTCCTTCGATGACGGGATCTATCAGTGCGAAGGCCAGCCGGGGCGGAAGCGCGCTCTTTTCATTGAGGACGTCGCGGAGCGTATGCCCTTTGATGTACTCCATGACGATGTAAGCAACGTGGCCGTCTTGTCCTTGGTCGAGGACGCCGACGACATGCGGGTGGGACAGGCTGGCGGCCGCCCGAGCCTCGCGCCGAAGGCGGTCAAGGAAGTTTTGGTCGTTGGTCAGATGCGGATGCAGCACTTTGAGCGCCACCTCGCGGTCGAGTCGCTCGTCAGTGGCGAGGTAGACAGTCGACATTCCGCCGCCCGCCAGGCGCGATCGGACGAGGTAGCGCCCGTCCACGAGGGATCCGAGGAGATGGTCCGAAACTTGTTCCTGCACCCTACGATCCTAGTTGAGCAAAAACACGGGCCCGAATCGGCATCCGATCCGGGCCCGTGTTTGCGGCGTGGTTCAGCTGAAGTTTTTCTTGTGCGCCAGAATTGCGGCCACGTAGGCCTTCGTGTCGTTGTACATGCCGTACTTGCTCACCGAGTACTGGCCCTGGTAATAACCTGCGATGGCCGTGTTCACGTCCTTGCTGGTGTTCACCAGCGCCCGAATGATCGCGACTCCGGCAGTGACGTTGTCGTACGGGTCGAGAAGGTTGAGCTTGCGTCCTACCAGTTGGGAGGCCCATTCGCCGGACGAGGGAATGACCTGCATGGTGCCGATGGCGTTGGCAGGGGAGACCGCACGCTGGTTGAATCCGGATTCCTGGAAGGCGAATGCCAGAGCCAAGGAGGGGTCTACGCCCATGCGGCGCGCAGTGTCGGCCACGATCCCCTTCATCTGGGCGGTGCTGGGAACCGGAGAAGCATTGAGGAGCGCCTTGTTCGCGTTGGCTGAACTGACGACAGCCGCCGGGTAGGTGTAGCCCAGGAATGTGCTCGGGACCAAGGGGGTAGTGACGGGAGCCGGAGCGGCGGGGGCGCCGGGGATGGCGAGCTTCTGGCCCGGGTAGATGATGGTACTCATGGACAAGTGGTTTGCCGAGAGCAGCGACGAGAGGGAGACGCCAACGAGGGAAGCGATACCCCCCAAGTGTCGCCGGACTTGATGGTGTAAGCGCCGGTGGCGGCAAGCACCGGTGCTGACGGCGCGGGAGCCGGAGCAGGTGCCGGCGCCGCAGGAGCTGGTGCGTTTGTTCCCGGCCCGACCTTGATCTGCTGTCCCGGGTAGATGATGGACCGGCCGTCGAGGCCATTCCAGCTGAAGACATCGGACAGGGCCACTCCATTGCGGGCGGCAATACCGCTCAAGGTATCGCCGGACTTGACGGTGTAAGTCGCCGCCCCGGCTGACGATGACGTGCTGGGGGCCGGTGTCGGCGCGGCAGTCCCTGAACCGGACAGCTTGATCTGCTGCCCCGGGTAGATGATGGTGTTGGCCGAGAGCCCGTTGAGTTGCAGCACTGTGTTGGTGTTCAGCCCGTAGCGGGCAGCGATGCCGCTGATGGTATCGCCCCGAACGATCGTGTACATGTCCGGAACGGCCGGAGCCATCGGTTGCATGGAAGCCGGGATTGTCGAGGCAACGGCAGACGCCGGAATGACGTTGGCGGCCACGGCCGAAGCCTGGGCCTTCATGGCGGCGGCCAGGGTGGCAGGCATCCGCTGAGGCTGTACCGCCGGTAGCGCAGTTGCCGATTGGGCAAGCGCCAGCGAAGAGAGCATGACGACGGGCAGAGCCGCTGTAGTGGCCGCAATTTTCGGCATGCTCGTTGTCTTCTTGGGCGAGCGGGGCGTCGTCATGGGAGCAATCCTCATCTCAGCAGCGGACATTTTGGGAATGCCGCTGTTGCCAGTGATACCTGTGTTACTAAAGTGGGTAGTGATGCAAATGTGATCAATGTGAATGTCTCACATTTTTCGTTTCCGCACAAGAAATCCCGAGGTTTGCGATTCTTGGGCATTCACGGCCCTAAATCCTGCCCTTGCAGCCAGGCTGGCTAGGCGCAAAGCGCACAGGCGTGGCAATCTTGATCCGTGAGTAATGTAGAAAGTCTCGTTTCCGATTGGCTGCCGCTGCCCGATGTCGCAGAGCTGCTGAACGTTTCAATCACCAAAGTCCACGGTCTTCTGGATGAGCGTGCAGTTGTGGCTGTGAGAGTGGGCGAACGGAACATCCGTTCGATTCCCGCTCTCTTCATCCAGGACGGTCATGTGGTGGACAGCCTGAAGGGCACCATTGCCGTGCTTGGCGATGCCGGGTACACGGATGAGGAGCTCATTGCATGGCTCTTCACCCCGGACGAGTCGCTGCGTGGCCGCCCTGTCGATGCGTTGCGTGAAGGGCGCAAGACTGAAATCAGACGCAGGGCCCAATCGCTGGCCTGGTAAAAGACCCGCCTTTAATACAGTGGTGGCGGCAGGAAACTGCCGCCACCACTGTATTAAGCCGTATTCAGGCGGCTATTCACCTGGATGTAATCAAGATTTCATGCGGCCCGGCTGACAGCGGCTTCGGCCAACTGCCGGAGTGCAGTGAGTGGGAGTTCAGCCAGGGGTAGGCGGTCCAGCGCTTCGAAAGCTTCGTTGCTGAGCTCTTCGATCATTGCCTCCGTGGCTTCGAGGGCTCCGCAATCCACGATGATGCGCCTGATCTCGGCAACCTCGGCCTCACCGAGGTCCTGCCTGCCGAGCATGGAGTCGATGTAGGCGGAATCCGCAGCTCCGGCTTGGTTGATGGCAAAGCCGACCAACACGGTCCGCTTGCCTTCGCGTAGGTCATCGCCCGCTGGCTTTCCAGTCGTCCCGGGGTCGCCGAACACGCCCAAGACGTCGTCGCGCAGCTGGAATGCCTCACCAAGTGGCAGCGCGAAGGCGGAATAGCCTTGAAGGAGCTCTTTGCTTGCGCCGGCCAAGGCGCCCCCAAGCGCCAGGGGGTGTTCTGTCGAATACTTTGCCGACTTGAAACGGATGATGGACTGGGCTCGCTTGACGGCACCCGCACGGTCCCGAACTGGACCTGCTACTTCCTCCAGGATGTCCAGATACTGCCCGGCCATGACCTCCGCGCGCATCAGGTTGAAGATCCGCCGCGCAGAAGTCCCGGAAGCAGCCCTGGCGCCGATCTGCGTGAACGCCTCCTCGCTGAAGGACAGGCACAGGTCCCCGGTGAGAATAGCGGCAGCATGCCCGAAACGTTCACTGTCGAGTGCCCAGCCCTCGCGCTCATGGAGTTGGCTGAACCTTTTGTGGACGCTGGGCCCCCCGCGCCGGGTATCAGAGCGGTCGATGATGTCATCGTGAATCAGGGCCGCGGCTTGGAAGAGTTCCAAGGCGCAGCCGGCCGTGATGATGTCCGGATGCGCAGACTCACCGCCGGCACCTCGCCATCCCCAGTAGCACATCAATGCCCGGAGGCGCTTCCCGCCTGTCACGAGGTTCGTGATGGAGCCCATGAGGGGAATGACATCGGAGGATATGGTCGACATGGTCTCTTGTTGCGCACCAAGGAAGCCGCTAAGTTTGGCGGCGACGTCGGCAACAAAGCGGCCCTGTTCAGCACCGAGGCTTTCCGTAGTCACTTGACGGACCCGGCGGCCACGTTGGCGCCGATGGTGAATGTGGATTTACCGGCGTTTTCCACCACCGAGATGTTTACCGTTTCGTTGTCCCCACGCAGGAAGTCTTTTGATTTGATGCTTCCCACGGTGTTTCCGGGAACTTCCTTGAAACCCTGTGCCGTGAGCGCAGATGTATAAAACGCCACCACGGAGTCGGCAGGCGATGCAATGGTGCCGACCAATGCCACCGAAGCCGGGGAGGTGTTCTTGTCGAAACTGCTGGACTCCACGGCTGCCTGGGGCATCAAGGGAATCAGTTGTTGCGGGAACCCCGGTACGAGGGCTCCGACCGTCGCGGACGCCCCCGCGATAGCCGTGGAAGAAGTAGTCGGCGCGTGGCTTGCGGAAGCAGCTGCCGCCCCGGACGATGTTGGCGCCGGCCCTTGGGATACCGTGCTCGCAGGGGACGACCCGCAAGCCGAAATGGTCAACGCGACACCCGTGGCCAACAGGGCCAGGCTGACGGGTTGAGGCTTTCCAAAGAGCTTCACAGGGATTTCCTCCTGGGGACGACGCCGGATGCTGCTTCCAGCTTAGGGTGCCGGAAGCTGGCTCCAGTTTAACGGGTACAGCGGCATAGGATTTCCTTGTGAAACCACATGCGGAGGACCCAGGGCAAGGATTCACCCCGGATCCCGCTGCGCTGCGGGAGCTGAGGCGCACCAGCATCCTCCACGTGGACATGGATGCCTTCTTTGTCACGGTTGAATTGCGCACCCGTCCTGAACTCCGCGGAAGACCGGTCATTGTGGGCTTCCCGGTGGATCGCTCCGTTGTGCTTTCGGCCTCCTACGAAGCGCGCGCCTTGGGCGTAAGGTCTGCCATGCCCATGGCCAACGCCATGCGGATGTGTCCCAAAGCGGTCATCATTGAACCACGTCACAGCCTCTACTACGAGGTCTCCCGGCAGTTGATGGGAATCTTTGAATCGATAACTGACCTCGTGGAGCCCCTGAGCGTCGACGAAGCTTTCCTGGACGTCGGCGGGGCGATCAGGAGATTGGGTCCGCCACTTCAGATCGGACACTTGATCCGGCGCCGCGTCGCCTCGGAGCTGGGAATTACGGCGTCCGTCGGGATTGCCGCCAACAAGTTCGTTGCCAAAATTGCATCCACGCGCTGCAAGCCCGACGGACTGCTACTCATTGAGGCGGACCAGACCGTAGCGTACCTGCACAGTCTTCCCGTAAACGCCTTGTGGGGAGTCGGGGCCAAGACTGCCGATGTCCTTGCCAGGCTGGGGATCCGCACCGTGGCCGATGTTGCGGCAACGCCCCTTTCTTCCTTGAAAAGGGTCCTCGGAGCTTCGGGAGAACACGTCCACCGATTGTCCATGGGTTTGGATTCTCGGCCGGTTACGCCCACACGCTTGGAAAAGAGCATTGGCTCCGAAGAAACGTTCGCGGTCGATACCCCGGACGATGAACTGCTGCACCGCGAGTTGCTCAGGCTCTCCCACCGCACCGCTTCACGGCTACGGACTGCCGGGATGCTGGCCCGGACAATCGCGTTGAAGCTGCGCTATGCCGATTTTTCGACAATCAGCCGCAGCAAGACGATGCACACACCGGTGGACAGCGCCCAGCTGATCTATCAAGTGGCGAGCCAGCTGCTGGCATCCTTGGGGGACAGGCCCATGAGCGTGCGCCTTGTGGGCGTACGGGCCGAGCAGCTCGAGCCGGCCGAACACGCCTCGCTGCAGTTGAGCCTGGATCGCAGGGACGACAACTGGCGGGCGGCTGAGCAGGCGCTGGACCGGGTCAGCGAGCGATTCGGCAGTAAAACCGTTCTTCCGGCGAGGCTTCTGGAACCGCAGACCGAGCCTAATGAGCCGGGATCTCCTTAGCTGTCGAAGAGCTCCTAGTGTGCCTCCGGCGTGTCTTTCAGAACAGCGGCCAACAAACTATCCTAGAGATACACAGATTTAGACCGTCTGGATAAATTGCTCCGTTGTGTCTGTTCCGTGAGACCGTGTTCACAAGACCCGGTCTTCGGGAACCCTTTTTTGGATTCGTCCGTTCAAAGGAACAGAGGCAACGGCCGCGGCGTATCCAGACGCTGGCCGACTAAAGGAGGTCGCGATGCCCCTCTCGGAGCACGAACAGAAGCTCCTCGAGCAACTCGAGAAGCAACTGCATGAGGACGATCCAAAGTTTGCCAATTCAATGGGCTCTGACCCCATTCGTTCATGGTCGACCAGGCACATCGTTATTGGCGTTCTAGGCACTATCGCCGGGATCCTCCTGTTGTTGGTAGGTGTGTCGTTGCAGAACATCTTCCTTGGTGTGCTGGGCTTCATTGTGATGGGCGCCGGCGTTTACTTCGCGACCCTGCGAAGGGTTATCGGCGGCAAGACGAAGAGTGCCAAACCCGGTAAGGCCAGGAATTCATTCATGAGCAGTCTTGAGGAGCGTTGGGACGAGCGTCGCCGCGGCGAAGAGTAATTGAGAGCCCTTATTTAGCGCTTGGCTTCCGCAGGAAGCCGGGGCCCTCCACATTGCACCACCAGGCGCTGGCCTGATTGCGAAAAGACCCGAATTTCGGGTCTTTTCGCATTTAACGCCCGGTTCGCCGCGTATCAGGAGGGCTCGAGCACGGCCTTGGCTCCGCCGTCGCGCCCTCCGAGAAGGCCACCGCAGAATCCGCTCCACATTCCACCACGCACGAAATCGCCGTGTTTTCAGGCGCCCTCATTCGAAAGTGGGGCAGAAACACGCCGGATTGCGTTGACTGTGGGGGCTTGTGGAGTAAAGTGGAGCAAGTAAGAGGGTAGTGGCGGCGTTGGGCAGGTACGGGCACCTTTGACAGATGGGGCGGTGGGCCAGTGTTTCTTGGCACGCATTCGCCGCGTCTGGACGAAAAGGGCCGGATCTTCCTCCCCGCCAAGTTCCGCGAGGAACTTGCTGACGGCTTGGTGCTCACAAGAGGCCAGGAGCGTTGCATCTACGTCTTCAGCCAGCGGGAATTCGAACGTATTCACGAATCCATGCGGGAGGCCCCCATCTCCTCCAAGCAGTCACGTGACTACATCCGGGTTTTCCTGTCCGGAGCCTCTGACGAGGTACCTGACAAGCAGGGGCGCGTGACAATTCCGCAGGCGCTCCGGACCTACGCAGGTCTCGATCGGGAACTGGCGGTAATCGGCGCCGGAACCCGGGCGGAGATCTGGGATGCCCAAGCTTGGGATGAGTACCTGGCCGAGAAGGAAGCCGCCTTCTCGGAGACCGACGACGACAATCTCCCCGGGTTCTTGTAGAAGCCGGGCCAAGAAGCAGCAAGGCTTCTTGGATGGGATCTCCAGCCGCCCATCACGTTGTTTTCCTGGCTCACCTTCCCCGGAGCCAGGCGGACACTGCGATAGGCGCGGATGGGGATCCGACCCAAGAAGCAACCAACTGACCGGCAGATGCACCGAACAATTCAGCACTGAGGAGGCCGCATGGAGGAGCAAGACGCGCCAAAACCAACCTCGGAGCGCCATGTACCGGTCCTGAAGGACCGGTGCATCAATTTGTTGGCACCCGGTTTTGAAGCGGCCCGCAGCCGTGGAGAGACGCCCGTCGCCATCGACGCAACGTTGGGAATGGGCGGCCACTCCGAAGCGATGCTCCAACGTTTCCCCGATCTCCACCTTGTTGGAATAGACCGGGACGAAGAGGCCCTCACCCTCGCAGGAGCGCGACTGGAGCCGTTCGAGGCCCGCACTGATCTTGTACACGCCGTCTATGACGAGATTGAAGACGTCCTTGCGGACCTTGGCATCCCCGAAGTGCATGGCATCCTCATGGACCTCGGGGTGTCTTCCCTGCAGCTGGACGAGCGGGAGCGCGGCTTCGCCTACTCCTACGACGCACCACTGGACATGCGCATGGACACGAGCCGCGGCCAGACGGCCGCTGACGTTGTCAACAACTATTCCGAAGAAGACTTGGTTCGGATCATCCGCAAATGGGGCGAGGAGAAGTTCGCCGGCAGGATCGCCAATCGCATCGTCGCGGCGCGGGCCAACAAGCCCTTTGCCACCACGGGAGAACTGGTAGAGCAGATTCGCGGCGTGGTTCCTGCATCGGCGGCAAAATCCGGAGGACATCCGGCAAAGCGGACGTTCCAGGCTTTGCGGATTGAAGTCAACGAGGAACTCGATGTCCTGGAACGGGCAGTACCTGCTGCTCTATCGGCCTCAGCAATGGGGGGACGTGTGGTGGTGATGTCCTACCACTCGCTCGAAGACAAGATCGTCAAGTCAGTATTCCAGTCACGGTCCAAGTCCTCAGCTCCTCTCGGTTTCCCGGTGGAACTCGAGGAACACAAACCGGAATTCAAGACGCTGACCAAGGGCACGGAAGTGCCGACGCCCGAAGAAATCGCCGAAAACCCGCGTGCGGCATCCGCCCGCTTGCGGGCCGTGGAACGCATCAAAGCGAGGAAAACAGCATGAGCACTGCCGCCGCGAAGATCCTGCCGACCACTGTGGGCAACACGGCGCGCGCCTTGCCCGTCCGCGGCCCGGAGCGCGACGCACCCCGCAAGGCGCGGACGCCGCTCTCGCTCGTTCAGAGCGTTCCCGGAAGACGACGCACTCCGTTCGTCGTCTTCTGCTTTGGCGTGCTCGCGGCAGCACTGCTGACAGTTCTCGTGCTAAACATCTCGGTTTCCACGGCCCAGTACGACCTCGTGAAGCTCAGGAACGATGCTGCATCCCTGAACAAGCAGAACCAGGATCTGACACAGCAGGTCCAGAACTTCGAAGCTCCGCAGAATCTGGCGGCCAAGGCCGCAGAATTGGGAATGGTAGCTTCCACTGCCACGGGCCAGATCGATCTGGACAACCTGGCGGTCACAGGTAAGGCGACGCCGGCAGTCAAGGGACAGAATCCTGGTGCTGTCATAGCTGCTCCTGCGGTTGCAGGTCAGCTCAGTGTCGTACCTCCTGCAACCGCCAAGGATCCGTTGGAAAACCCTAAACCAACAGGAACTGCTGACTCCACACCGGCCAAGCCGGAGGCGCCCGCGGCCCCTGTGGCACCCAAGCCGCCGGTTGTGGATCTCCACGGTGGTTCGGTCCCCGCTCCACAGCAGAAGGTGCCCGGGCATTAGCCTCCAGCCGACCTGATTTCAGGGTAAACAGCAAGGCAAGCAGCAAGGAATCGACGTGGTGCAGAAAACCGGCAAATCGAAGAACAAGAGAACGCCGGCGGCGAAGAAGCGCCTTCGCATCGGCCTCGGAATCATGCTGACGCTGCTCCTCGTGGTCGGGGGCAAGTTGTTCCTCGTCCAGGGACTGGACGTCGGCGGCATGGCCGAGGCCGCCTATAACAACCGGCTGAAATCCACGATTCTGCCCGCCGAACGCGGCAAGATTCTTGACGCCAACGGCACAGTGCTCGCCAGCAGCGTGATCCGTTACAACATCGTGGTTGACCAGACGGTCAACACCGCCACCACTGAGTTTTCGCGCTACAACGCCCGGACCCAAGGCATCGACAAGATCTCCAGGACCCAGGGCATTGCGGAGCTCGCCAGCGCCCTGGGGATGGACGTCAGCCAGGTCACGCAAGCTGTGAGCGGGGAGAAGAAATACAACGTCGTGGCCAAGGAAGTGAAGCCCGAGGTCGAGGACCAGATCTCCCAACTGCACATCCCGGGTGTTGGATCCGAAGGCATCAGCAAACGCGTCTACCCGAATGGGAGCGTTGCCGGGGGCGTCATCGGATTCCTCAAGGACGGCACCACTGGCCAGGCAGGCCTTGAACAGACTCAAGACGAGCTCCTCCGCGGGAAGGACGGAAAGAGGGTATTTGAGATCGGTGCCGACGGTCTTCGCATTCCCGTGGCAACCGACCTGCTGACCCCGGCCGTGAATGGCAAAGACGTCAAGCTGACTTTGAACACGGATATCCAGTACTTTGCGCAACAGGCCATTCAGACGCAGGTCAATCAGCTCAACGCCCAGTGGGGCTCGGTAGTCGTCGAGGACATCAAGACCGGAAACATCATCGCGATGGCGGATACCAACGCCCCGGACCCCAATGACCCCGGCAAGGTTGCGGCCGCGGACCGTGGAGTGCGGTCGGTGACGGCGGCCTACGAGCCTGGTTCGGTAGAGAAAATGATTACCGCCTCGGCAGCGATCAATGAAGGAAAGTCCAGCCCGCTGGACACGTTCACCATTCCGCCAGCTGTAACTATTGACGGTCAGACGTTTACCGATGCTTTCCCACACGGAACCGAACAGAGAACCCTTGCCGGTATCCTCGGCTATTCGATGAACACCGGTACCGTGATGGTCGGCAGCCGCCTGACCAAGCAACAGCGCTACGACTACCTCAAGCGCTTCGGCATCGGCGAAGCTCCGGACATTGGTCTTCCCGCTGAAGCCACGGGCATCCTCGCGAAGCCTGAGCAATGGGACGACCGGCAGCAGTACACCGTGCTGTTCGGCCAAGGTGTTTCCCAGTCCACCCTCCAGACGGTCCGGGCCTACCAAAGCGTAGCCAATGGTGGCGTGATGCTGCAGCCACGACTTATCGACGGCTACGTCGGCGCTGACGGTGTTGAGGCGAAAGTTCCTGCCAAGGATCCCAGGCAAGTCGTTTCCAAGGAGACTGCACAGCAGGTCCGTGACATCCTTGAGAGCAACGTCACCATGGGTGAGGTGAAAGATGCCGGCATCGACGGATACCGGGTCGGTGCGAAGACTGGAACCTCCGAGGCACCCCGTGAAGACGGGCTGCCTGGCTTCGACGGGTTCACCGCTTCCATCATTGGAATGGCGCCCATTGAAAATCCACGGTTCATCGTTGAGGTAGTTGTCCAGCGCCCTAAAGGGAACATCTACGGCATCACCCAGGGTCCGATTTTCCGCTCGGTCATGGGCCAGGTCCTGCGCACCTACAACGTCCCCCCGTCCACCGGCACTCCGGCACGGTTCCCGCAGTACGCCAAGTAAGTCAGTTTCGCCAAGTAAGCTTGTTGGGCATCTGTCCGGCCAAATTACGATCCACCCATGCCGATTCCGGGAGCCCCCGTTCCCGCGCGGCCAGTTTTACGAGTACCAACGGAGACCCACTTGTCAGAGCAGAATGACGCCGTTTCGATCCCTACAGGGAACCCGTCGGCTACGGACAAACCCGGCTTCCGTCCCGCCGTCGTGACCGCGGTCCCTCTTGAGGCCATCGCCGCGTCCCTGGGAATCGCGCTTCCTCCGGACTCCGGCGGTACGTCGGTGACTGGTGTGTCCCTCAACTCGCGCACCGTGGAACCTGGAGACCTGTACTTGGCCCTGCCCGGAGCCACACGCCACGGAGCCGACTTTGTCCCCCAAGCTGTGGCCGCCGGCGCCGTAGCCGTCTTGAGTGATGAGGACGGCGCACGCCAACTGGCGCTCAGCGACGACCTCGCTGTTCCAGTGCTGATCGTCAGGAGTCCCCGCGCCGCCGTCGGGCCTCTCGCTGCCTTGATTTATGGCAGCCAACCCCACGACGCGGCTTCGCCGACACTTTTCGGCGTCACGGGTACAAACGGCAAGACCACCACCACCTACTTCATCAATTCGCTTCTCCGCGCGCTGGGCTTGAATCCTGGCCTGATTGGGACGATCGAAATCCTTGCGGGAGGCGAAGCCATCCCGAGCCTTCTGACAACGCCGGAGTCGACCGACGTCCATGCCTTGCTCGCCCTCATGCGTGAGCGCGGGCTGGATGCGGCTTCCATGGAGGTCTCCTCCCACGCCCTGTCCTTCCACCGGGTCGACTCGGTGACGTTCGACGTCGCCGGCTTCACTAACCTGACCCAGGACCACCTGGACCTTCACGGCAACATGGATGAGTACTTCCGGACGAAAGCGGAACTCTTCACCACCGCCCGCGCACGCCGGGGCGTGGTGACCGTGGACGATCAGTGGGGGATGTTGCTGGCCGAAGAGGCCGGAATTCCCGTGACCACGTTGTCCGCCGTACCCGGCACGGATGCTGACTGGTCTGTGGTCTCCACCACGCAACGCGGGCTTGGAACCGACTTCGAGCTCCGCCACCGTGACGGAACAGTGCTGCGCGTCCACACAGGACTGCCCGGGGACTTCAATGTCGCCAACGCGGCCCTGGCGACCGTCATGGTGCTGGCTTCCGGCATCGATCCGCGGGCATTGCAGGCGGCGCTGGACAGTGACGATCCCTTCACCGTTTCCGTACCGGGCCGGATGCAGTTGATCTCGGACGCCCCGGCTTCCGTGGTTGATTTCGCCCACAACCCGGACGCGCTGGCGAGGGCCTTGAAGGCGGTACGCTCCCCGGAGCCCGGATCCCGGGTAATCGTCGTTTTCGGTGCCACAGGCCAACGGGACCAGGGCAAGCGGCCGACCATGGGAGCCATAGCGGCCCGGCTCGCCGACGTCGTCATTGTCAGCGACGACGACCCCCACGACGAAGACGCGGCGACCATCCGTTCGGAAGTCATCGCCGGGGCCCGCGCTGCCCGCGAGTCGGAGCATCTTGACTGCGAGATCCTGGAAGCGTATCCACGGGATGTTGCCATTCGCCAGGCCGTGGAAATGGCCACAGAAAGGGACACCATCCTGATCGCCGGCCGCGGCCATGAAGTCTGGCAAGAAGTGAAGGGTGTCAACCTTGCACTCGATGACCGGGTAGAACTGCGGGCTGCCTTGACAGCCAGGGGATTCAGAGTTTCCACGGACGAGCGGATAGAGTCCTAGACCGAGATGATTGCACTTACTGCGGCGGAAATCGCCGATATCACCAACGGCCGATTGGCAGCGGACCCCGGCATTGTTCCGGTGTCCATCGTCACCGACTCCCGCGAGGTGGCTGCCGGATCGATGTACGTGGCCAAGCCGGGGGAGAACGCGGACGGTCATGCTTTTGTGGGAGCGGCGTTTGAGTGCGGTGCCGTTCTGGCGCTGACTGAGCGCGACGTTTCCGACGACGACGGCCGGACATACCCCGCCGTCGTCGTCGATGACGCCGTGCTCGCCATGGGTGCGCTGGCCGCCGAGTCCGTTCGCCGCATCCGTGCGGCCCGCGCGGCACAAGGGGAGCCTTTTACCGTCATTGGCATCACGGGCTCGGCAGGCAAGACCACTACCAAGGACCTGCTGGCGGGGATTCTGTCCCGGGCCGGGACCACAGTTGCCCCGCAAGGTTCGTACAACGGTGAAGTCGGTGTACCCCTCACCGTATTCCGGGCCGATGCCGGCACCCGCTTTCTCGTGATCGAAATGGGCGCCACCGGCGTTGGCCACATCAAGTACCTCGCCGAGATGGTCCAACCGGACATTGGGGTCGTTCTTGGCGTCGGCACCGCCCACTCTGGCGAGTTCGGTGGCGTGGAGAACATCGCCAAGGCCAAGGGCGAACTCGTCGAAGCGCTGGGGCAGGACGGAACGGCGATCATCAACCTCGACGACGACCGGGTCGCGGCGATGGTTTCACGCACCCAGGCCAAGGTGCTCGGAACCACGGCTACCGGCGCTTCCGGGTCGGCTGTTGAAGCCAGGGGCGCCGATATCGACGAGGGCGGCCACCCGGAATTCGATCTGATCCTGCCCGACGGCGGGGCCTCCCATACGGTCCACAGTAAGCTGATCGGTGCGCACCACATCACCAACCTGCTTGCCGCCTCGGCCGCGGCGTTTGCGGCAGGCGTCCCCGCGGCCGACATCGCCGCCTCGCTGAGCGAGCAGTCGCCGGCCAGCCGATGGCGGATGGAACGCACCGAGCGGGCAGACGGTATCACCATCATCAACGACGCATACAACGCGAATCCTGAATCCATGCGTGCCGCCCTCCGCACTCTTGCCGATCTAGGCCAAGGTCGTCGCACCTGGGCGGTCCTTGGCGCGATGCTGGAACTTGGCGAAGACTCCATCCGCGAACACGCGGCGGTGGGGACCCAAGTGGTTCGCTTGAACATTTCCCGTCTGGTGGTGGTTGGCCGGGAAGCCCGGTCGCTGTACATTTCCGCGATCCAGGAAGGGTCCTGGGGCAACGAGTGCAGTTTCGCTGAGACGGCTGACGAGGCCTATGAACTCCTGCAGGCTGAGCTTGAGCCAGGTGATCTGGTGCTGTTCAAGTCCTCGAACGGGGTGGGCCTCCGGCATTTGGGGGATCGGATAGCATTACCCCCACAGGCCGGGACGAGTGCGAACACCGCGGCTGTAACCGCCGCCAATGAAGGGAACGAGCTCCTGTGATTGCACTGTTGATCGGCGCCGGCGTCGCCCTCCTCGTGGCTTTGATCGGGACACCGCTCTTCATCCGGTTCCTTGTGACCAAGGGCTATGGCCAGTTCATCCGGGACGACGGACCCACTTCCCACCACACCAAGCGTGGTACTCCCACCATGGGCGGGGCCGTGGTGGTTGCGGCCGTGCTCATCAGCTACGGGTTAACCCATATGATCATGTGGATGATGAATCCGCGTTCACCGGGCCCGTCCGCTTCGGGCCTGCTTTTGTTGTTCCTGATGGTTGGCATGGGATTCGTTGGTTTCCTCGACGATTTCATCAAGATTTCCAAGCAACGCAGCCTCGGGCTCAACGCCAAAGCCAAGCTGATCCTTCAAGCTTTCGTTGGCATTGTCTTCGCCGTGCTGGTCCTGAACTTCCCCGACGCGGACGGCATCACTCCGGCATCCACGCATATATCCCTCGTCCGCGACATTCCCTGGCTGAACCTGGCCTTCGGGGGCACGGTCCTCGGCGCCATCCTGTTCGTCATCTGGTCGAACCTGATCGTCACTGCGGCGACCAACGGCGTCAACCTGACGGATGGCCTGGACGGCTTGGCCGCGGGCGCCTCCATCATGGTCTTCGGGGCGTACACCCTCATGGGAATCTGGCAGAACAACCAGGCCTGCGGTTCGCCACGTGAGGCCGGCAGCGGCTGCTATTCGGTCCGCGACCCGCTCGATCTTGCCCTCTTGGCGGCCATTTGCAGTGCTGCGCTGGTGGGCTTCCTCTGGTGGAACACATCCCCGGCGAAGATCTTCATGGGGGACACCGGTTCGCTGGCAATCGGCGGCGCGGTCGCCGGCTTTGCGATCCTCTCCCGCACTGAGCTTTTGTTGGGCATCATCGGCGGCCTGTTCGTCCTCATCACGCTGTCGGTCATCATCCAGGTGGGCTACTTCAAGGTCACCAAGGGCAAGAGGGTCTTCAAGATGGCCCCCCTGCAACATCATTTCGAACTCAAGGGCTGGGCCGAGATCACGGTGGTTGTCCGATTCTGGATTCTCTGTGGCCTGTTCGTGGCCGCAGGCCTTGGTATTTTCTATGCTGAATGGGTGGTGCTGCTGTGAGCGCAAGTCCTCAAACCAAGCCTTCGGCCAATGACCGGCTCCGGGATCTCGTCAGTTGGGACTCGGACTGGAAGGGCCTTCGCGTTGTGGTGACGGGCATTGGCGTCTCGGGTTTCGCTGCCGCCGACACCTTGATCGAGCTGGGCGCGCGGGTGGTGGTGGTTGACGCCGCCACGAGCGCCAAGGCACTCGCCCAGGCGGACACCCTGAAGATCGTCGGCGCGGCCGACGTCCTCCTGGGCGAGGACGCCGTGAAAACACTGCCTTTGGTGGACGGCGAGAAGGCTGAACTCGTGGTGACGTCACCGGGCTGGCGGCCGGACCAGTCCCTCCTGGCAGCTGCCAAACGCGCCCATGTACCGGTGTGGGGCGACGTCGAACTCGCTTGGCGGGTGCGCGAACGCGAGGGCCGCAAGACGGCGGACTGGCTCACGATCACGGGTACAAACGGCAAGACCACCACGGTGGGCATGACCGAGGCCATGCTGCAGGCGGCGGGCCTCAAGGCGATTGCTGTCGGGAACGTCGGGACTCCAATCCTCGACGCCCTCCGGGACCCGGTGGAATACGATGCTTTTGCGGTTGAACTCTCCAGCTTCCAGCTGCATTGGAGTGAATCGCTCTCTCCTGTGGCCAGTGTGTGCCTCAATGTGGCAGAAGACCACGTTGACTGGCACGGCTCCTACGAGTCTTACCTCGCGGACAAGGCAAAGATCTTCGAGCATACGCAGAAGGCGTGTATCTACAACGCTGAGCAGATCGAGACCGAACGCATGGTGGAGAGCGCCGACGTCGTCGAGGGTTGCCGGGCGATCGGATTCACCACTTTGACGCCGGCGGTCAGCATGCTTGGCGTCGTCGAGGGGTTGCTCGTGGACCGTGCGTTCATTGAAGAACGCAGGAGCTCAGCCGAGGAACTTGCGTCCTTGGCGGACCTGGGGCCGGCTGCCCCGCGGCATATGGTCGCCAACGCCCTGGCTGCTGCCGCCCTGGTGCGCGCCTACGGCGTCGATTCCGCGGCAGTGCGCGAAGGACTGAGGAACTACCTCCCGGGAGATCACCGCATCCAGCCCGTGGCCAAGCTGAACGGCGTGCTTTGGATCAACGACTCCAAGGCCACCAATCCGCACGCGGCCTCGGCGGCCCTTTCCGCGTTCGATAGCGTCGTCTGGATCGCCGGCGGCTTGTCCAAGGGCGTCAACTATGACGAGCTGGTCAAAAGCAACGCGCGCAGGCTCAAGGCCGTGGTCCTGATCGGAACCGACACAGCGGATCTGGAAGCCTCCCTCAAGCGACACGCAGCGGATGTGCCTGTAATCGGGCAGCCCAAGGGCGACACTGAAATGGTGCAGTCCGCCGATTCAGCTGGTGCCGCCCCGGAACCGTCTCCGATCTTCGGCGACACCGTCATGGCCCATGCTGTCGCGTCGGCAGCAAGTGTCGCCGTGCCCGGCGACACTGTGTTGATGGCCCCGGCGGCTGCTTCCATGGACCAGTTCTCTTCCTACGCTCACCGTGGCGACGCTTTCATCCGGGCAGTTCGCGAGCTAGTGGAAGGCCAGGCACAGACCACCGAGGAGTAACAATGGTCAGCACGCCCACGCGCACCGGGCCCGGGCGGACCCGGGCCGGCAAGGCAGCTCCCGCCGGACGCGCGGCCGGCGATGCTCGGCCGTCGCTGCCGTCGCGCATTCGTTCTGGCATAGGCGGTTTCTGGTCAACGCTTGAGGGAAGCGGTAAATCGAGAAACGGGTCCACTTACTACCTGATTCTTGGCGCATCGCTTGCACTTACGGCTATCGGGATCATCATGGTCCTTTCGGCATCCAGTGTTGAAGCGATTGCGGCCGGCGAATCTCCCTACTCGATCGCCACCAAGCAAGGCATTTTCGCGGGTATCGGCATCGTCTTGATGTTGGTGCTTTCGCGGGTCAATGTCCTTTGGCTCAAGCGATTCGCGTGGCCAGCCATCGTTCTCGCGGTTGCCTTGTTGGTGCTCGTCCTGGTCATTGGCAAGCGGGTCTTGGGAAACCAAAACTGGATCGAGATCGGCGGCTTCACCTTCCAACCTTCGGAATACGCCAAGTTCGCACTGGTGCTCTGGATGGCCACCGTCCTTTCCGTCAAGGCAAAGCTTCTTGATAGGTGGACGCACGCACTGATCCCGATCGTCCCTGTCTCGTTCTGCATCATTGGACTGATCGTGGCGGGCCATGACCTCGGAACGTCGCTGGTGGTCATGCTCATCATGGCTGCCGGGTTGTTTTTCGGCGGCGTCAACCTGAAGCTCTTCGCCGGGGCAGGTGGCGTTGCCGCCGCCGCCGCGCTGATACTCGCGTTTACCAGCGGCAACCGGATGTGCCGGATCACTTCGTGGATGGGGCAGAGCTGTGCGGGAGCAAGCGACATCGGTTTCCAGAGCGAACAGGGGCTGAACGCCCTTGCTTCCGGGGGCTGGCTTGGCGTGGGGCTTGGTCAAAGCCGGCAGAAGTACCAGTGGATTCCCGAGGCCCACAATGACTTCATCTTCGCCGTCATCGGGGAGGAACTCGGCCTCGTGGGTACCTTGGTGGTACTGGTGCTTTTCGCACTGCTCGCTGTGGCCATCTATCGCGTGGTCAGCCATCAGGAAGACCTTTTCGCCCGGGTGTTGGGCGGCTCGATCATGGCGTGGATGCTCGGGCAAGCGGCCATCAACATGGCCATGGTGGCCGGTCTACTGCCCGTGATCGGCGTTCCGCTGCCTTTCATCTCCTACGGCGGTTCAGCACTGGTGATGTCCCTATGCGGCGTGGGCGTAGTGTTGTCTTTGGCCCGCGCCCAAATGACTTCTGCCAGCCCTTCCAAACGGCGCGGGCGGCCTGCGAAAACTGCACGAAAGCGTACATAGCACTCCATGAATTCCCAGCCCAAGCCACTGTCCGTGGTCCTCGCCGGTGGCGGGACCGCAGGACACATCAGCCCGCTGCTCGCCATCGCCGACGCCCTCAAGTCGATGCGTCCGGATGCCAGCATCCTTGCCGTCGGCACGCCCAATGGTATGGAAACCCGGCTCGTTCCCGCCGCTGGCTATGAGCTGGCCACCATTGATCGGGTTCCGTTTCCCCGAAAGCCTTCCGCGGATCTGCTCAAATTGCCCGGCAAGCTCGCCGCCGCCGTCAAACAAGCCGGCCGCATACTCGACGACGCGCACGCCGACGTCCTGCTGGGCGTGGGCGGCTACGTTTGCACGCCGATGTATCTTGCGGCGTGGCGCCGGAAGATCCCCATCGTCATCCATGAGGCCAATACGCGCCCCGGACTCGCCAACCGGGTCGGGGCCATGTTCACCAAACATGTTGGCGTGGCTTTCCCGGAGACCCGGTTGCGGCATGCCCGTCACGTTGGCATGCCGATGCGCAAGGCCATCGCCGGCTTGGACCGGGCGGCTGGTCGCGCGGATGCCAGGCAATCGCTCGGCTTGGACGCCGAACAACCTGCGCTCATCGTGACGGGCGGCTCTTCCGGTGCCCAGAGCATCAACCGAACCATTGCCGGTGCAGTTGCCGCTTTGGCGGAAGCTGGAGTCCAAACACTGCACATCACCGGCCGTGGCAAGGCAGTCAAGAACGACGACGGCGCCCCACTCGCGGCCGATGGGTACCATCAGGTGGAATACGTGGACGGCATGGAAAACGTCTACGCAGCAGCGGACGTCCTCCTCGCGCGCTCCGGAGCGGCAACGGTCAGTGAGGTAGCCGCCGTCGGGCTCCCCGCGGTATTCGTTCCGCTGCCCATTGGAAACGGCGAGCAGGCCATGAACGCCTCCGCGTTGGTCAAGGCCGGTGCTGCCCTCTTGGTCGATGACGCGGCCCTGACCGCGGATTGGCTCAAAGCCGAGTTGATTCCTTTGCTCACTGATCAATCCCGCCTCGATGACATGGCCAGCAAGGCAAAGGAACTCGGCATTAGAAATGCTGATCAGCGGATGGCTGATCTTGTACTGGAAGCGGTATCCGAATGACCCAGCCCCTCGCAGACCTCGATTCCCTTGGCCGGGTCCATTTCATCGGTATCGGCGGCGTAGGCATGTCCGCCGTCGCCCGCATCATGGTGGCCCGGGGCGTTGTGGTGAGTGGTTCGGACGCCAAGGACCTGCCCGTCATGGCTGACCTCCAGGCCGCGGGCGCCCGGATCGCCGTCGGATACGCCGCAGGAAATCTCGGTGAGGCGCAAACTGTTGTTGCAGGTTCGGCCATCAAGGCTGACAACCCGGAGCTCGAGGCCGCCCGCGCGGCCGGGATCCCGGTGCTGCACCGCTCCGAGGCCCTCGCGGCGACGATGGGCTCCGATCGTGTCGTGACCGTGGCAGGTACCCATGGCAAGTCCACCACCACCTCCATGGTGGCTGTGGTGCTCAGGGAAGCGGGCCTGGATCCATCCTTCGCCATCGGTGCCAATGTGCCTGCCCTCGGCGTCAACGCGGCGCACGGCACCTCGGATATCTTCGTTGCCGAGGCCGACGAATCGGACGGTTCCTTCCTCAATTACCGGCCCCTCATTGCCGTTGTCACCAACGTCGAGGCCGACCACCTCGACTACTACGGCACGCCTGAGGCCGTCTATGCCTCCTTCGACAGCTTCGTAGCCCTGCTGCCAACCTCTGGAGTCCTGTTCGCCTGCGCGGACGACGACGGCGCCTGTGCCCTCGCGGAGCGGACCCGCGCAGCGGACAATACCCGTGTGCTGAGCTATGGGACGGCAGCGGACGCCGACATCCGCCTGCACGATGGCGGTCCGGGTGATGTCTGGGTCTCCGCCGATGGACAGCGGCACCGCCTCGACCTTCAAGTCCCCGGCCGGCACAACGCCCTGAACGCGGCTGCAGCGTTCGGCGTCGCCGTCGAACTCGGCGTGGCACCTGAGGCTGCCGCGGCCGCCCTAGGCCACTTCACGGGAGCGTCGCGGCGATTTGAGTTCAAGGGGCAGGGGAGGGGCGTCCGGGTGTATGACGACTACGCCCACCACCCCACGGAGGTCCGGGCTGCTTTGTCGGCTGCCCGCTCGGTGGCAGGCGGTAACAAGGTGCACGTGCTCTTCCAGCCGCATCTGTTTTCGCGCACCCGCGAATTCGCCGAGCAGTTTGCAGAGGCGCTGGGGGAAGCGGATACCGCCCTTGTCCTGGACATCTACCCTGCGCGCGAGGACCCCATTCCCGGGGTCACGAGCACCTTGATCACGGAGCGCATGAAGAGCGGCAGGCTGGTGGCGGACGGGCAGGAGGCCTTGGATGCGGTTCTCTCCGCGGCCAGCGACGGCGACATTATCTTGACCGTCGGAGCCGGTGACGTGACGGCTTACGGGCCCCGAATCGTGGAGTTGTTGGATGGCTGATACCCGGAAGCCCACTTTCAAGCCGCAGGCGGGAACCCGGCCTGGGACCGTCAGTGCTGAACGCAGCCTCGACGATCCTGTTGAGGTCCCTTCAGGGGCCGCAACCGGAAAGGACAGCAATGTGCTCGCCTTTCCGGAACCGAAAGGGCGCAAGCGCCGGCGGACGGTTCTTGCCGCGCTCGCCATCATTGTTGCCCTGGTTGCCGGCATCATGGCTGCGGCCATCTATTCACCGGTGTTCGCAGTCCGCACTGTGACGGTGGACGGAGCCAAGTTGCTCCAGCCGGCTGCGGTCCAGAAAGCACTTGAGCCGGTGAAGGGAAAACCGCTTCCGCAAATCAACGACGCCGAGATCGCGGCGCTGCTCAAGCCTCTGGTCCAGGTACGCTCTGTCAGCACGGAGGCCCGTCCTCCGTCCGAACTGTTGGTGCACATTACCGAACGGGTGCCTGTGGCACTGGTCAAGAACGGTGACAGCTACCTGTTGGTTGACGTCGACGGCGTCAAGCTTGGTTCGACTCCTGATAACGCATCGGTACCCTTGCCCGTCATCGACGGGCAGGGGGCCAACCAGGACCTCTTCAAGGCGATCACTGCTGTCCTGGCGACGCTGCCAGCCGACGTCCTGGCAAAGATGGCCAGCGCCTCCGCGAAGTCGCCCGATGCAGTCGAGCTCAAGCTAACGGACGGCAAGATCGTTGTCTGGGGAAACGCGGACGAGAAAGAGCTGAAGGCACGCGTCCTGGAAGCGTTGCTGAAGGCGCCGGCCAATCCGAAAGTTCCGGTGAATGTCTATGATGTGAGCGCACCGAGGCATCCATTTACCAAGTAGGCCGTTTCAAGAAGGAACTTCGCTGGCGTTCGGGGCTATTTTTGGGACTTTCATGCGACACGCGGAGGCGGTTATTGAATGTCGGATTCATAGCCCATACGGTCACTTAAGAGTTACTTGACATAACTATAACCTTCAACTAGAGGGTTAAGGTCCAAGAATTCAAGTTGGACTCGATCTGTTTCGCTATAGGACACAAGCAAGGGGCACGAAACGTGGCAGCACCGCAGAATTACTTGGCCGTCATCAAGGTCGTCGGCATCGGCGGCGGTGGCGTGAATGCAGTTAACCGAATGATCGAAGTCGGCCTTCGCGGCGTCGAGTTCATCGCCATCAACACCGATGCCCAGGCTCTGCTCATGAGTGACGCGGACGTCAAGCTCGACGTCGGACGCGAACTCACCCGCGGTCTGGGAGCCGGCGCCAACCCCGACGTCGGACGCCAGGCAGCCGAAGACCACGCCGACGAGATCGAAGAAGTTATCCGCGGAGCCGACATGGTCTTCGTCACCGCTGGCGAAGGCGGCGGCACCGGAACCGGCGGCGCCCCCGTCGTGGCCCGGATCGCACGCTCGCTCGGCGCCCTGACCATCGGTGTCGTCACCCGGCCCTTCACCTTTGAAGGCCGCCGACGCGCCGGTTCGGCCGAGGCCGGAATTGACGCCCTGCGCGACGAGGTCGATACCCTCATCGTCATCCCCAACGACCGTCTCCTCTCCATCAGCGACCGTAACGTCTCCGTCCTGGACGCTTTCCGTTCCGCTGACCAAGTACTCCTGTCGGGTGTCCAGGGCATCACGGACCTCATCACCACCCCTGGCCTCATCAACCTCGACTTCGCCGACGTCAAGTCCGTCATGCAGGGTGCAGGTTCGGCCCTCATGGGTATCGGCTCAGCACGCGGTGAAGACCGTGCTGTCAAGGCTGCTGAGCTCGCCATTGCCTCGCCTCTGCTCGAAGCGTCGATCGACGGCGCCCACGGTGTGCTGCTCTCCATCCAGGGCGGCTCTGACCTCGGCTTGTTCGAAATCAACGAAGCTGCGCGGCTTGTCCAGGAAGTGGCCCACCCCGAGGCCAACATCATCTTCGGTGCCGTCATTGACGACGCCCTTGGCGACGAAGCGCGCGTCACGGTCATCGCCGCCGGGTTTGACGACGTCAAGGCCACATCGCCGTCGATGAACCAGTCGGCCCCGCAAGCGGGCCAGCACCAGGCCCCTGCGGCTCCGGAGCGTCCTGCCGCACCTTCAGCTGCCCCGGCCTATGCCGCGCCGCAGCACGTTGCCGCCCGCGTCGGTACTTCAGGCTTGAGCAACTGGGGCCAGCAACGCCACTCTGCCTTGCCGGCGGACTCCGGCTTCGACGTCGACCTCCCGGCCGTCGTCGAACCGGACCTTTCAGGCAGTCGTACCGACGACCTCGACGTTCCGGACTTCCTGAAGTAGGCAGTCCATATCAAGCCGTTCAGGAGAGTTAGTCAATAGTGTTTTGGTGGCGAAAAGAAGTGCGACCGGGAATTTCGGTCGCCTTCACCGATGTCGACGCGGGCAACCTTGCACTGCACGTGGCGGACAATCCTCAAGATGTGATGGCGCGCCGGGCCCGGCTGGAAGCAGCAGCGGGGCTCGGCGAACGGCATTTTCAGTACATGAACCAGGTGCACGGAAAAACCGTCGAATTCATCGATGCGCACGGCGACGGCCCAACGGCTGACGCTATGGTGTCGATGGGACAGCCGCTTGCGGTCATGGTGGCAGATTGTGTCCCCATTGTGTTGTTGGGCGAGGGGCAGAGCAACATGGAACCTGTCTTGGCCGTAGCCCACGCTGGCCGACCCGGCGTTGCAGCGGACCTCGTTTCGGCCACGGTCGCTGAAATGCGAAGCCGTGGTGCGGCGACCATCAGCGCCTGGGTTGGCCCTTCCATCTGCGGCGATTGTTACGAAGTTCCTGAACAGTTGCGCGACGACGTAACGGCGGTCGTGCCTGAAGCCTGGTCCACTACCTCGTGGGGTACGCCCGCGTTGGACCTGCCGGCTGGCGTGCGCGCCCAGTTGGAGGCGCTCGGCGTCGTGGTCGAATACTCGGGGGAGTGCACGCGGGAGACCGCACGGCTTTACTCTTACCGGCGCAGTCAGCAAACCGGGCGCTTTGCAGGTTTGGTGTGGACGCATGAGTGAGACCCTCCCGGCAGCCGGAACCGCCGACGTCGATCCGCGGACAGCCGAACTGCGGAAACGGCTCGCAGCCGTCCGCCGGCGGATTTCGGCTGCAACCGTGGCGGCTGGGCGAAGCGAAGAGCCGCAACTGATAGTCGTGAGCAAGTTCCATCCGGCAGCGGACGTCGCCCGCCTTGCGGCCCTCGGCGTGACCGACGTCGGTGAGAATCGCGATCAAGAAGCGGCTGCGAAGTCCGCGGAGCTTACCGGACTCGCTATGCGTTGGCACTTCATCGGTCAATTGCAAAGCAACAAAGCCAAGTCTGTGGCGAAGTACGCGTTTTCGGTCCAGTCGATTGACCGTCCGCAGCTCGCCGAGGCCCTGGCCAAGGCTATTGCGCGGGAGCAGGAAGAGTCCGACAGGCCGGACCTTGACTGCTACATCCAGGTCAGTCTTGAGGACGACGCCGGAGCCCACCGCGGCGGTGCCGCGCCAGCCGACGTCGAGCGCCTCGCCGAATCGATCGCCATCGCTTTCGGGCTGCGCTTGGCCGGGGTGATGGCCGTTGCCCCCTTGGGCGCGCCTCCCGCGGAAGCATTTGAGAAGCTCGCCGCCATTTCCGCGGATCTGCGGGGACTGCATCCGGAAGCTGTGGGGATCTCAGCCGGGATGAGCCAGGACCTCGAAGCTGCCGTGCAATTCGGTGCGACACACCTGCGAATTGGCTCGGATATTCTCGGTTCGCGTCCGCGGGTGGGGTAGCGTCGAAGTATTGGAAGCGACGGGCCGGGATTTCAGCTATGTCAAGTCATGGGCGGCCCGCCTACTGCAGACACGATAGGAGTCCAGCATGGCTGGCGCACTGCGCAAGACAATGGTTTATCTTGGGCTCGCCGATGGCGATGAACACTACGAGTCTGAGCAGCACGTGCAGCACACGGACGAGGACCGGTCTGTCGACCACAATCGTGATGAGCGCGGCGCCCCTGCACCTGTACGTGAAGTAGTTCGTGAAGTCCCCCCTGTCGCCGAAGAGGAATACCGCGCACCCGTGACACCTATCAAGCGTGCGGCTTCTAGCCGCGAAGACGCCTCCGGACTGAGGCAGATCACCACCGTCCATCCCCGCTCCTACAATGACGCCAAGATCATCGGCGAAAGTTTCCGGGACGGCATCCCCGTGATCATGAACGTCACGGACATGGGGGAAGGAGATGCCAAGCGCCTCGTCGATTTTTCGGCCGGCCTGGTCTTCGGACTCCATGGCAGCATTGAGCGTGTTACCAGCAAGGTTTTCCTGTTGTCGCCGTCGTACGTCGAAGTTCTTGGCGATGACAAAAAGGTCAGCGAAGCACAGGCAACGTTCTTCAACCAGAGCTAGCCCAGTCAACAAAGATGCCAGGCAGAGCGATCTGCCTGGCATCTGTGTTGCAATAGAGGGACTGACCGAGAAAAGTGGCGAACTAGGAGATCTGAGCTAACCCGTGGGCATAGTTTTCGGCCTTTTGTACATTGCATTGCTGCTGTTCCTGGTCACCCTCATCATCAGGCTCGTTTTTGATCTGGTGCAGATGTTCGCGCGGCAGTGGCGCCCCCGTGGCGCTGCCCTGGTGGCCGCGCATGTGGTCTATTCTGTGACTGATCCGCCCTTGAAACGGATTCGTCGGCTGATTCCACCTTTGCAGCTTGGTGGGGTATCCCTTGACCTGGCGTTTTTGATCATGTTTATTGTCGTCAGCATCGCGATGGGTTTCGTCTACACGCTGGCGTAGCTTTTCCGCAGTCCGAGTGTCCGACGATCATTTTTTCTTCGGCACGGGGACTGCAATCCTTCGGTCCAACACGATGGTGTTGAATTGGGGGAATCAGATGATATTTAGGTACCGTAGTTTTGAACGGCCGGAAGGCCTACTGACTAACTAGACCAACGAGGTGACCAGATGGCTTTGACGCCAGAAGACGTTGTCAACAAGCGCTTTCAGCCGACCAAGTTCCGCGAAGGCTACGACCAGGACGAGGTCGACGACTTTCTCGACGAAATCGTCGTCGAGCTGCGGCGTTTGAACCAAGAGAACGACGAGCTCCGCAAGAAGCTCGCCGAAGGCGGAAACCCGGTTCCTGCCAGCGCAGCCGCGGCACCCGTGGTCGAGAAGGTGCCCGCACCGGTTAAGGCCGACAAGGACGCGCAGGCCAAGGCAGAAGCCGAAGCGAAGGCAGCCGATGCCGACAAGAAGAAGGAACCGGCCGTTGCCGCCGCTCCGGCCCCGGCCGCACTTTCCGCCGGCTCTCCCTCCGCCGAGTCTGCAGCTGGCCTGCTGGCCATGGCGCAGCAGATGCATGACAAGCACGTGGCTGACGGCGAGCAGCAGAAGGAAAAGATCATTGCCGAGGCACAGATCGAAGCCTCCAGCCTTGTCAATGACGCTCAGGACAAGTCCC
Organism: Arthrobacter sp. MMS18-M83; assembly: GCF_026683955.1. Lineage (NCBI taxonomy): Bacteria > Bacillati > Actinomycetota > Actinomycetes > Micrococcales > Micrococcaceae > Arthrobacter > Arthrobacter sp. MMS18-M83. The sequence continues at coordinate 668,824 of NZ_CP113343.1, read as the reverse complement.
GTAAGATCCTCGGTGCACTCGAGCAGCAGCGCTCCGTTCTCGAACGCAAGGTGGAGCAGCTCCGCGGCTTCGAGCGCGACTACCGCTCCCGCCTGAAGGCCTACATCGAGGGCCAGCTGCGCGACCTGGATGCCCGCGGCTCCGTTGCGGCCCCCGAGGTCGGCGAAGCCGCCGCAGAGGTCTAGCAAGTATTCTGAAAGCCGGTGGCTGGGGATTCCCGGCCACCGGCTTTCGCCTGTTAAGGCGCCCGAAGCCTACGGTTACCGAATGAAAGTACTATGAGCGACGAACAAACAGACGGCACCACGGAGCCGCTCCGCACCAAAATCCACACGTGGCGTCCCGCATTGCTCTGGGTTTTCGCAGGCTTCGCCGTCTTCGCGTACGCCTTCGACCAGCTGACCAAACTCTGGGTCACAAGCACCATGGTGGAAGGCGAACGTATCCCCGCCTTGCCTCCGCTGCTGCATTGGTACTACATCCGCAACTCCGGGGCTGCCTTCTCAATCGGTGAGAATGTTACGTGGGTCTTTACGATCGTCATGGCTGCTGTCTCCGTGGCGATCCTCTTCCAACTGCGTCGATTGGGATCCGCCTGGTGGGCGCTTGCCCTCGGACTGCTTCTGGGTGGGGCGCTCGGAAACCTCACGGACCGGCTCTTCCGCGAACCCTCTTTCGCCATGGGCCACGTGGTGGACTTCATCCAACTGCCCAACTTCGCTATTTTCAACATCGCCGACTCAGCGGTGGTTTCCGGCGTGGTGATCATCTGCCTGCTGACCCTGCGGGGGATCGGCTTGGATGGCTCGCGCCAGCACTCCGCCGGATCCCGCGCTACGACGCCCGAAGGCGGGGAGCCGGGCGATGTCTGAGCAATTCGTTGTTCCCGAAGAACTAGGCGGGGCCAGGGCGGATGCTGGACTGGCGAAACTCATGGATATCTCCCGTTCCGCGGCTGCTTTGCTGATTGCCGAGGGCAACGTGACCGTCTCTGCAAGCACAGTGGGCAAATCGGCTGCAATCGGCAAGTCGGCGAAGCTGCTTGCCGGGTCCGTGCTGGAAGTGACCGTTCCCGAACGCCGGGATCCCTTGGAAGTCGTGGAGGAAGTCGTGGAAGGCCTGAAGATCCTGTTGGACGATGAGGATTTTGTTGTCATCGACAAGCCTGTTGGCGTGGCGGCGCATCCATCGCCGGGGTGGGTCGGGCCCACCGTGGTCGGTGGCCTCGCTGGTGTCGGATACCGGATCTCCACCTCAGGTGCCCCTGAACGGGCCGGCATCGTCCACCGTCTCGACGTCGGAACCTCAGGCGTCATGGTGGTGGCGAAGACAGAACATGCTTACACGGTGCTCAAGAGGGCCTTCAAGGAACGCACAGTGGACAAGGTGTACCACGCCGTCGTCCAAGGCCTGCCGGATCCCTTGGAAGGCACCATCGACGCCCCCATCGGACGCCACCCCGGGCATGATTGGCGGTTTGCGGTCATCGAGGATGGCCGTCCCTCGGTGACGCACTACGAGGTACTCGAAGCGTTTGGCAAGGCGACCCTCGTGGAAATTCACCTTGAGACCGGCAGGACACACCAGATCCGGGTTCATTTCTCGGCCCTGCGGCATCCCTGTGCTGGCGATCTGACCTATGGGGCAGACCCTCGCCTGGCAGCAAACCTGGGACTCACCCGGCAGTGGCTGCACGCGCGCCGCCTCGGTTTCAACCACCCCCGCACTGGCGAATGGGTGGAAGTCACCAGCCAGTACCCGGATGACCTGCAGTACGCGCTGAAGCTTCTCGAAAGCGGCAACGCGTAGCGAGGATTCCAGTCCATCTGCGCGACCCCTGCCGGTAGACTGTCGTGGTGACTTCCAGCAATGACTCGTTCGTCCATCTGCACACCCACACTGAATACTCCATGCTGGATGGTGCGGCCCGTCTTACTGAATTGTTCGATGAGACCGAGCGGCTGGGGATGCCTGCGCTTGCCACCACGGACCATGGATATCTCTTCGGTGCCTTCGATTTCTGGAAGAAGGCCACTGACAAAGGCATCAAGCCGATCATCGGCGTCGAGGCCTATGTCACGCCGGGAACGGCCCGCGGCGACAAAGAGCGCGTCCGTTGGGGCGACGAGAGCCAACGCAAAGATGACGTGTCCGGTGGTGGTTCGTACACCCACATGACGCTGCTGAGCTACAACAACGTCGGCATGCGCAATCTGTTCCGGGCGTCCTCGATTGCTTCCCTCGACTCAGTGTTCGGCAAATGGCCCCGGTTGGACCGCGAACTGCTGAACACCTACTCCGAAGGCCTCATTGCGACCACGGGCTGTCCTTCCGGTGAAGTGCAAACCCGCCTTCGCTTGGGGCAGTACCGTGAGGCCCTCGCGGCGGCTTCGGAGTTCCGCGACATCTTTGGTGCGGAAAACTACTTCTGCGAACTCATGGACCACGGCCTGGACATCGAGCGGCGGGTCACCGGCGACCTGCTGCGCCTGGCCAAGGAGCTGAAGCTTCCGCTCGTGGCCACCAACGACCTCCACTACACCCATGAGCATGACGCCAAGGCCCATGAGGCCTTGTTGGCCATCCAGTCCGGCTCTACCCTGCTGGAGCCCACCTATGACAACGGCGGCTCCCGATTCGCTTTCTCCGGTAGCGGCTACTACTTGAAGTCGCCCCAAGAGATGCGTGAGCTGTTCCGCGATCATCCTGAGGCCTGCGACAACACTTTGTTGATCGCGGAGCGCTGCGAAGTGTCCTTCAACACCGGTGCGAACTACATGCCGCGGTTCCCTTGCCCTCCCGGCGAGGACGAGACGTCCTGGCTGGTCAAGGAAGTAGCCACAGGCCTCGACTACCGCTATCCCAAGGGCGTCCCGGACAAGGTGCGCAAGCAAGCCGACTATGAGCTTGATGTCATCACTTCCATGGGTTTCCCGGGCTACTTCCTGGTGGTGGCGGACTTCATCAACTGGGCGAAGAACAATGGCATCCGGGTGGGCCCGGGCCGTGGTTCCGGAGCGGGCTCCATGGTGGCGTACGCCATGCGTATCACCGACCTCGATCCCCTTGAACACGGCTTGATTTTCGAGCGCTTCCTCAACCCGGACCGTGTGTCCATGCCTGACTTCGACGTCGACTTCGATGATCGCCGCCGCTCCGAGGTCATCGACTATGTCACCCGGAAGTACGGCGACGAGCGCGTGGCCATGATTGTCACCTACGGCACCATCAAAACCAAGCAGGCGCTCAAGGACTCCTCCCGCGTGCTGGGGTACCCGTTCAGCATGGGTGAGCAGCTCACCAAGGCCCTTCCGCCCGCCGTGATGGCCAAGGACATCCCGCTTGCGGACATCCAGAACCCGGAGGCCAAGCGCTATGGCGAGGCCGGGGACTTCCGACAGCTCATCAACACGGACCCCGAGGCCGCCAAGGTCTTCGAGACCGCACTGGGCATCGAAGGACTGAAGCGCCAGTGGGGCGTGCACGCCGCCGGCGTCATCATGTCTTCGGACCCGATTATCGACGTCATTCCTGTCATGCGCCGTATCCAGGACGGCCAGGTCATCACGCAGTTCGATTACCCCACGTCCGAGGGCCTTGGCCTGATTAAGATGGACTTCCTCGGCCTGAGGAACCTGACGATCATTTCCGACGCCTTGGAAAACATCAAGATGAACCGTGGCGTTGACCTTGATTTGGAGAACCTGGCGTTGGACGACGCCGCGTCGTATGACCTCCTTGCGCGCGGTGACACTTTGGGCGTGTTCCAGCTCGACGGCGGGCCCATGCGGTCGCTGCTCAAGCTCATGAAGCCTGACAACTTCGAAGACATCTCCGCTGTCCTGGCCCTCTACCGGCCCGGTCCCATGGGCGCCAACGCCCACACCGACTACGCCCTGCGCAAGAACAAAATCCAGGAAGTCATCCCGATCCACCCGGAGCTCGAGGAACCGCTCGCCGAAATCCTCGGCGGAACGTACGGGCTGATCGTGTACCAGGAGCAGGTCATGGCCGTGGCGCAGAAGCTCGCCGGCTACACGCTGGGCCAGGCCGATATCCTGCGCCGCGCCATGGGCAAGAAGAAGAAATCGGAATTGGACAAGCAGTTCGCCGGCTTCTCCCAGGGCATGCAGGACAACGGATACTCCATGGCCGCCGTCAAGACGCTCTGGGACATCCTTTTGCCGTTCTCCGACTACGCCTTCAACAAGGCGCACTCGGCCGCCTACGGCGTGATCTCGTACTGGACCGCCTACCTCAAGGCGCACTATGCGCCGGAGTATATGGCCGCGCTGCTGACCTCGGTGGGCGACGACAAGGACAAGTCCGCGATCTACCTCAACGAGTGCCGGCGGATGGGCATCACGGTGCTGCCGCCCGACGTCAACGAGTCGGCCCTGAACTTCACCCCTGTCGGCAACGACATCCGCTTCGGCATGGGCGCCATCCGCAACGTTGGCGTGAACGCCGTCGAAGCCATGGTCGCGGCCCGTGAAAAGGAAGGCGCCTACACTTCCTTCAAGGACTACCTCATGAAAGTCCCCGCGGTGGTCTGCAACAAGCGCACCATCGAATCACTGATCAAAGCCGGCGCGTTCGATTCGCTGAACCACCACAGGCGGGCCCTGGCCATGATCCATGAAGAAGCCATCGACTCCGTCATCACGCTCAAGCGGAACGAGGCGATCGGGCAATTCGACCTCTTCGCCGGCTTTGACGAAGCCGAATCCGAGGCGTCCCTGAGCATCGAGATCCCGGATCTGCCGGAATGGGAGAAGAAGGACAAGCTGTCCTTCGAACGGGACATGCTGGGGCTCTACGTGTCTGACCATCCGTTGCAAGGGCTTGAGGGCGTCCTGAGCCAGCATGCGGAGCAGTCGATCACTTCGATCCTGGGAGAAGACGGCCCGCACGACGGCGCTATCGTCACCATTGCGGGCATGATCACTTCGCTCAGCCGCAGGATTGCCAAGGCGAGCGGCAATGCCTACGCGCGGGCGGAGATAGAAGACCTGGGCGCTTCCATCGAGGTCATGTTCTTCGGACAGGTCTATGGTCCTATCGCTTCGGTCCTCGCGGAGGACCTGATTGTCGTCGTCAAGGGCCGCCTGCAGCGGCGCGACGACGGAGCGGTCACCCTGAACTGCATGGAGCTCTCGGTCCCGGACCTGAGCGAAAGCACCAACGGGCCACTGGTCATTACGATGCCCACTTACAAGGCAACCGAAGCTGTGGTCACGGATCTTCGCGATGTCCTCACAACCCACCGGGGGAATTCCGAGGTCAGGCTCCACTTGCAGGGTGATTCAAAAGTCGAAGTGATGGGCCTGCCCGTGCACTTGCGGGTCAATCCCACCCCATCCCTTTTCGGCGATCTCAAGGTCCTTCTCGGTCCAACCTGCTTGGACACCTGATTGCGCGCGACCACCTGAACCGGCCAGCCGGCGACGCTTGGCTACTCAGATTTCGTAGTCGAGCGGGACCGGTTGGCTGTAAGAGCCGGAGTGGTAGAGCAGGGGAGCGTCGTCGTCGCCAACAAGCCCGTCGACAACCTCCACCACCACGATCGCGTTGTTTTCGAAGGACAGGCGCATCTGGATCTTGCCGATCAACCAACCGGCCACGTTCTTCAGGATGGGGACATCGAAGGGTCCAGGTTCCCAGTGATCGCCTTCAAACCGTTCCTGGGTGCGCGCGAAACGGTCGGCAAGCGCTTGGTTCTCAAGGCCCAGCATGTGCAGGCCGATGTACGTGGAATTCGCCACCGCGGGCCAGGAACTGGAACTGCGCGACATGTTGAACGTAAAACGCGGGGGCTCTGCCGACAGTGACGCCACCGACGTCGCGGTGAATCCGAAAGGCTTGCCATTGAAGTCGGCAGTGATGATGGCAACCCCGGCGGCATGCCGGCGGAACATTTGCTTGAAGGTTCCTTCAAAAGCCGATTCTTCCGAAGCCACTTTGCTCGATCTCCTGCATGACGTATTGGTATTAACGCTGGTGGGTTCAGCGTATTCCGCCACCTGCCGGGGTGCTCGCTTGTTGAGCGTCCAGAAACGTTTGTTAATGTTTGTGTCATGACCAAGCCAACATCGAACCTCCTCGAATCCGTCCCCGCGGCGGACACGGACCCGCGAGACCGCAGATGGTGGTTATGGCTCGCCGTGCCGGCCGCCTCGGGCATCGGACTGGGCCTGGCATGGTGGCTGTTGGCTCCGGGCGGACTCAACCTGATTTCCGGAAATTCCGCCCTCGCCGATCCCTCCGCTGCTGCGGGTCGATTTCCGAGGGACTTGGTCTTGGCCGGGCTTCTGCTTCTTGCCGGCTGCTTCACGGCGGTCCTGCTGGACAGCAAGGTACTGATGCCGGGCCAGGGCATGAGGACTTTCCTCGCTGTTCTCGGTGGCTTGGCTGGCGCGCTGGTGGCTTGGCAAGTTGGCCTGCTCGCGGCGCAGTGGTGGGGCCCCCCTTCCAGCGCCGCAACGAGTGGAAGTGAAGGCTTCACCTTGCGGGCAATGGCGGTGCTTTTGCTGTGGCCGGGAGCGACGGCCCTGGTGACTTTTCTCCTGACTCTTTTCGGGCTGATGGGAAAGCAGCCGGAGGCATCGCCCCACGCCCCGTAAAATGATCTGGTGACCATTTCTCCGGAGAATTCTGCCGACACCCCTGCCCAGCCCCTGGACTTCCGTCGTATCGACTTGCGCGGACGGTCGCTGAGCTTGGCGGAACTGCGCGCCGCGGTGCCCCGGGCGGAGCATCAGACCATGGCGGACGCAGAGCAAAAGGTCCTGGATATCATCAGCGCCGTCCGCTCCCGGGGTTTTGAAGCGCTTGGTGAGTTGGCCCTGGCGTTCGACGGCGTGGAACAGTCCCACCCCCGCGTGCCCGCTGCCGCCCTCGCCGCTGCCCTCGAAAACCTGGATCCGGCTGTCCGTGCCGCCCTGGAGGAATCCATCAGCCGTGCCCGTCGTTTCGCCGACGGCCAGCGGCCGGCGAGCGTCCACGTGGAACTGGGGGACGGCGCCGTCGTCAGCCAGAATTGGGTACCCGTGGGCCGGGTGGGACTGTACGTTCCGGGCGGGTTGGCCGTGTACCCGTCCTCCGTGATCATGAACGTCGTTCCGGCGCTGGCTGCCGGAGTCACATCCATCGCATTGGCCTCCCCGCCCCAGAAGGACTTTGGCGGCTTGCCCCACCCAACCATCCTGGCCGCTGCCGCACTGCTGGGAATTGACGAAGTTTATGGCATCGGAGGTGCCCAGGCGATCGCTTCGTTTGCCTTCGGGATCCCGGGAGCCGGCCATGAACAGTCCATCGAACCCGTGGATGTTGTGACGGGCCCCGGCAACATCTTCGTGGCCACCGCCAAGCGTCTGGTCAAAGGCGTCGTGGGGATCGACTCGGAGGCGGGCACCACGGAGATCGCCATCTTGGCTGACGCGTCCGCCCGCCCGGCGCTCGTGGCTGCGGACCTCATCAGCCAGGCTGAGCACGACCCCAAAGCGGCCTCCGTGCTGATCACCGATTCCGAGGAACTCGCCTCGGCCGTGCGGCGGGAACTCGCATTCCAGTCAGGCACCACCAAACACGGCGAACGGGTACGCACAGCATTGTCCGGACCGCAATCAGGCGTGGTGTTGGTTGACGATCTCGAGCAGGGCATTGCGGTCTGCGATGCGTACGCAGCCGAACACTTGGAAATCATGACGGCGGATGCAGCCGCCGTCGCGGCAAGAATCCGCAACGCGGGGGCGATTTTCGTGGGGGACTACAGCCCAGTCAGCCTCGGCGACTACTGTGCAGGCTCCAACCATGTGTTGCCCACGAGTGGTACCGCTGCCTTCTCTTCGGGCCTGAACGTGACAACATTCCTCCGCGCTGTCCAGGTCATCAACTACAACAAGGCTGCCTTGGAGGAGGTCAGCAAGCACATTGTGAGTCTTGCTGATGCCGAGGACCTTCCCGGCCACGGCGACGCGGTCAAGATCCGCTTTGCGGGTGCCTAACCACTACATGTATGGGTAACAACCACTACATATAGTAATTACAGTCTTGTCATTAGCCCTTATGTAGCCGTAAACTGGTGCCGGAAGTCAAACTTCCGGCACCTTTTGCGTTCCCGGCCGATGCTGCCGTGAGGACGCCGGGGCCGGAACCGAGCGGGGGAGGCCCAGCGTGTATTGTCCGTTCTGCCGTAACCCCGACTCGCGCGTCGTGGACAGTCGAATGGCCGACGACGGTTCCGCCATCCGCCGTCGGCGGCAATGCCCTGAATGCGGACGCCGTTTTACCACGGTGGAGACCACCAGCCTGTCTGTCATCAAGCGATCCGGGGTGGGAGAACCCTTCAGCCGGATAAAGATCATCAACGGCGTGCGCAAGGCCTGCCAAGGCCGGCCCGTGACCGAGGACGACCTCGCCATGCTGGCCCAGGAAGTCGAGGAGAACATCCGCTCATCCGGTGCAGCCGAAATTGACGCCCATGAGGTCGGTTTGGCCATCCTCGGACCGCTCCAGAAACTGGATGAAGTGGCCTACCTTCGTTTTGCCAGTGTCTATCAAGCCTTCGAATCCCTAGAGGACTTCGAATCCGCCATTTCGCTCCTACGCCACGAGGCTGAAACTGCCGCCGCGGAAAACGCGGCGAAGGGGGCCAAAGGCAAGAGCTCCGAGAAGAGCTCCCTCTAGCTCCGGTGGTGGCAGCGGAGGGGAAGCCGCAGCCACCACCGGCACCAACTATCGTCCGCCGGATACCGGGAGCACAGCTCCGGTGATGTAGCCGTCGTCCATCCGGAATGCTGCCGCGCTACTTGGCAAGCTTGTGGTGGAGGGCGACGTCCAGGGCCGCTCCCACGATTCCGGCGTCGTTCTTCAGTTCCGCCGTGACGATGCGGGTGCGCAGGTGCAAGTGCGGGAAGTACTCATCCGAGCGCTTCGAAATACCGCCACCGATGATGAAGAGCTCGGGGAGAACAGGAATTCGACGTGGGAAAGGTAGCGCTGCAGCAGCACGCTGTACTCTTCCCAGCTCAAGCCGTCGCGTTCACGCGCGACGGCGGAGGCCTTCGTTTCAGCGTCGTGGCCGTCCACCTCGAGGTGGCCGAGTTCGGCGTTGGGCACCAGGTGCCCGTTGAAGATGAATGCCGAACCTATACCGGTGCCGAGCGTAATGACGAGGACGGTGCCATCGACGCCTTCGCCCGCACCGTAGCGGGCTTCCGCAAGACCGGCTGCGTCGGCGTCGTTGATGACCTCGACGGGGCGATCCAGACGCTTGGTGAGAAGCGAATCAATGTCGGTGTCGAGCCAGGACTTGTCCACGTTGGCGGCCGAGCGGACCACGCCATGCTGGATGATTCCCGGGAAGGTTACTCCAACGGGCGAACCCTCGGCAGGGGCGTCCTCACGGGCAGACAGCTCGTCGACGATTTGCGCGATCACCTCGGCGACAGCTTCGGGCGTCGCGGGCTGCGGCGTGGGAATGCGCAGGCGGTCTCCGAGCAGTTTGCCCTTTTTGAGATCGACGATGCCGCCCTTGATGCCGGTACCACCGACGTCGATGCCGATCAGCGGGCCATTCTTGTGGATCTTCTCATCCTTCTTGGTCAATGCGTTTCCGTTCATGGCAGGAGGGGTGGGCAGGTCGCAGCACGAACGGCTGCAGGTGACCTTCCGGAGAGCTTAAGGAAGAGTCAGGATTTCGGCGCCGGTCTCGGTGACCAACAGGGTGTGTTCAAATTGCGCGGTCCGCTTGTGGTCGCGGGTGACTACGGTCCAATCATCGGGCCACATGTCCCATTCGATCGTTCCGAGGGTGAGCATGGGCTCAATCGTGAAGACCATGCCCGCCTCGATCACTGTGTTGTAGGCGGGTGCGGCGTCATAGTGGGGGATGATCAGTCCGGTGTGGAAGGCCTCACCAACACCGTGGCCGGTGAAGTCGCGGACCACGCCATAGCCGAAGCGCTTCGCGTAGGACTGGATAGCACGGCCGATCACATTGATTTCGCGGCCGGGAGCCACGGCCTTGATGGCACGGTTGAGAGACTCTTGGGTGCGTTCAACCAGCAGGCGTGACTCTTCGTCCACGTCTCCCACCAAGAAGGTGTAGTTGGTGTCACCGTGGACGCCGTTGATGTAGGCCGTGATGTCGATGTTCAGGATGTCGCCGTCTTGCACTACGGTGCTGTCCGGAATGCCGTGGCAGATGACCTCGTTGAGGGATGAGCACAGGGACTTGGGGAAGCCGCGGTAGCCAAGAGTTGACGGGTAGGCGTGGTGGTCCAGAAGGAACTCGTGGCCGATCCGGTCCAACTGGTCCGTGGTGACGCCGGGCTCGACGTGCTTTCCGACCTCGACGATCGCCAGGGCTGCGATCTTGCTTGCGACGCGGATCTTCTCAATGGTTTCCGCCGATTTGACCTCTGAGCCGGTGAACTTTGCCGGTGCAGGCTTGCCGACATACTCCGGACGCGGGATGGACGCCGGTACGGGTAGCTGTGGGCTGACAGTTCCTCGGGTGAGCGTGCCGATGGGTGCGGTCAGGGCGGGAGAAGGCATAGATTGATCATATAAGGGACGCACGAGACGCAAGTAACTAAGTTGCTAAATAACGGCCCGGTCGAAGGGCTACAACCCCCGCCAATGCCTCGGCGGGATTCGCAGAGGAGAAACCGTGGCGGAGTACTGGTACAACGTTCAGACACACCAGATCGAAGAGGACGCGTTGTCTGACTGGACCCAGTTGATCGGTCCTTACAAGACCCGTGAGGAAGCGGAGCACGCCTTGGAAAAGGTCAAAGCCCGCAACGAAGCCTGGGACAAGGACGACGAGGACTGACCCGTCAGAAAGAGTGTTCCGGGCCGGGGAACTGGCCGGACCTGACGTCGTCGGCGTACGCCTTGGCCGCGTCGCTGAGTGTGGTGCGCAGATCAGCGTATTGCTTGACGAACTTGGCCATCTTTCCGCCACGCAGACCGGCCATGTCCTGCCATACCAGCACCTGGCCAGTAGTTGCATTGCCGGCGCCGATCCCGATGGTTGGCACTTCAATGGCGGCGTCGACGGCGGCTGCAGTTTCCGCGGGGACCATCTCCATGAGCACACAGAACGCTCCGGCGTTGGCCAGGGCAACTGCGTCTTCGACCAAGCGGGCGGCGTCGTCGCCCCGGCCTTGGACGCGGTAGCCGCCCAACGAATGTTCGCTCTGGGGTGTGAAGCCGATGTGCGCCATGACGGGAATGCCTGCCTGGACCATGGCCCGGACTGTTCCCGCGTAGAAAGCGCCCCCCTCGATCTTGACGGCGTGAGCCAGCCCTTCCTTCAGGAAACGAACACCTGTTGCCACTGCCTGCTCCGGCGAGACTTCGTAGCTGCCGAAGGGAAGGTCGGCCACTACCAGAGCACGCTTGGCGGACCGGGCCACCGCTCGGCAAAGCGGGAGGAGTTCATCGACCGTTACGGGGAGGCTGGTTTCGTTTCCGAAGACATTGTTGGAAGCCGAATCGCCAATCAGCAGGACCTCGATGCCGGCCTGATCGAAGATTTCAGCCGTGTACTGCTCGTAGGCGGTCAACATCGCAAAGCGCTCACCCTTGGCCTTGGCTTGTTGAAGGTGGTGCGTCCGGATCCTGGCAGGAGCCTTCGGCGCGGAAGCAGCCGCTGGACCTGCAGCAGCAGGCCCGGTTCCGTAAGGAGCAGGAACATCGGCGGGCATGCTGGAATCGGAACTGTTGCTTGGGGCCATGAATAGAGCGTATGCGGTACGGACCGTCCTAGCCACCGGCGCATGAGGAGCGCCACATTTGTAAACGCTGTGTTACGCGAACCGGGGGTGCAGCCATTCCGGGCCAATGCTTAGTAGAGTGAATGCTGAGTTGCCGTCGGCTTCGAACCCTCGAACCCGCGGCATGGACGTTGACCCGGAAATGAGGCCCCATGGACCGCCAGCAAGAGTTCGTTCTGCGAACTATCGAAGAGCGTGACGTGCGCTTCGTACGCTTGTGGTTTACCGACGTCGTCGGTTCCCTGAAATCAGTGGCACTGGCCCCTGCAGAAGTGGAAGGCGCCTTCGAAGAAGGCCTGGGTTTTGATGGCTCGGCCATCGAAGGCCTCGCCCGGGTGTTCGAATCGGACATGCTGGCCCAGCCAGATCCCTCGACGTTCCAGATCTTGCCCTGGCGCGGTGAGACTGAGCAGACCTCCAGAATGTTCTGTGACATCCTGACCCCCGACGGCGAGCCGTCCGCTGCCGATCCCCGGAACGTACTCAAGCGCACCCTTGCCAAAGCTGCGGACATGGGGTTCACCTGCTACACGCATCCCGAGATCGAGTTCTACCTCCTGAAGTCCCAGGATCTTGACCCCAACGGCGTCCCTGTTCCCGTTGACGAGGGCGGCTACTTCGACCACGTACCCGGTGGCGTGGCACAGGATTTCCGCCGCACTGCCGTGACCATGCTTGAATCCGTGGGCATTTCGGTGGAGTTCAGCCACCACGAGGGCGGTCCCGGCCAGAATGAGATCGATCTCCGCTACGCGGACGCCCTCCAGACTGCGGACAACATCATGACCTTCCGCACGGTCATCAAGGAGGTGGCCCTGCAGCAGGGCACGTATGCAACGTTCATGCCCAAGCCCTTCACGGATCACCCGGGCTCCGGCATGCACACGCACTTCTCACTGTTCGAGGGTGACACCAACGCCTTCTACGAAGCCGGCGCCGAATTCCAGCTGTCCAAGACCGCACGCCAGTTCATTGCCGGCATCCTCCGGCACGCCCCGGAATTCACGGCCGTCACCAACCAATTCGTGAATTCCTACAAGCGTCTCTGGGGTGGCGGCGAAGCCCCGAGCTACCTGAGCTGGGGACACAACAACCGCTCCGCACTGGTTCGTGTGCCGCTCTACAAGCCGGGCAAAGGCCAGTCCGCGCGGATCGAATACCGCGGGATCGACTCTGCCACCAACCCTTACCTGGCGTACGCCGTGTTGCTGGGCGCCGGGCTCAAGGGCATCGAGGAAGGCTACGAACTTCCGGCTGCCGCGGAGGACGACGTTTGGTCGCTGACTTCGGCCGAACGCAGAGCGATGGGCCACACCCCGCTGCCGGCGAGCCTCCATGATGCCATCCGCGCCATGGAAGATTCAGAGCTGGTGGCGGACATCCTTGGCGAGCAAGTCTTTGACCACTTCCTGCGCAACAAGCGTGCGGAATGGCAGGACTACCGGCTCCAGGTCACACCCTACGAGCTCAAGCGCAACCTCGGCATTCTCTAGGCTGTGGGTGTGAGCCTGGCCCGCCGGCTCATCTCGGCCGGTTTCAGCGACCTTGAGAAGGGTGAACGGTTTCTTGCCGCCCGTGAACTCGACGGCATCGACCAAGAGACAATTTTTGCCGGGTTGCACCTCAGCGCCAACCCGGACACCGCTCTCCAGTCGCTTGTCCGCCTCATTGAGAAGCACCCCTCACTCAAACAACTCGCGGGGGAGCACCAGGATCGCAGCGAACCGCTATACCGCCTGCTGGGGGCATCCGAGGCCCTGGGGGAGTTCCTCATCAGGCATCCGGAACACCTGGACGTCTTCGATGTCCGCGTCAGCCCCGAGCCGTTGTCTGCCGACGCCGGTGAACTGCGGACGAAACTTCTCCGTTCGGTCAAAGCGGACCCCAACTCTCCCCGGCCCGTCGCGGGAATATCGGGACCGGCCGCATACACCGCTCTTAGGACGGCCTACCGGCGGGGATTGACCGAACTGGCCATCAAGGACCTCTGCGCCGCCAGCCCCCAGGACTTCATGCCCGCCGTCGGCGCCGAACTGGCAGACCTCGCCGGTGCGGCGATAGAGGCCGCCCTGGCGGTGGCCCGGACGGAAGCCGCGGCGGCTTTCGACGCCGCCGATATCGCCGGCGTCGGGCTGGCCGTCATTGGCATGGGCAAATGCGGTGCCCGCGAGCTCAACTACATTTCCGACGTCGACGTCATCTACGTGATCGAGGCGCCGGACCTGGAGGACTCCGAGGCCGCGACCATCGGTACGGTCCTCGCCGCCGGCATCTCCCGCGCGATTTCCTCTACTGCGCCCGAACCCGGGCTGTGGGAGGTCGACGCGAACCTGCGGCCTGAAGGAAAGTCGGGTCCGCTGGTCAGGACGCTTCCCTCGCACTTGAGCTATTACGCGAAATGGGCAGAAAGCTGGGAATTCCAGGCACTTCTCAAAGCCAGGACCATCGCGGGTGACAAGGACCTCGGGGCACGGTACGAGCAAGCCGTCCAGCCCCTCGTGTGGGCTTCGGCGGGCAGAGAAGGCTTCGTGGAATCCGTGCAGGCGATGCGCCGCAGGGTCACCAACAACATTGCCCCGGCGGAGGAACAGCGCCAGATCAAGCTCGGTCCCGGCGGGCTGCGGGATGTCGAGTTCACCGTGCAGCTCCTGCAACTCGTCCACGGAAAGTCCGACGAAACGCTCCGTTGCCGGGATACGACGTCGGCAATCTCCGCCCTGTCCGCAGGCGGCTACATTGGCCGGGTCGATGCCGCAGCATTCGACGCGGCCTACCGCTATCTGCGGGTTCTTGAGCACCGGATCCAGTTGTTCCAGATGCGTCGCACGCACCTCATGCCTACTAGCCAGGAATCGCTGCGTTTCCTCGCCAAGGCCGTCCTTGGCCCGTTTTCCACGGGCAGGCCCCACCCTGATGCCCTGATCGAAACCTGGCAGAAGACCAAGCGGTCCGTTCGGGAACTGCACGACCGAATCTTCTACCGGCCCCTACTCAACACTGCCGCGAAGTTGAGCAGCGAGGATGCGCGGCTCACCCCTGAAGCCGCACAAGGCCGTCTGGCGGCGCTTGGCTACCGCGACCCGCAGGGCGCCATGCGCCACATAGAGGCTCTCACGGCGGGAGTCAGTCGCCGCGCCGCCTTGCAGCGGCAACTGCTTCCCATCCTGCTCGGCTGGCTCGCCGAAGGAGTAGACCCCGACGCCGGCCTGCTCGCCTTCCGTCGTGTCAGCGAAGCCCTCGGAACCACCCATTGGTATCTCGGAATGCTCCGGGATTCCCAAGCGGCAGCCGAGCGTCTATGCCACGTGCTTTCCAATTCACGGCTGATCGCGGACCTCCTGGAGGTTTCCCCGGAATCCGTTGCCTGGCTTGGTGCGGACAAGGAACTCATGCCCCTCAGCTTCGAAGCTCAGTGGCAGGAAATCCAATCCAAGATGTCACGGCATGCGGATCCCGAGAATGCAATGCGGCTCATCAGGCTTATCCGGCGCCGGGAGATCCTCCGTATTGCCATCGCGGACAGTTCCGGCCTCCTGGAACAGGATGCAGTGGGTACGGCATTGGCCGACGCCGACCGTGCGGCGGTTCTAGGCGCCCTGCACGTCGCGGAAGCCATCGTAGGCTCAGAGGGGCCTCTCAAGACGCAGGTCCTGGTGGTTGCCATGGGCAGGCAAGGCGGACGCGAGATCGGCTACGGCTCGGACGCAGACGTCATGTACGTTCATCGCGCCCTTCCCGGAGCGAGTGAATCCGAAGCCCAGCATCAGGCGCTTGCCATTGTTGGTCACATTTCCACCCTGCTGACCCAGCCCCTCAAGCCGGCCATCCTGGCGGAGCGGGTCCTGACGGTTGACGCCGATCTTCGCCCCGAAGGGAAGAGCGGCGCCATGGTCCGTTCCCTGGAGTCCTATGCCGAGTATTACCGCCGGTGGTCCCTTATCTGGGAAGCCCAGGCGCTGCTGCGGGCCCAACCCATGGCCGGCGACGACGAATTGGCAGCGGAATTCCTCTGGCTCATCAACCCCATCCGTTACCCGAAGAATCTCGACGAGACGGATGTGCGGGAGATCCGGCGGGTCAAGGCGCGGGTCGAGTCCGAACGGCTCCCCAGGGGGGCCGATCCCGCGAGGCATGTGAAGCTGGGCAGGGGCGGACTCAGCGACGTCGAATGGCTTGTGCAGCTGCTGCAGCTCCAGCACGCAGGCGAGCATCCGCAGCTCCGGACCACTTCCACCCTGCAGGCCCTCGACGCGATTGAGTCGTTGGGCCTGATCGACAAGAGCGACATCGTGTTGCTCCGTGAAGCGTGGCGGCTCGCGAGCCGTATCCGATCCGCGAATGTGGTCTGCACCGGGCGTGCCTCTGATCTCCTCCCTGCTTCCCGGCGGGACCTGGAGGCTGTTGCCCGGTGGTGTGGTTACGCTCCTGGCCAAGCTGCAGTGTTCGAAGAGGATTACCTGCGCCTAAGCCGACGGACCCGGGCCGTGTTTGTAAAGGACTTCTACGGCCAGTGATCTCAGGTTCGCGTCGCCGGGCGCAGCGCCGGGACAGCTAAGCTCGAAAGATGCTTGAAACGGTGTGGCTCATTCCCTTGAAGAATCTCGACGACGACGCCCGAGCCATCAAACTCGGCGACATCGCGGGTATGGAATTGGCCGCGGGGCAGGAAGACTTCGTCGGCGACCCTTTCAAGATGATGCTCATGGGCCTGGAGGACGAAAGCCGCCTGCCATATGTGATCGAAGCGGACGGTGCCGCCGTCGGAGTCTTCACTTTGCAGGCCGGTGCAGCAACCCTGGCAGGTTGGCCTGACGACGATTCCGCCTGGCTTTTGCGAGGGTTCCTGATCGACCGGCGGCACCAAGGGAGAGGCTTGGGCACCCAGGCTGCAGCCGCAGCTGCCCGGGAAGCGGTCAAGCTGACGGCGAGGCTCGGTGGCGGCCAGGCCGGCGTCGTGCTCTCTGTCAACGAGCGCAATCCTGCCGGCAAAGCCGCATACGCAAAGGCGGGCTTCGCCGAGACTGGCAGGTACCTGGGTGGCTCAGTCGGGCCGCAATGGACGATGTACAGGGGTTTCGGCGACTGAGCGGTACCTAGGACTCGACGAGCGTCACGATTGTTTCCGGGCGCACGCCGTCGAATTTCATCGCGTCGGCCGCAGCCTCGGACTCCATCATTCGCTGGAACGTTTCCATGTCCGGGACTTCGACGATCAAACCAACGCGGTTGGTTTTTCCTGGGTCGATGAACGTTCGAACTGTGAAGCCCAGGGGTCCGAAGATTTCTTCCCGCTTCGGTGAGCGGAGCCAGTGCTCAACGTCGTCGACCTCATGGAAGATCATTAGTGTTGTCATCGTTTGCCTCTGCTTTCAGAAGTTGCGTCAGGAGCTGGATGAGCGAGGACTCGCCTGAGACATCCTGATCACGCTGAACGTACCACTACCTTTACTGCGGCGACAGGCTTCTTCGGGTCCTGTTTTCTTGTGGGAATTACCCTGCGAACGTTAACGCCGAAGGGGTCATGGGCGCTTGCCCATGACCCCTTCTTATGCTTTTTGCGGTGTTACTTAGACGCCGTAGTAGAGCTCGAACTCGTACGGGTTCGGGCGCAGGGAAAGCGGACGGATCTCGTTCTCGTACTTGTACTCAATCCAGGTGTCGATCAGGTCCTGGGTGAAGACGCCGCCGGCCTGCAGGAACTCGTTGTCCTCAGCCAGCGCGGCCAGTGCTTCCTCAAGGGAACCCGGAGCCTTGGGAATGTCCTTGGCTTCCTCGGCGGGCAGCTCGTACAGGTCCTTGTCGATCGGCGCCGGGGGCTCGATGCGGTTGCGGATGCCGTCGATTCCAGCCATCAGCTGGGCAGCGAACGCCAGGTATGGGTTGGAAGCGGCGTCCGGGGCGCGGAACTCGATGCGCTTGGCCTTCGGGTTGGAGCCCGTGATCGGGATGCGGATACCGGCGGAGCGGTTGCCCTGCGAGTAGACCATGTTGACCGGAGCTTCGAAGCCCTTGACCAGACGGCGGTAGGAGTTGACCGTCGGGTTGGTGAAGGCGAGCACAGCCGAGGAGTGCTTCAGCAGACCGCCGATGTACCAGCGTGCGGTGTCGGACAGGCCGGCGTAGCCCTTCTCGTCGTAGAACAGCGGATCGCCGTTGCTCCACAGGGACTGGTGGCAGTGCATACCCGAGCCGTTGTCACCGAAAATCGGCTTCGGCATGAAGGTTACCGACTTGCCGAACTCCCACGCGGTGTTCTTGACGACGTACTTGAACTTCTGCAGGTCGTCGGCAGCGTGCACCAGCGTCGTGAACCTGTAGTTGATCTCGGCCTGGCCTGCGGCGCCGACTTCGTGGTGGGAGCGCTCGACTTCGAGGCCTGCTTCATCCAGGGCGAGGCACATGGCGTCGCGGAGGTCAGCCTGGTGGTCAACCGGGGATACCGGGAAGTAACCGCCCTTGAAGGGGGTCTTGTAACCGAGGTTTCCGCCTTCTTCTTCGCGGCTCGTGTTCCAAGGGGCTTCAATCGAGTCGACCTTGTAGAAGGAACCCTGGGGGGAGGACTCGAACTGGACATTGTCGAAGACGTAGAACTCAGCTTCGGGAGCAAAGAATGCCGTGTCCGCAATGCCGGTGGAGGCCAGGTAGGCTTCGGCCTTTTCGGCCACGCCGCGCGGGTCGCGGTGGTACGGGTCGCCAGTGCGCGGGTTCACGATGGAGAAGTTCAGAGCGAGGGTCTTCTCGACGCGGAAAGCGTCGATGAAGGCCGTGGTGACGTCCGGGATGAGCTGCATGTCGGACTCGGCGATGCCCTGGAAACCGCGGATGGAAGATCCGTCAAAGAGCTGACCGTTGACAAAGAAGTCAGCGTCGACGCTCTTGGCCGGCACATTGAAGTGCTGCTGGACGCCCGGAAGATCGGTGAAGCGGATATCGACGAACTTTACGTCTTCGTCTTTGATGAACTTGAGGACTTCGTCCGCAGTCTTGAACATCTATGCTCCTATCGCATAACAGGTAACAGGCCTTCAGGCCGTCTGATCCAGCGCAAACCGAAGGCAGGGAAACAAAAAAGTGTCCCTGCGTCGGCGGCTAGCAACTTCTCCAACCATAGGGAAATGGGATTTCCCCGGAGTGTCAGTATTGTTTCGTGCAGGTTACAGAACTGCCTGCCGTGTAAACGCTACTGGTCCACTGCAGTGCCAGTCTATGTCTTTCTTCCGTGTGTCTGTTTCCTTGTGAACGCGGCGAACGTCCCGCCGGGCGCCACCACCCGCCGTCGGGCATGCAATGGCGAAGCCGTAAGCTTGAACAGTGGTAGATCGAAAAGACATTGGTTCATGGCTCACAGGGCCGGATACGTCCGGAATCTCCAAGTACCCGGGAGAGCGGCTCGGGTTGCCCGAGTCCGGCCCCGGCTCTATCGCCCGGGCCGGCCGCCGTATCCTGGCGATCTGCATCGACTGGGTCATTGCCTTGGCGATCAGCAACTTTGCCTTCGGCGGCAACCAGTGGGCAACCCTCGCAGTCTTTGCGGTGGAACAGATACTTCTCATCGGTACGCTCGGCTACAGCATCGGACACCGGGTTGCGGGCATACACGTGGTGCGGCTCGGTGGAGGGCCGGCAGGGCCTTTGGCCGCCGTGGTAAGGACGCTTCTCCTGTGCCTCGTGATTCCCGCGGTTGTCTTTGATCCCGATCAGCGCGGCCTCCATGACAAAGCCATGAACACGATTCTCATCCGGATGTAACTTTCTGCAGACAAAGAACCGCCCGGTTCCTGGATAAGTCCGGGAACCGGGCGGTTCTTTGTCTGTCGTGTTTAGCGTCCGCGGGCTGCCTTGCGGTCCGGGCGTGCCTTGTACGGGTCGATGCCCTTCGGGATCGACAGACGGTTGCCGAGCGAGGAGATCCGCTTGCTCACGGCACTGACCTCAACCTTCGTGAGCTCGTTCTTGTATTTGTTCATGGTCTTTGCAATCTGGCTGATTGGCACCTGGCCCTCGCCGCGACCGCTTTCGATCACGTGGACCGTCACATTCGGCAGGATACGTGCGAGCTTCTTGCGCTCGGCGTCAACCAGCGGCTTGACGCGGTGCGAAGGTCCTTCGCTGACCAGTACGACGCCGGGGCGGCCGATGGCGCGGAAGACCGCGTCCTGGGTGCGCGGGTTGACGGCGACCGGCTGGTCTTCCGTGATCCAGCCGCGGCGCAGGGTTCCCAGAGCCGCACCTGAGGCTCCAGGCTGGTTTTCGATCTGCGCAAAGGCTGCCCGCTCCGCGCGGCGCGAGAGGATGAAGACCGCTGCCAGCAGGCCCAGGGGAATGCCGATGATCAGGCCCGTGACCCAGTTGTTCAGGAGGAGACCGACGACGAGGCTGACGGCAACGACACCCAGGAAAGCCAGCAGCATGAGCCACACAACGGTGGGGTCATTGCGGCGGGTCATCTTGAAGACCTCGCCGATCTGCTTCAGCTGGCTCGGCTTCTTGGCCTTGGCTTCCTTGGGCTTGCGGGAAAACAAGCCGCGCTTGGGAGCGTCGGCAGCCGATGTTGTCGAGTTGCTGGAATCAGGGGATTTCGCCATAGTGCCTTAATTCTACGTGATTTATGCCAAAGGACCGGACGCCGGATTTGTCCGGGGTCCGGTCCTCGACCGTGCTTTGCTCGGGTGCTAAGCGTGGTGTGCGAGGAGGGTGCTGGCTTCCTGGCGGGTGGTGCCGGAGTCCTGGATGCCGTCGGCGATGTGGGCCAGGTGGGTGGGGATGTCGCGGCCTTTTTTGCGCATCGCGGTGGCCCAGAGGCGTCCGGCGCGGTAGGAGGAGCGGACCAGGGGTCCGGACATGACGCCGAGGAAGCCGATGTCCTCGGCTTCGGCGGCGAGCTCGACGAATTCCTGGGGTTTGACCCAGCGGTCCACGGGCAGGTGCCGTTCGGAGGGGCGCAGGTACTGGGTGATGGTGATCAGGTCGCAGCCCGCGGCGTGCAGGTCGGTAAGGGCTTCGGAGATTTCGGCCCGGGTTTCGCCCATGCCCAGGATCAGGTTGGATTTGGTGACCATGCCGGCGTCCCGGCCCTGGGTGATGACGTCCAGGGAGCGGTCGTAGCGGAACGCGGGGCGGATGCGCTTGAAGATCCGGGGCACGGTCTCGACGTTGTGCGCGAAGACCTCGGGGGCGGAGTCGCAGATCGCGCTGATGTGTTCGGGTTTGCCGGAGAAGTCCGGGATGAGCAGTTCCACCCCGGTGCCGGGGTTCAGTTCGTGGATCTTGCGCACGGTTTCGGCGTAGAGCCAGACGCCCTCGTCGGCGAGGTCGTCCCGGGCGACGCCGGTGACGGTGGCGTAGCGGAGGGCCATGGCCTGGACGGAGCGGGCGACCTTGGTGGGTTCGAACATGTCCACGGGGGAGGGTTTGCCGGTGTCGATCTGGCAGAAGTCGCAGCGGCGGGTGCATTCGGAGCCGCCGATCAGGAAGGTTGCTTCCTTGTCTTCCCAGCATTCGAAGATGTTCGGGCAGCCGGCTTCCTCGCAGACGGTGTGCAGGCCTTCTTTTTTCACGAGGTTCTTCAGGCCCACGAATTCCGGGCCCATCTGGACCTTGGCCTTGATCCACTCGGGCTTGCGTTCGACCGGGACGGCTTTGTTGCGCTGTTCAACGCGCAGCAGCCTACGGCCTTCAGGTGCCAGGGTCACTGGATTGCTCCTTCGGGGCTGGATACGAGTGCTTCTTCGTGCTTGCGGAACTCTTCCTTGAAGCGCTCAGCAATGTCGGCGGGGTTGATGGTCCGCCCGGTCTCGATGGACATGGTGGTGACACTGGCATCCGTGATGCCGCATGCGATGATCTGCGCGTAAGGCGCGAGATCGTTGCTGCAGTTGATGGCCACGCCGTGCATGGTGACGCCGTCCAGGACGCGGATGCCGATCGCGGCGATCTTGCGGTCCGGACCCTTGTCATCTGCCAGGACCCAGACGCCCGCCCGGCCCTTGACCCGGCTGGCTTTGATCCCGTACTCCTCCATGATCGCGATCATGACCTCTTCGAGACGCTCGACGTAGTCACGGATGCCGGCGCGGTTTTTCAGTTTGAGGATGGGGTAGGCAATCAGCTGACCCGGCCCGTGCCAAGTCAGTTTGCCACCCCGATCAACAGGGACAACGGGAGTGCCGTCAAAAGGACGCTCGTGGTCCTCCGTGAGCTTGCCTGCCGTGTAGACCGCCGCATGCTCGAGGAGCAGGACGGTGCTGGGTTTCTCGCCGACAACAACTTTGTTGTGGAGTTCGCGCTGGATTTCCCAGCCCTGCATATAGTCAACGAAATCCGGGGCAAGACCCAGCTGTGAAAACTCAAGAGTCATGGGGACAAGCTTAGACCCCGCTGGACGAAGGCCATGATTTTGTGGCCAAGCTCTCAGTTGTACTCGGCTAGGTCGTGCGACGTCGGCCACCCTGCCTGTGGATAACTTCTGCGTCAATCCGGGAAATCCGGTATCTGTTGAGGCATGGAGAATTTTGCGCCCGGCACGGGTGGTCAGGACGACTCGGGCGCCATGCGCTCCAAGGAGACCAACCCTGCCGAACCTGTGATTCCCGGCTTTGTGCCCGTCCGTGAGCTTGGCCGCGGCGGAAGCGCCACGGTATGGCTCGCCACGGAGATGCGTTCGGGGAGCAGCTTCGCCGTGAAATGCTTTCCCCGGATACCAGAGATGCGGGACCCGGGCGACGCCGAGTCTTCCATGCTTCGCGAGCTGCACCTTCTGTCGCGGCTGGACCACAAGCATCTTGTCAAGGTGCGTGGCGTCGTCCAATTGGGAGGGGCGTTCGACGGCGGCCTGGGCTTGGTCATGGATTACGCTCCCGGGGGTTCGCTGGGGCAGTTGCTCTCCAGCAGGGGGCGCCTCAGCGTGGGGGAGACAGTGACTATCCTGACTCCCCTCGCGCAGGCTTTGGCCTATCTGCACCACCAGGGCATGACGCATTCCGACGTTTCATCCGGGAACGTGCTTTTCACTGCCCAGGGGAAACCGCTTTTGTCGGATCTGGGGGTTTCGCGCATGGTGGGGGATGGTGCCGGCGTCCCGGATTCCGGAACGCCCGGCTTCGCGGATCCGGGACCGATGGTCAGTGGGGCTGCGGAACTCCACCCTGAGCGAGATACCTACGCCCTTGCCGCCCTTGGCTGGTATTGCCTCACCGGCTCCGCCCCGGACAGTGCGGCCCGCAGGCCACCGCTGACGCTCCTGGTGCCGGCAGTCCCCGCTGCCCTCGCCGCTGCCATCGAGGCCGGACTTCATCCAGAGGGGCAGCAAAGGCCTTCCGCGGCGGAACTTGGTATCGCCATCTACCGGAGCGCGGCCCCGGCGGCTGTGGACCTTTCGGATGCGGTGCACGCGACGGTTGTTCCGGAACTGCTGACCCGGCGTCGGGCTTCTCGTCCTCGCGCGAAACGGACCCCCATCAAGGCATTTTTCGGCCGCTTTCGCTCGCCATGGGGAGGGCGAACAGGCCGGCCGGCAGCTGCGCTCGTTTCCGCACGACGGCGGGCGGCGCCCATCGTGCTCGCTCTCGGGACACTGGTGGCGGCCGGATCAGCAACCGCGGTGTGGTGGACGGGTGATCGAGGACCGGGAGCTGCGCAGCAAGCGCAGAGGCCGGCACAGGCGTCGGGGCGGGATGAACCCAGACACATGGGTACCGCCCTCGACGGCGTTCCCGCCGCCCTACAAGTGCAGATCCGCTCCCAAAACCCCGAGGAAGCCATCAGGGGACTATCGGCCCTCCGGGACAGGGCGTTCAGTATCGGCAAGTTTGAACTACTGGAATACATCAACGTGGAGGGCTCTGCGGCAGCTGTTGCCGACGGCAAAATCAGGGACGGACTGGAGAGGGCCGGCGTCGTTCTTTCGGGTTTCTCCACCACCTTGATCAGCACGGGCGTGGAAGGTGCTGCCGGCCGGGACCGCGCGACGGTTGCCGTCACGCTGGAGACCTCGGCATATGAAGAACGGGACGCCAGTGGGCAAGTGGTCCATGTGCGTCCCGCCGGCAAACCCCAGGAACTCAGGGTGGTCCTTTTGCGGGACGGCGAGGGGTGGAAGATCGCCGAGATCCTGGCCAGGCAGACGTGAGTGGAAAAGGGTCATCAGTTGCCGCCGCTTGCCACCCATCGGGCCGCGTCAGCCAGTGCGGGGTGCTGCCAGTCAAAGCCGGCGGCCATGAGCTTGGCCGGTTCCATGCGCTGGTTGGCAAGAACCAGTTCCTCTGCCAGATGGCCGCCTAACACGAGGCGCAACGCCGGAGCAGGTACGCGGAGGAACGCGGGCCGGTGGAGCGCTGCCGCCAGCTGGGCAACGATCGCGTTGACGTCGGCACTTTCGGGGGCGCAGACATTGACGGGACCCTCGAGGGGAGAGTCGAGCAGGTATTCGAAAGCGGAGACTTCATCCACCAAGGAAATCCATGGCCAGTATTGCCTGCCATTTCCTAGCGGACCACCCACGCCCAACTTCAACAACGGCAGAAGTGGCCCGAGCGCCCCGCCGTCAGGGCTGAGGACTACGCCGGTGCGCGGGGTCACGACCCGCACCCCCGCAGGGGCCGTGCGGGCGGCAGCCTCCCAATCAACGCACAGGGTGGCTAGCATGCCCTTGCCCGGTCCCGCTTCCTCGCGGAGCATACCGGCACGGGACGAGCCGTAATAACCCGACGCCGACTGGCTCAGAAACGTTCCGGGCGGAGTTCCAAGCCGTCCCATCGCAGCCGTGAGTGTTTTAGTTGACCGCAGGCGTGAGTCGATGATTTCCTGCACACGTGCTTTGGTCCAGCGACGGTCCCCGATGCCTGCCCCGGAGAGATTCACCACCGCGTCTGCACCGTCCAGGACCGCCTCGTCCAATTGCCCCGCTCCAGGACCCCACTGTGCCTCGCCGGTTCCTGTTGGTGGGCGGCGAACTAGCCGGACGATATCGTGCCCCTTGCTAAGAAGACGCTCGGTCAGCGCGGTTCCGATAAATCCCGATGCACCCGAAATCACGATTCGCATGCCTCATCACATCATGGCGAGCGTCACTTCGGCACTCCGGCAGGCCTCAGGGAGCTTGCTTCTCGTTTGACTATGATCGAACAATGACCTCCTCCAGCTACTTCCGTTTCCCGCATTTGCATGGTGATCTACTCACCTTCGTGGCCGAAGACGACGTTTGGATCGCGCCCGTGGCCGGAGGCCGCGCGTGGCGGATTTCAGCCCAGCAGTTGCCCGCACGCAATCCGCGCTTCAGCCCGGACGGCAAGCGGCTTGTCTGGACGACGATCGTCGGCGCGGCTCCCGAGGTGGTGACAGCAGAGGTCGACGGCGGCGGGTACCGGCAGTTGAGCTACTTTGGCCACAGCACTACCCGGGTCAAAGGATTCACCTCCCAGGGCGACGTTGTGGTCACCTCCGCTTTCGAACAGGCCGAGGGGCGGCACACCCACGCCTACGCCTTGCCGCTTGACGGCGGCCCCGCCGTCGAACTTCCCTTCGGTCCGGTGGAATCGCTGGTGTTCGGTCCGGAAGTGGGAGATGAGCGTCCCGTTGTCCTCGCCAGCGTGCTCTCCCGCGAGCCCGCTTGGTGGAAACGGTATCGCGGCGGTACAGCTGGAAAGCTGTGGATCGACGCCGACGGGAACGGAGAGTTTGCCCGCATGGTCCCCGAACTCGACGGGAATCTCGCGGACCCGCTGTGGGTAGGTGGCCGGATTGCCTTCCTTTCGGACCACGAGGGTTACGGAAATCTCTACTCCGTGCAGCCCGACGGAACCAATCTGCGCCGGCACACCGATCATGAAGATTTCTATGTCCGGCACGCTGCGAGCGACGGCAAGCGGGTCATCTTCGAATCGGCCGGCGAGTTGTGGATCCTGCCGACGCTCGAGGCCGATGCAGAGGCGGTACGGGTCGACATTACGCTCGGCTCGGCATCGCAGTCGCGCCAGCCGGCACCACTGAAGGTAGCCGCCCACTTGGGCGAAGTGTTCCCGAATGCCTCTGGTTCGGCCAGCGCGGTGGAATCCCACGGAACCATCCATTGGCTGCGCCACAAGGACGGGCCGTCGCGGGTGGTCGAAGCGACTCCCGGCGTGCGGGCAAGGCTTCCGCGGCCCCTCATCGACGGTCGTATCGCCTATGTGGCGGACCACGACGGCGTCGACTCCATTTACATCAAAAGAATCGCCCCGCGTGTCCCGCGACCGGCCCTCGCAGCCCCGGTCCAGGACGCCGCCACAGTGGCGCCCGGAACCGACGTGCCGCCCGCATCCGACGAGGCCGGCGCCGATCAATTGCCCCGCCCCGTCTCGGCGTCAGCCATCGCGGGACAGCCGGTGGTGCCCGCGGTTCGGCATGCGAAGCCGCACACGGAAGCCGCTCCGGCTTCAGAGGGCAGCACAGCAGCGTTCGACGTCGTTCCGGGGGGCCAGGCGGACGAGCTGCGGGTTGATTTCCAGCGGATCGACTTCCCCAGGGCAGCCCGCCCAAGCGCCCTTGAGGCCAGCCCTGACGGCCGACGGCTTGCTGTCGGTACAGCATTCGGTGACGTCTACCTTGCCGACACGGACAGCGGCACTTTGTCGCTGGTTGTGAGCGTGGGGGATGGCAGCATTGACCGACTCGCGTGGTCGCCGGACTCACAATGGCTTGCGTGGTCCGAACCTGTGACGTCGTTTGGGTCGCGGAGCAAGCTGCGGATGGTCAATACAGCCAGCCCGGAAGACATTGTGGATGTCACCGACGGCCGTTTCTGTGACGAATCACCGGCATTCACCCCCGACGGCAAGTTCCTGGCGTTCCTGTCGAATCGCAGTTTTGATCCCGTCTACGACGGCCACGCCTTCGATTTGTCCTTCCCCAGCCCGATCAAGCCGTACCTCGTGGCTCTCGCGGCGGGCACTCCCTCTCCCTTCGGGCCGGTCGTAGACCTGTTTGAGGAGGCCGAGGCTGCCGCAGAGACGACGGCCGATGCGAAGGACGGTGCGACGGGCGGCGCGAAGGACGGTGCGGGTTCGACTGTCCGTGTCCGGGTGGACCTTGATGGCCTGGCACTGCGCGTCATCGGCGTCCCGGTCCCGCAAGGCAACTACTCGGATCTTTCTGCAGCCGGCGAGGCGCTGTTGTGGTTCGACACCCCGCTTTCAGGTGTTACAGGGGAGGGCCGGGGGAAGGTGCAGGACAAGGCACCGGCTCCCGCTTTGGTCCGCTACGAGCTTTCGAAGCAAAAGCAGGTCACCTTGGCTTCGGCGGTTGAGCGCTACCGGGTGTCGGGCGACGGCAAGAAACTGGTCTTCGTCAACGACAAGCATGTTATTGCCGTGCCCTCGGACACCAAGGTTGATGATGACTCAAGTGAGCGCGTCAACGTTGAACTCAACCGAATCCGGGTCATCATGGATCCGCTGGCTGTGTGGGGGCAAGCGTTCGACGAAGCATGGCGGCTGCAGCGGGACTTCTTCTGGACCGAGGACATGGCCGGCCAGGACTGGGAAGGGGTGCACCGCCTGTACCGTCCCGTCGTCGAACGCCTGGGATCGCACGACGACCTGGTGGACCTCCTGTGGGAACTCCATGGCGAACTCGGCACCTCCCACGCCTATGTACGTCCGGCGGCTGCGGGTGAACCCGGAAGCAACGGACAGGGCCGACTCGGTGCCGATCTTAAGTTCACGGAGGCTGGCTGGAAGATCACGCGCATCCTCGCGGGAGACTCCTCAGACCCCCTGTCCAACTCGCCGTTGACGCGACCCGGAGCCGACGCGAAGGTGGGCGACGTCGTCTTGGCGATTGACGGCGTCGGGCTTTCAGCGGACCGCACTCCTGCAAAACAACTGGTGGGCGCTGCTGGCCGCACCGTGGAACTCACGCTCCTCAATGGAGATGGACACGGGGACGCGGCCGGTCGGCAGCGGCGTATTGCCGTGGTTCCGGTGAAGGACGAGGAACGCCTGCGGTACCAGGAATGGATACATGCCAACCGGCGTACCGTACGCGAGGCCTCGGATGGAAAGTTCGGCTACCTGCACGTGCCGGACATGATGGCCAATGGCTGGGCACAGCTTCACAGGGATCTCGATACCGAGACCGCCCTGGACGGGTTGATTGTTGATGTCAGGCGCAACCGCGGCGGCCACACGTCTCAACTGGTGGCTGAGCTGATCGGCCGCAAGGTCACGGGTTGGAGCATGCCCCGGGGCGAAAAGGCACGAACGTACCCCCAACACGCTCCGCGGGGACCGGTCATTATCCTCGCCGACGAATTCGCGGGCTCCGACGGCGACATCATCACGCAGGTGTCCAAGCTCCGCGGCATCGGCCCCGTCATCGGCACGCGGACTTGGGGTGGCGTTGTGGGCATCGACAACCGCTTCTCCTTGGCTGACGGCACGGGTGTGACCCAGCCGCGTTATGCCACGTGGTTCTCCGGCGGCATCGGCTGGAGCGTGGAGAACTTCGGGGTTGAGCCCGACATCGAAGTAGTGTTCCCGCCGCACGCTTACGCAGCGGGCATGGATCCCCAGTTGGAGTACGGGATCGGCGCGCTCAAGGAAATGGTCCAGGAATTGCCCACTGACCGGCCTCCGCTGCGCGAAGGCTACCGTAAGGTCCGTCCGGGCGCACTGCCCGCCAGGCCGCAACAGGGCTGAACCAACCCGCCTGGCAAAGGCCCTGGATCGGCAAACGCGAAAGGCCCCGCCAACCCCTGAGACGGGGAGTTGGCGGGGCCTTTCGCGCTTAGTGCTAGGAAGCCAAAGAGGCTTCCAGCGTGATCGGGGTTGCTCGGAGTGCCTGTGAGACCGGGCAGTTCACCTTGGCGTCTTCGGCCAGGCGCTGGAATTCTTCCTCGGAGACACCCGGGATGCGTGCGCTCACAGTGAGGTGGACGCCGGTGATGCCAACACCTGGCTGGAATGTGACGTCGGCCTTGGTGTTGACCTCTTCGGGGGTGAAGCCTGCGCCTGCCACGCCGTTGCTGAAGGCCATCGAGAAGCATGCCGAGTGTGCTGCAGCAATCAACTCTTCCGGGCTGGTCTTACCCTCTGCGGACTCCGCGCGGGCCTTCCAAGTGACGTCGAAGTTTCCGAGTCCGGAGCTGTCCAGCGTGGTGTTGCCGGCGCCTTCGATCAGGTTGCCGTTCCATACGGTGTGTGCGGTGCGTGTTGTAGCCATGTCCACTCCTCAGCGTCGTTGCGAATTGGCATCCGGATGCCGGATGCCACCGGGTTCAATCCTAAGGATTCGACGACGGCGGCGCAGCGCTTGTCCGCTCTCAGAGGATTGTGACCGCCACGGCCAAACGGCAACGGCCGCCTGGACGGTGGGTCCAGACGGCCGCTTATCGATCGGGAACTACTGCCAGATCGTGGCGATGGCGATGTTGATCAAGGCCAGTCCGCCGACGCCATGTGCCAGGCCGGTGGAGACCGGTTCGCCTTTCTTGACCTTGCGCGAGCCAATGACGGCGAGCACGGCCACGGCGAGGCCGATGGCGAACTTGATACCGAGTTTGAAGTAATCAGGGTGGGCATTGGGCAGCATGGGCAGGATTCCCATCATGGCAATGCCGGTGATCAGCTGCACGAATGCGCCATCCCGCTGACGTGGGTGGACGGTCGGCTGCTTCATGGTGGCGATCCAGAAGCCCACAATCATGGCTGCGCCGACGATGTGCAAGAACAGCAGGACGTTGAAGAGAATACTCATGGCTCCAGCTTAGCCAGAATCTTCTACGTGCCGTAGCAAAGCCACGGAGCAAAGTGCGAGCACAAAGCGGGGCAGGCTCCGGCGGTTTCCCACCGGAGCCTGCCCCGTCGTCGTGATCCGCGCCGTTAGGCGGTTCGACGCTACGTCATGACTGGAATCAGAGACCCAGGTCAGCTTCGAAGGAACCTTCCTCAAGGCGGGCCTTGAGGGTCTGCAGGAAACGGCCGGCGTCGGCGCCGTCAACCAAGCGGTGGTCGTACGTCAGGGACAGGTACATCATGGAGCGGATGGCGATCGAGTCATCGCCGTTCTCGTCGGCAACCACCACCGGGCGCTTGACAATGGCACCGGTGCCGAGGATTCCCACCTGCGGCTGGTTGATGATCGGCGTGTCGAACAGGGCGCCCACAGAACCGATGTTGGTGATGCTGAAGGTGCCGCCGGACAGCTCGTCAGGACCGATCTTTCCCTGGCGGGTGCGGCCGGCGACGTCGGCGATCTTGCTGGCCAGGCCTGCAAGGTTCAGGTTGCCGGCGTCGGAAATAACCGGGACCAGGAGGCCCTTGTCCGTGTCTACAGCAATCGCGAGGTGTTCCGCGTTGTGGTAGGTGATTTCCTGCTTGGCTTCGTCGTAGGCAGCGTTCAGCTTGGGGTGCTGCTTCAGTGCTTCAGCGACGGCCTTGGCGATGAACGGTAGGAACGTGAGCTTGACGCCGTTCTGGGCTTCGAAGGAACCCTTGGCCTTGAGCCGGAGCTTGGCGATCTTGGTCATGTCGACCTCGTGCACCTGGGTCAGCTGCGTGGAGGTTTCGAGTGACTCGCGCATGCGGCGGGCGATGACCTGGCGGATGCGCGGAGCCTTTTCCACGGTCCCGCGCAGCGAAGAGGCAACCACGGGAGCGGCGGCAGGCTTGCTGGGGGCCGCAGGAGCTGCGGAGGCCGGCGCGGGAGCGGCAGCTGCTGCCTTCTTTGCCTCGGCCGCGGCGAGCACGTCCTGCTTCCGGATCCGGCCGCCGACGCCGGTGCCCGTCACGGTGGTGATGTCGACACCGTTCTGGTTGGCAAGCTTGCGGACGAGGGGGGTGACGTATCCGGATTCTGTTGTGACCGGGGCCGGAGCTGCGGCTGCTGCGGACTCGGCAACCGGGGCCGGAGCTGGCGGGGCGGCGGGTGCTGCTGCCGGTACTGCCTCAACAACGGGCGCGGGGGCAGCAGAAGCGGGGGCGGCGGCCGGAGCGGCTGCGGCTGGTGCGGGAGCAGCTTCGGGTGCCGGTGCAGCGGCGGCGGGGGCGCCGGAGCCGATGACGGCCAGGACTGATCCGACTTCAGCGGTGTCGTCTTCGTTGACGCGGATTTCCAGCAGGGTACCGGCAACAGGGGAGGGGATTTCGGTGTCGACCTTGTCGGTGGACACCTCGAGGAGGGGCTCGTCGACCTCGACGGTGTCGCCGACGGCCTTGAGCCAGCGGGTTACCGTGCCTTCGGTGACACTTTCGCCGAGGGCCGGGAGGGTCACATCGTGGCCCGATGCGGCGGCAGGAGCTGCTGCGGATGCCGCAGCCGGCTCGGCTGCGGGGGCGGCCGGTGCTTCTGCCACAGGTGCTGCTGCGGGAGCTGCTGCGCCATTGCTGCCGCTGCCGATCCGGACCAAGGGAGCGCCGACTTCGGCGGTCTCGTCTTCAGCTACGAGGATCTCTTCGATGATGCCGGCAATAGGAGACGGGATTTCAGTGTCTACTTTGTCGGTGGAAACTTCGAGCAGGGGCTCGTCGACTTCCACTCGGTCACCAACCTGCTTGAGCCAGCGAGTGACGGTGCCTTCGGTGACGCTTTCACCAAGGGCGGGCAAGTTAACGGATTCAGACATGTCGTCCCCGTTCTCCTTATTGATCTTTAGTGCGGATGAGTGGTGCCTGCTGGGGTCCTGCGCCCGCAGTCCGTGCGGGCGGAGGACCGGGTGTCTTGCG
Organism: Arthrobacter sp. MMS18-M83; assembly: GCF_026683955.1. Classification (NCBI taxonomy): domain Bacteria; kingdom Bacillati; phylum Actinomycetota; class Actinomycetes; order Micrococcales; family Micrococcaceae; genus Arthrobacter; species Arthrobacter sp. MMS18-M83. The sequence goes on along the minus strand of NZ_CP113343.1, from coordinate 637,341 downwards.
TGAAGACTTAGCCGTGGAGCGGCTTGCCCGCCAGGGCGAGGTGGACTTCGCCCAGGGTCTCGTTCTGCGTCGGGTGCGCGTGGATGAACTGAGCCACGTCCTCCGGGTGTGCTTCCCAGTTGACGATCAGCTGTGCTTCGCCGATCTGTTCACCCATGCGGGAGCCGATCATGTGGATACCGACGACGGGGCCGTCCTTCTGGCGGACGACCTTCACGATACCGCCGGTGCCCAGGATGGAGCTCTTGCCGTTGCCGGCCAGGTTGTATTCCTGGGTCTGGACCTGGTCCTCGCCGAACTTCTCCTTGGCCCCCTTTTCGGTGTAGCCAACGGTGGCGATTTCAGGTTCGCAGAAAGTGACCTTCGGGACGTTCACGTCTTCAACGACCACCGGGTTCAGGCCCGCGATCTCTTCGGCGACGAAGATGCCCTGCTGGTACCCGCGGTGGGCCAACTGGACGCCGGGGACGATGTCGCCGACGGCGTAGACGTTGCCGACGCCGGTGTGCAGGCGTTCGTTGGTGATGACGAAGCCTCGGTCGAGGGTGATACCTGCTTCTTCGTAGCCAAGGTTGGCGGTGACCGGGCCGCGGCCTACGGCAACCAGGAGGAGATCGGCTTCGAAGGTCTGGCCGTCAACCAAGGTGACCTTCACGCCGTTGTCGTCCTGCTCCACGCCCTGGAAGAAGACGCCGGTGCTGAACTTGATGCCGCGCTTCTTGAAGGCGCGCTCAAGGTTCTTGACGATGGCGGTGTCTTCGTTGGGAACCAGGGAAGGGAGGCCTTCAACGATCGTGACGTCGACGCCGAAGGACTTCCATACAGAAGCGAATTCGACACCGATGACGCCGCCGCCGAGGACGATGACACTCTTCGGGATGTAGTCCATGGTCAGCGCTTCGTCGGAAGTGATGACGCGGCCGCCGATTTCGAGGCCGGGCAGCGAACGGGAGTACGAGCCGGTGGCGAGAACGATGTTCTTGCCCTTGTACGCAGTGCCGTTGACTACTACGGTGTCGGTGCCCTGGAGCTTGCCTTCGCCTTCGATGACCGTGATGCCCTTGGACTTAATGAGTCCCTGCAGGCCCTTGTACTTACCGGCGACGATTCCGTCCTTGTAAGCGTTCACGGCGGTGATGTCGATGCTGTCCAACGTGACGTTGACGCCGTACTTGGCGGAATCGCGTGCGTGATCGGCCAGTTCGGCAGAGTGCAGCAGTGCCTTGGTGGGGATACACCCGTTGTGCAGGCAGGTGCCGCCGAGCTTTGCCTTCTCGACGAGACCAACGGTGAAACCAAGCTGAACGGCACGCAGAGCCGTGGCGTAGCCGCCGCTGCCGCCACCGAGTACCAGGATGTCGAATTCTTGCGCAGTTGCCTGATCGGCCACTAGGACGCTCCCTCGCGTGAGCGATGACACGCGACTACGCGTCATCTGGTCTTGGAACTTGTACTGCCGCGATTATGCCAGCACCGAAGTTCTCTTGCATTTGTGACTACCGTGGTTCACCTTAGCGAACCACTTATCCATGCTCCACCCTGCCGAGGCTTTTGTGGGGCGCTTGTGGCCAGACTCACGTCGGGCCGTGGGGCCGGTCATGAACCGGCCCCACGTGGAGGCTGGTTCAGGCGGTTGCCAGCACGTCTTCGACGTAGGCGAGCAGCGTCCGGACGGTGCAACCGGTGCCTTGCTTGGGCGTGTAGCCGTAAGGGCTTCCGTTGTTGAAGGACGGGCCGGCGATGTCGACGTGTGCCCAGGGGATTTGTTTGCCCTCTGCGTCCTTGCCGACGAACTCGCGCAGGAAAACGGCCGCGGTCATCATTCCGCCGTGGCGTTCGCCGATGTTGGCAATGTCCGCCACTTGCGAATCGAGGCTTGCCCGCAGTTCTTCCGGCAGCGGCATCGGCCAGACGAGCTCGCCTGCGCGGTCGGCGGCGGACTTGAGCGCACCGGTGACAGCATCCGAGCCCATGACGCCTGCAGTACGGTCGCCGAGGGCGATCAATTGTGCACCGGTGAGCGTTGCGACGTCGATGATGGCATCCGGCTGTTCGAGGCTAGCCGCGACCAGGCCGTCGGCCATGACCAGGCGTCCCTCGGCGTCGGTGTTGAGGACCTCAACCGTCTTGCCCCCGTAGACCGTGAGGACATCCGCCGGGCGCTGTGCAGCGCCGGACGGCATGTTCTCGGCGATGCAGAGCCAAGCGGTCACCTTGACCGGCAACCCGAGTCCCGCGACGGCCAAGACAGTATTAAGTACGACGGCGGCTCCCGCCATATCGCTCTTCATGTCGCCCATGCCGAGGGCCGGCTTGATCGAAATGCCGCCAGTGTCGAATGTGATGCCCTTGCCCACGAGCGCGATCTTCTTGGTGGCCTTCGCCGGCGCGTACTCCACCTTGACGAGGCGCGGTTGGCGGGTTGAACCCTTTCCGACGCCCAGGATTCCGCCGAAGCCGTCTTTCTCAAGGCGCTTCTCGTCCCACACGGTCACCTTGACGGGGAGTCCCTTGGACAGTTCCTTGGCAGCTTCGGCAAAGGACTCCGGGTAAAGGTGGCTTGGCGGCTGGTTGACCAGCGTACGGGTGGCGTTGACCGCGCGTCCCACGAGCAACGCCCGGTCAAGCGAGGTCTGGACTTCCTTGCCGTCAAGGGCAGTGTGGATCAGGACCTTGCCGACCGGATCCTTGAGGCCGTCCTTGCTGGAGCGGTGCTCGGTGTAGGAATAGGAACCGAGCACGGCGCCTTCGGCGACAGCTGCGACATCGGCGAGGGACGCCGTCGGGAGGGCGAGCGTCACGGAAGACAGGCCAGCCAGTTGGCGGACGGCGGATCCCGCAGCGCGGCGCAGGGCTTCATCAGCGAGGGGAGCGTCGTCGGCCACTTTGCCGACACCCGCCAGGACAAGAACGCCCGAGCCGGTCTCCGGAAGACCTGGCAGACGGTGAACCTGATCGGGTGCTCCCGTGATGCCCAGGAGTCCCAGTGAGGCGGCGAGGGATTCCGCGGCCTTGGCGCTCAGCGGGTTCCCGAGCAGAACCGGTCCGTCAGGACCCTGCCCGATGCCTATCACGAGTGCGTCGCTGGGCGACTTTTTCAGGTCCTTGGCGATGGTGCCAAGGGTGATGTCTGTAGTCTTCACCACGAGGATCCGTCCTCATTTCTCTCTGCATGGATTGGCCGGGCTGCATGTTAGGCGCCCGGCCCTGGTACCCGTCGGTTGTCCGCTTGTGACAACGTTTGTGGTT